>NZ_FTOO01000003.1 GCF_900156755.1 Alicyclobacillus vulcanalis
TGCAACGCGGGCTTTTTCTTGTCTCAGTGAGGTCTCTTCTCTTTTGCCTCGGAGAATCCTCCCAGAAGCAAACCCTACTCAAACTTTATACGCTCGGAAGCGGGATCGCGTGCCTCCAAGGCGCGCAACACAGAGGAAGATGATTCCATCCGCGTCGCCGATACATGGAAATGCGTGTGCGCCGAGTTTACTCGACGTCGTAGCCCGCCTCTTCGACGGCCGTCCGGATAGCCGACACAGGCGTCGAGTCCGCATGTGTGACGACGGCCTCCCCCTTCTCGAGGCTCACGTCGACCGACGTCACGCCTTCCACAGCCGAGAGCGCGCGCGTCACCGAGCGCACACATCCGTCGCACGTCATGCCCTTCACGCGCAGCGTGGTCGTAGCCATCGGATCACCTCCTCTCGCAGGAATCTCCCCTGAGCGGACGGCGGCTGGAACGATGGCCGCCTCAAAGCTTCGTGAACTGGCGAAGCACGTGAATGAGTTCGTCCACCTTCTCTTGTTCGCGATCCCGTTCCCGCAGCGCGTCGGCGACGCACCCCCGCGTATGCGACTCGAGAATGGACAGGCCCACCTGATGCAGGGCGCTCTTGACGGCCGCGATCTGAACCAGGATATCCACGCAGTAGCGGCCGTCCTCGATCATCTTTTGAAGTCCGCGCACCTGTCCTTCGATGCGGCGCAGCCGCCGGACGAGATCGCTCTTCATCGGTTCATAGCTGTGGGTGTGCGCATGTGTATCGTCCAACGAACACGCTCCTCTCCGTGAGGCCACGGGGGCCACGGCTCTTCTTTATCGTACACCAAACCCCCTCCGGGTATCCAGTCCGCATGGCGCGCGGACGGGTCGACGCGCGCACGGGACGCGTTTGCGCGTGCGCGCCCCATCATCTTCCGGTCCGGCGATTGCCTGGGTGTTTGGAAGAATGAGCGTAATCGACTTTTTTCGACAGGAAAGCTTGTCCTGGAAAGCGGATTGGTTTATGCTTCCGATAGGATACCTGTACTGGTACGGCATGCGCGATGAGCCTGCGTCCACCGTTGCCAGGCGGAGCAGATCCTTGGAAGGCCACAAACAGACCTCTTGCTCCTCAGAACTTCCTGCACCATGGCGCCACAGCCAGATTCGACACAACGCGTTTGCAACAAGAACGGCATGACACAGCGAGGTCGGCAGACAAACTCGTCTGCGGAAAAGATGCATTTACACGGAATGTATCTTTATACAATTTTATTTTCATTCATTCGTTGCTTTCCTTTTTAGATATCATTTGATACAATCGCACACAAACCAACTCTTCGTGAGAGGAGCGTGGTGCGTCGGCTCGAGTCGGTGTGACCATGGACACGCACGCGGCGGCCGCGAGGCGCCGGCCCGTGCGGCAAGCCCGGATACGCGGAAGGCATGGGGACGCGCGACTCACGCAGCTTCGACAAACGCGGATTACGCGATTGAAGAAACGCGTGCTCATCGTCCGATGCCGAACCTTGGATGTCGGGCAGGAGAAGACGTGATCGAGACTGAACAGGAGGGCGAAGCTATGGCGAACTTGGAATATACCCTGGCGGAGAGCGGGACCATCCACATCGCGGAGGATGTGATCCAGACCATTGCAGGCGTTGCCATGTCGGAGATCGAAGGTGTCGCGAAAATGGCGGGATCGACCATGAGTGGGCTGGCGGAGCAGATCACGGGCCGCCGCAACCTCACGCGCGGCGTGCGCGTCGAATTCTCCAACGAGGCGCAGTCGTGCACGCTGACCGTGCAGGTGGTCATGCGGTACGGCTATCGCATCCCGGATGTCGCTTCGCAGATTCAGGAGCATGTGCAGACCTCCGTCGAGCGCTACACCGGGTTGCGCGTGTCGGCTGTGAATGTCCATGTTGTGGGCCTGTCGCTGCGCGATGAAGACGAGGAAGGCGAGGGATTTGGATTGCCGGGTAAGGTTTCGAATCTGATTCAGCAGGGATCGGATCTGGTGAAGCAAGGGTACGACACGGCGAAGAGCAAGGTGCAGTCTGCGACGCAGGCGGCCAAGGAGAAGACGGCGGACGTGGTCGACACCGCAAAGGAGAAGACCCAGCAAGCGATGGAGGCCGCGGCGGAAAAGGCGCAGCAGGGGCTCGAGGCGGTGAAAGAGACGGCGCAGTCCGCTTATGACGCGACGAAGGACGCGGCCCAGCGCGGAGCTTCGGCCGTTCGAGACGCGGCTAGCCAGGCGGCCGACGCGGCGCGAAACGCGGTGGATAAGGCGGCGGATGCAACCCAGTCCGCGGTCGGACATGCGGCGGACAAGGTCAACACGACCGGCAACACAGCCGCGACGCCTGAGCAGGTCGACAGCGCAAAGCAGACGGTGAAAGAAGGCGTCGACGCCGCGAAAGACGCCGTCCAACGCGGTCTCGAACAAGCCAAACAGGCTGTGGAGCGCGGCACCGATGCGGCGAAGGACGCGGCGGATCGCGCGGCGGACAAGGCCAAAGATCAGATGAACAAGTGAAGGGCCACTCGAGAAAGGGGGAATGAAGGTGAATTGGTTTGATCGGCTTTTGCTATTCATCCTCTCCATTGTGTCCCTGATCCTCGGCGTCGCCGTGGTTCTGGTAGGCGCGGCTGTACCCGTGGGCTGGGCCCAGATGGAACTCACGCGCCAGCCGTACAATGACGTGACCATGGTGGTGGGCGCGGTCACCGCGCTCATCGCCATCCGCTTTCTCTTTTTCCGGCGCAAACCGCGCGATCCGAAGGTGGACTCGGTTTTGGTGACGGGCGATCACGGCCCCATCCGCATCGCGCATCAGACCATTGTGCAGCTGGCGAATCGCAAGGGCTCGCAGCTGCGCGGCGTATCGTCGTTTGAAACCGCGGTGCGCCACGGTCAGGGCGGCCTGATTCTCAACCTGCGCATGCAGGTCCTGCCGGACATCGACATCGCCGCACTGGCGCGAGAGGCGCAGACTGTGGTGAAATCGTACTTGGAGGAAACCACCCACGTGCCCATCGAGCGCGTGCTTGTGCAGGTCACGGAGCTTGGCGACGGGAACCGGCCGATGAACCGAGTTTGGAGTGGTACGAGTGCGTGAGTGGTTGCGGGAAGCTTGGGAGTGGGTGATATCCCTGCCTCATCGATACCATGGCTTGATGATCGGCGTGCTGGTGTGGATTGTCTGGATGATCGTGGGTTTTTGGCGCATGGTGTTGCTGGCGGTACTGGTCGCTCTTTTCTACGGGTTTGGCCGCGCGTGGGAGCGTGAAGGATCCATCGCGGGTATCGCCGAGCGCCTTCTGGCGTTCTTCGCGAACCGCGGGCGCTCGCGCGACGGTATGTGAAACGCCGCCGGGCGATGGCCCGGCGGCGTTTTCTCCTATCCTGTAGAACGGTAAGCGATTAACGGTTGCCTTCGCCGAAATCCACGCCTTGAACGTAGACGTGAATTTGGGTGTTATCCATACCGATGTACCGATTCAGCGCGTCCGCCACTCGCTCTTGGACGTTCACAGCAGTATCATAAATGTTCACGCCGTACTGCACGATGATGTAGAGTCCGACCTTGACGTCATCACCATTCGGCCCGATCTGGACGTCCACGCCGCGCTCGAGGTTTTCTCGCCGAAGCACCTCGTTCAGGCGGTCCATCACCTGGCGGCGCGGCGCCATGCCGGCCAGCCCAGGACATTCCAACGCGGCCATGCCCGCAATCTTTGCGACGACCTCTTCCGCAATCTGCACCTTACCGAGGCTGGTCTCCACCGTCTTCGGCATCCTATCACTCCTACAGGATTCATAACTTTCCTCTATTGTACCATGTATTTTGTCATGTCGCAAAGTCTTTTTGACCGAATTCAACCCAGTGATTCGCTCCCCTCGCCCCATCTCGGCGGTTGCACGCCTTTCATCGAAATCTTCCGGCACACTCGGCTCTTCTGTGTTACAATGGAAGGCACACGCGACTTCCGGTCACAACGCGGTCTACAGAGGAGAATCCTATGAACGACGCACTGAGCCTCAAGATCTGTGATCTCCTTCACGAGAATGCCAAACTCAGCTCCGAAACCATCGCTCGCATGCTCGGCGAATCGCCGGAGGTCATCGAGAGCACCATTCGGGAACTCGAGCAGGAGCACGTCATCCTGCGCTATTCGGCCGTCGTCAATTGGGAAAAGCTCCCTGTCAACCAAGTCACGGCCGTGATCGACGTCAAGGTGCTGCCGCAGCGAGAGGTCGGTTTTGACGCCATCGCCCGCAAGATCTATCGGTTTGAGGAAGTGAAATCCGTCGCCCTGATGTCCGGGGGATATGACCTGCAAGTGACGGTCGTCGGCCGCGACATCCGCGAAGTGTCGCGCTTTGTCTCCGAGAAGCTGTCCACGCTCGAAAACGTGACGTCCACGGCGACGCATTTCCTCCTCAAGACGTACAAGTCGGATGGCGTCATCTACGACGACACCGATGGAGAAAGGCGATTGATGATCACGCCATGAACACGCTGTATGATCGATTGTCGCCCGTCGTTCGTCATCTGCCCCCTTCCGGCATCCGCCGCTTTTTCGATCTCGCCAGTCAGATGCAGGACGTCATCTCGCTCGGAGTGGGCGAGCCCGACTTCGTCACGCCTTGGCACGTGCGCGAGGCGTGCATGTACTCGTTGGAACAAGGCTACACAACGTACACGCCGAATCGCGGATTGCCTGAGCTCTGCGTCGAGATCGCCAAATATCTGACGAAATTCGGACTTGCGTACGATCCGTCGAGTGAAGTGCTGGTGACCGTGGGGGGAAGCGAAGCCATTGACCTGGCGCTGCGAGCGCTGGTGTGCCCAGGCGATGAAGTGATGATTCCCGTGCCGACGTATGTCAGCTACAAGCCGTGTGCGCTTCTCGCCGGGGCCGACGTGGTGGAGATTCCCACGCGCGCGGAAGACGGGTTTCGATTGACGCCGGAGGCCTTGGAGCGGGCCGTGACGCCGCGCAGCAAGGTGCTGGTGCTTTGCTTCCCGAACAATCCGACCGGCGCTGTCATGGAGAAGGCGGACTTGGAAGCCATCGCGGACGTTGTCGTTCGCCACGACTTGTTCGTCGTTTCGGACGAAATTTACGCAGAACTGACATACGGAGGCCATCACGTCAGCATCGCGTCCCTCAAGGGCATGCGAGAACGGACGGTGGTCGTGAGCGGCATGTCCAAGGCTTATGCCATGACGGGCTGGCGGATCGGCTACGCAGCCGGGCCGGAACCCATTCTCTCGGCGATGCTCAAGATTCACCAATACACCATCATGTGTGCGCCGCACATGGCGCAGCGAGCGGCGCTGGAGGCCCTGCGCAACGGAGACGATGAACGGGATCGCATGGTGGAAAGCTACGACCGGCGCAGAAAGCTGATTGTCGCCGGGCTGAACGAAATCGGCTTGCCTTGCCACGAACCGCGCGGCGCGTTCTATGCGTTTCCAGACATCCGTTCCACGGGCCTCAGCTCGGAACAGTTCGCCGAGCGGCTGTTGCTCGAACAGGGCGTGGCCGTCGTACCCGGCAACGTGTTTGGCGATCCCGGCGAGGGGTTTGTGCGCTGTTCGTACGCCACGTCCGTAGCGCTCATCGAGGAAGCGCTCCGCCGGATGCGGGCGTTTGTGCAAAACCTCACGTATCACCCAGTGCGATGACACCGGGCTTCATGGGCGTCACGCCAAGCGCGGTGTGTCTGGGCCTTGCTCAGAGGGTCTCCTGCACGGCGATGACCCTGGAACGTCTCGCGTCGCGCGCCAGGAGCACCCCCGCGAGGCCCACCGCGGTGAAGAGGACCGGAATGGCGAGTCCGAAGTGAAAGCCAAGGACGCGATCGGCCGGAACGTGGTCGAGCACGGCGCCGAAGGCCGATGGCAGGAGCACGGCGCTGACGAAGCCGCCCATGTTGGCGAAGCCCGATACCACGCCGACGCGCTCCACGGGGAAGGTCTGCCGCGCGATGGCGAAGGTCAAGGAACTCCCGCCGTTGCCAAAGCCGATGAGCACGAGCGAGAGCAGCACCAGGCCGAGCCAGGGGCGCGGGCCGGCGGCAAACCACAAAAGCCAACTTGCGAAGGTGACCGCGTGCACCAGGGTGTACAGGCGCTTCGGACGGCCCAAGCGGCTGGCCAGCCAGCTCGTGACGGGCCCACCAGCCATGGCGCCAAAAAGCCCCAGCATCAGAATGGCGCTCGCCGCCGATCGCGGCATGTGAAACACCTGCATCAGGTACGCGACGCCCCAGGAGCCCATGAAGCCGACGTATGTGCCGACGAGCCCGAAGTGGCACATCGCGAGTGCGTAGGCCTGACGAGACGTAAACGTCTCCCGAATGGCGGCGCGGACGCTCGGGGGACGCACCGGCTCGCCAGCTCGAACCGTGGGAGTCGCGAACATTCGCCTCGGCCGCCGCACGAGGATCTCGTACAAACCTGCGGCGACGCAAAACAGCACAAGGCTCACGGTGATAAACAGGCTGCGCCAGCCCCAGGCGTGGATCCAAAGCGCGTACGGCACCGTCGCAGTCAGCGACCCCAGTCCTGCGGCGACGCCGATGATGCCGAGCAGCGCGACGAACTCTTGTGCTCGAAACCACTCATTGATGACGGCGACGAGGTTGACGAAGATGGTGGCATCGCCGACGCCGACGAGAAACCGCGCTACAAACAAGACCCACGTGTGCGTGGCGACGCCCGTCGCGAGCGTACCCAGCGCGTTCGTCAGCGTCCCGAACATCAGGAATCGGCTGGGGCCAAACCGATCCGCCAAAATGCCCACCGGGACCTGGAGCAGCGCGTACGCCATGAACTGCATGCTGTCCATCAGGCCGAGGAGCCCCGCCGAAACGTGAAATTCGCCCATCCACTGGTTGGTCACCAATCCAGGCGCGGTCCGTTGACTGACGATGAGGTAGTACGCGGCGAGCGCCGTGAAAAGGACTGCCCACCGGTAGGGGCTCTCCTGCCGGGTCAATACGCTCACTCCCTCGATAAACGCGAGAAAACGGAGGCCGGTGCCGGTGCCTCCGTTCTCCAACCATCCAGGTTCCATTGTAACGCGCAAACGACCTGCGGGCTAGCAACGCCCAGGATCAGCCGCGCATCGTGCTGATGTCGATGACGAATCGGTAGCGCACGTCGGACTTCAGCACTCGCTCCCACGCCGCGTCGATCTCGTCCGCCGAAATGACCTCGATTTCCGGCGTCACGCCGTTCTCGGCGCAGAAGTCGAGCATCTCCTGCGTCTCGCGGATCCCGCCAATGCAGGAACCCGCAAACGTGCGGCGCTGCCCGATGAGCGCAAAGGCGTTCACTTCGAGCGGCTCCGGCGGCGCGCCGACGTTGACGAGTGCGCCGTCCGTCTTGAGAAGCGCGAGATACGCGCTGATCGGAATTTTGGCCGAGACCGTGTTGATGATCAGATCGAAGCGGCCGGCGAGATCGCGGAAGGTCTGCGGGTCGCTCGTCGCATAATAGGCCTTCGCGCCAAGCCGCAGCCCGTCTTCCTTCTTGCGCAGCGACTGGGAGAGCACGGTGACGTCTGCGCCCATCGCCTTGGCAAGCTTGACCGCCATATGACCCAGTCCGCCGAACCCGATCACCGCCACTTCTTTCCCCGGGCCCGCCTGCCAGTGGCGCAGCGGCGAATACGTCGTGATCCCCGCGCAAAGAAGCGGAGCGGCCTTGTCCAGCGGCAGCGCGTCTGGGATGCGGAGCACAAAGTCCTCCTTCACGACGATGTGCGTGGAATATCCGCCCATGGTGTACTGGCCGTAGCGATCGATGCTGCCATAGGTCTGGATGTTCCCCTTGACGCAATACTGCTCGTCGCCCCGGCGACAGTTTTCACATTCGCCGCATGAGTCGACCATGCAGCCGACACCGACGCGATCGCCGGGACGGAACTTGGTCACCTGCGTGCCGACGCGAGTCACGACTCCCGTGATCTCGTGGCCTGGCACGAATGGGTATCGAACTTCACCCCACTCGCCTCGGGCGGCGTGAATGTCGGAATGGCAGATGCCGCAGTACTGAATTTCGATCAGTACATCGTCCGGCTGAAGTTCCCGCCGCTCGATCTCTATGGCGTGAAAGGGACTCTCCTTGCTCAGTACTCCGCGAGCCTTGACCTGCATCGTCCCGACCTCCTCTGTCCATGCGATACGGATGTGAAATACGACGCATCCGTGTATCATTGTAACGTAGGCCGTATGCCTGGCCATGGACAGATGGCGCACCCGTGTGCATTACTACTCACCCAGGCAGGATGTGTTTCCTACGGGCGTTTCCTACGGGCCAGACTGCGAGCACGTGAGGAGGGGATGCGCGTGGACAGGCGCGTGCAAAAATCGCGGCAGGCCATCCGCGATGCCTTCGTCGAGTTGATGAAGGAAAAGGATTTCGATCACATCACCGTGCAGGACATCTCGGAGCGGGCCAACGTCAGCCGAAAAACCTTCTACCTCCACTTTCTGGACAAGTACGACCTGCTCGATCGCATCATGGAAGAAGCGATCCGAGAGATGGACGAGTTCGGGCAGTGCGTGTGCGACCTGGACTGGGTCCCGGCGACCGAACACTGCTTTCAGTATCTGGCGGATCGTTACGACTTCTTCGGCATCATGTTGACCCAAGCAGGCGCTCCGTATTTTCGGCGCCGGTACGTCGAGTCCTGCATGGCCTCCTTCACCCGCGAGATCCGGCGCGTCGTGGGCCGCGATCCATTGCCGGAAGAGGACGCCATCCTGCAGTTTGTCGTCAACGCGTACGTCGGCACTGTCGAGTGGTGGCTGCAGCAGGGCATGCCCTATTCCCCGAGTGTGATGGCGGATCGCGTCGGACGGATGCTTGAGGCGGTGTACGACAAGCTCCCCGCTCTGTCGACGAACGTTGCGAGGCCGAAGCCAACACAGCAGATGCGGCTGGCATAGCGCCCGGACGTCGCGCCGCGGTGGACATCCGGGCGCCGCTGTGTCGAGAGCTGCAGCCCAGCCCGCGCGCAGCCCATGCCCGCCGCACCGACACTTTCACATGAGCGCATCCAAGGCGTCGCCCAGCACGTCCACCATATGGCGAACCTCTTCCTCCGAGACGACAAAAGGCGGACACAGCGTGATGACGTTGTGGCCCCCGGGCGTGGTATCCCCCGTTTTACCGACGATCACGCCGCGTTTGCGGCACTCGGCCACGACCTGAGAAGCGAAGGCGGCTGTCGCGGGCGTTTTCGCGTCCCGGTCCTCGACGAGCTCGACGCCGGCCAGAAACCCGAACGAACGCACGTCCCCCACCGCAGGCAGCCCGCGAAGGCGTTCGAGCTCTCGCGCAAGTGCGTCGCCGAGATCGCGAGCGCGATCCACAAGGTGTTCCGATTCCATGATGTCGAGCGTGGCCAGCGCCACCGCACAAGCGGCTGGGTGGCCGCCAAACGTGTTCACGTGGCGAAGGTGGGCATGCTCGTCGTCGTCGCGCGCAAACGCCGCGTCATAGAGATCTTTCCGAACCGCCGTGGCGGCAAGCGGCAGATACCCACTCGTGATCCCTTTGGCCATCGTGACGATGTCCGGTTTCACGCCCAACCGCTGGTGGCCGAAGGGCGCTCCGGTTCGGCCGAAGCCACAAATGACCTCGTCTACGATCAGCAGAGCCCCGTGCCGATGGCAAATCTCCTCCGCAGCCTTCAGATAACCCTCGGGCGGAACGAGAACGCCGCCGCCGGTGATCACCGGCTCCAGGACCATCGCAGCGACGGTCTCGTCCATCTCCCAACGCATGACGTCGTCGATGTGATGGGCGCACTCCAGTCTGCAGGAAGATGGCGTACGGCCAAACGGACAGCGGTAACAATCCGGCGGAGGAACGTGCACGAAACCCGGCGCCAGCGGCTCATAGCGGTACTTCCGATCAAATTGTCCGGATGCAGCAAGCGCGCCCATGGTGTTGCCGTGGTACGCGCGATAGCGCGAAAGGATTTTCCATCGGTGGGCTTCCCCTCGCTGCGCATGATATTGGCGCGCGATTTTGAAGGCGACCTCATTGGCCTCCGAACCGCTGTTGGAAAAGAACACGCGGTACTCGGCTCCCAACCACTCGTTGAGCCTCTCAGCCAGTTGAATAGCCGGAAGATGCGTATGCGTGAGCGGGTAATACGGCATCGTGTTCAATTGCGCATAGGCCGCCTCTGCGAGTTTCGGCTGGGAATAGCCGAGATTCACACACCACAACCCGGCCATGCCATCCAGGTAGCGCCGTCCGTCGAGATCGACCACATAGGCCCCCTCTCCGGCCACGATGGCGAGCGGGTTTTTCGCAGCTTGATGCGTGACCATGCCATGCCACACGTAGCGCCGGTCCATCTCCATCCACGAAGATACGCCGCGAAGAGCTTCGTCAAGAGCCATGAAGGATTCACCTCGCCATATCCATTCTTATACTGCAGACAAGACAGACAAAATAGACAAGTCAGACTCGGCATGGTGATTCAACGGAAAACAGGCGAACCGAGACCCCCGGTTCGCCTGTCTTGTTCACTCCACAGTCACGCTCTTCGCCAGATTGCGCGGTTTGTCGACGTCGTTTCCACGCGCCACAGCCGCGTAGTACGCCAAAAGCTGCAACGGAATCACAGCTGCCACCGGCGCAAGCAGCGGCAAGGTCTTCGGCAGATAAATCACCTCATCCACCGTCTTCTCCAAGTCCTCGTTGCCCACCCAGGTGAGCCCCAGGACAAATGCGCCGCGCGCCTTCACCTCGACGATGTTCGACAGCGTCTTCTCGTACAGTTCCGGCTGCATCGCGAGGGCAATGACCGGAACTCCATCCGTGATGAGCGCCAACGTGCCGTGTTTCAGTTCGCCCGCGGCATAGGCCTCCGCGTGGATGTAGGAGATTTCCTTAAGCTTCAACGCGCCTTCAAGCGAAACGGCGTAATCGATCCCGCGGCCGATAAAGAACGTATCGTGCGCGTCCTTATACCGTTTGGCGAATGACTCGATCTGCGGCGCCGTGTCCAGCACCTGCTCGACGACCTGTGGCAGATTGTCGAGCCCCGTGAGCACCTCGCGCGCCTCGTCCGCCGTGAGCGTTTGCCGGCTCATGCCCAACCGCACGGCCAACAGGTACAGCGCCACGAGCTGCGTCGTGTACGCCTTGGTCGACGCCACCGCAATCTCAGGACCTGCCCACGTGATGATGGTGCTGTCGGCCTCGCGCGCCGCCGAGCTGCCGACGACATTGGTGATGGCAACCACCCGCACCCCGCGCTTCTTCATCTCCCGCATGGCCGCCAGCGTATCCGCCGTCTCGCCCGACTGCGTGATGGCGATGACCAGCGTCCGATCCGTCACGATGGGATTCGCATACCGGTATTCTGAGGCGATCTCGACATTGACCGGGATCCGCGCGAACGCCTCGATCGCCGCCTTCCCGACGAGCCCCGCGTGCCACGACGTCCCGCACGCGACAATGTGAATCCGGTCAATCGCCCGAAGGTCTTCGTCCGAGAGACCCAGTTCAGGAAGCTCGACGCGGCTGAAATCCTCCGAGACCCTTCCGCGCAAGGTATCCCGCACCGCGCGCGGCTGTTCGTGAATCTCCTTCAACATGAAGTGCGGGTAACCGCCGCGCTCCGCGCTGACCGCATCCCACGTCACGTGGTAGACCTCTTTCTTCACGGGCTCGCCGTCCATGTTGAAGCACTCGACGCCGTCCCGGCGCAGGACCGCCATCTCGCCGTCCTCCATCACGTAGATGTCGCGCGTGTATTCGAGGATCGCCGGGATGTCCGACGCGACAAAGTTCTCTTTCTCGCCCAGGCCAATGATCATCGGGCTCGCGCGGCGAATCGCGACCAATTCATCCGGGTGATCCTTGCCCATCACCACCAGCGCGTACGCGCCACGGATTCGCTTGCCCACGGCGATCATCGTCTCGAACAAATCGCCGTTGTACATCTCCTCGATGAGATGTGCGACGACCTCGGTGTCCGTTTCCGACCGAAACTCGTGTCCCAGCGCGATCAACTCATCACGCAGGGAGAGATAGTTTTCCACGATGCCATTGTGCACGATGGCAAACCGGCCGCTGCAGTCCTGATGCGGATGTGCGTTCTCGTCCGACGGCTTACCATGCGTCGCCCACCGCGTGTGGCCGATCGCGACCTGACCTGAGAGCGGCATCTCGGCCAGTTTCTCCTCCAAGTTCGCCAGGCGTCCAACCGCCTTGACGATGCGGATGTTCCCATCCGCGAGCGCCGCCACACCCGCAGAATCGTAGCCGCGATATTCCAACTTCGCCAAGCCGCCCACGACGACGTCTTTGCCATTCCTCGGGCCGATATAGCCAACAATTCCACACATGAAATTCAGTGTCCTCCTTCATCCGATCTGCTCGCCTTTGTCCCACCGGTCGCCCGGTGGATTTCAGGCTTCGCTTGCGGCGCGATCGGACGGGCACCGGGAGGCATCCGCCGAATCTTTCGCCAACCTCCTCCGCGTCAACTCGACACCTCGCCGAGTCCAGGCGCTTTGCATGCGCTGCGTACCAGATTCACAGCCGCATGTGACATTCTACGAGAAAAAGCCCCCCCGGTTCCTCGCCAGGCATCCCTCCCTTCCCATTGCGCCCACGTTTAGACGCCGAGCTCCGCCTCAATGACCTGGACGATCTCGCCAACCACGCGGCGCAGGCTCTTCTCGTCGACGCCCTCCACCATGACGCGCACGAGGTTCTCCGTCCCAGACTCGCGCACCAACACGCGGCCGCTGTCCCCGAGCTCCGCCTCCGCCTTCTTCAGCGCCGCTTGGATGGCCGCGTTGTCGCGCCAGGCGCGCTTGTCGCGCACGCGCACGTTCTCCAAGATCTGCGGATACCGCGTCATGACCCGCGAGAGCTCCGACAAGCGTTTGCCGCTCTCGACCACGGCTTCAACCAGTTTCACGCCCGTCAGCATCCCGTCACCCGTCGTGGTGTGATCCAGGAGAATGATGTGTCCGCTCTGCTCTCCGCCGAGCGACGCGCCCTCCTCGCGCATCCGCTCCATCACGTACCGATCTCCCACCGCCGTGCGCAGCACGGTGATGCCGAGATCGCCCATGGCCTTGATGAAGCCGAGGTTCGACATGACCGTGGCCACGACCTTATCCCCGCGCAACTCTCCCTTTTCCTTCATCGCGCGCGCGAGAATGGCCATAATGAAGTCGCCATCCGCCACCTCGCCATTTTCATCCACCGCGATGCAGCGATCCGCGTCGCCATCAAAGGATAGCCCCAGGTCCGCTCCGTGCTGGAGCACCGCGCGCTGCACGATGTGCGGGTGGGTCGATCCGCAGTCGACGTTGATGTTCACGCCGTCTGGATTCGCATGAATGACGATCACGTCCGCGCCCAGGCGCCGAAACACCTCAGGCGCGATGAACGACGCCGCCCCATTTGCGCAATCGAGCACCACCTTCACGCCGTCGAAGCGCACGCGCGCCGACTGGACCAGAAAGCGGATGTACGCCTCGGCCGCGGGCTCATCGTACATCCGGCCGACGCCGTCCCCAATGGGCCTCGGAAGCTGATCCTCCGCCTCCGCCAACAGCGCCTCCATGCGCTCCTCCATCTCGTCGAGCAGCTTGAACCCGTCCCCGCCGAAAAACTTGATGCCGTTGTCCGCCACCGGATTGTGGGATGCCGAAATCATCACGCCCGCATCCGCACGGAGAAGCCGCGTCAGGTAAGCGACGCCTGGCGTCGAAATCACGCCGAGCCGCAGCGCGTCCACGCCCGTCGACAGGATCCCACTCACCAGCGCCGTCTCCAACATGTCACCCGAGATGCGGGTGTCCTTGCCCACGACAATGCGCGATCCCGGCCGCCGCGCCGTCAGAACATACGCGCCAACGCGGCCCAACCGAAAGGCCAATTCAGGCGTCAGTTCCCGATTGGCGACACCGCGCACGCCGTCCGTGCCAAACCATTTGCCCACCCATCCACGCTCCTCTCACAACGCAAACATTGTGCCACAGAAGCCGATTCGTGCAAAGATGCAGTGTTTGGCGGACCGGCGCGGTCTATGGCACCGCCTCCACCGTGGCCGTCCGCACAGAGACACTCACCGCCGACAGACCGGACGGCAGCCGAATTTGAATCGGCAGCGTCGCCGAGCCATGTGTCAACCCGGTCGCGTCCACAAACGCCTGCACCGCGGCCGGATCCCTCTCCACCGCGCGCACGTCGGCCTCGATCCCCGTCACCGTGACATTCACGGTCCGAGGCGTCACCAGCTTGACACCCGTCGCGCCCGTGATGGCCACCGGGACGTTCGAAACGGTGTAGACGGCGGACGGCTCCACGTCGATCACGGCCGTCACTGCCGTGGGCGAAACGCTCGTCATCCCCGGCAAAAGCGGCACCGGGACCGACACCGTCGTGGGCCGGTTCAATCCAGTGACGTCGATGGGCACGAGGAGCCCGCGCTGCGGAAGCTGGCTGGCCGCTAGCCCCTGTTCCACAGCGCTCGCGGGCTCCAGGTGCACCGAGGCGACGGCGTATCCAGGCGCAGGGCTGCCGGTGACCGCAGGCGTCAGCTTCACCGCCTGATTGGCGGACGTGATCGGCAGCGTGACCGAAATCGCGGATGGCGTGACCGTCACACCCGGCACCGCCTTGCCCGCTTGGTCAAGCGGCAACAACTCGACGAGCTTGGTCGCCGTCTGCGACAGGCCGCTCGCGTCCACGACGCCCGCCACCTCGGCCACGGCCTGCACACTGGATTCGGCGCCCGAGACCTCGACGACCCCCGCGCCGAGCTCGGGCTTGCCGAGGACATATCCCTGCCCTGGCGTGCCGACCACGTTCACCCGCACCGTTCGCTCCACCGTCACTTTGGGCTCCAACGTCACCGTGATGGTGGAAGGCGTTAGCGTGTACGATCGCACCCCTGCAGGCATGTTGACGGCCGCCACGTGCAACGTGTACGTGCCCGGGCCCAGATTTTCGGCGTCCGCGACGATCTCGGCTTTCATCATATCCGAGGCCAGCGTCGGCAGGCTCAACAGGTTCGTCGTCACCCGGGCGGTGATGGTCGGAACTTGAGACACCAACACCTCGTCGGCCGAGGTTTCCACCCGCACCGGCAGCTCGAACGACTCGGTCACTCCCGTGGACGCGGAGGACCCCGACCCCTGCTCCGCGTGCACGGCGAGCCAGAGAATGCACGCGAGGACGAGCGCGATCAGGCGAAGCGCCACCTTGTTGTTCAGCAGCCTATCCATCATCGCGACTCCGCCTTTCGATTCCAGAAGGAAAGCGCGCCCGTCTTTTGAGGGACCACGAGCCGCATCAACAACTCGTTCAATCGCTCCTCATCCAGGTGCCCGTGCATGACGCCGTCCACACACACCGACACCTGGCCTGTTTCTTCCGACACAATCACGCTTACGCCGTCCGACTGCTCCGTGATCCCGAGCCCCGCGCGGTGACGTGTGCCAAGCTGCTTGTCCAGGCTCCGGTTTTCCGTGAGCGGAAGCACGCAGCCAGCGGCCATAATCTGCGTTCCCCGCACGATCACGGCCCCGTCGTGCAACGGCGTGTTGGGAATGAACAGGTTGATGAACAGCTCCGTACTCACGCGCGCTTCGAGGCGCGTCCCCGTCTCAATGTATTCGTTCAAGCCCGTCTGGCGCTCGATGACGATGAGAGCGCCCGTCTTCGTCTTGGCGAGCACCTGACAGGCCTTGACGATCTCGCTCACGGTGTGAACCATGTTCGGTTCCTCGTGCAGCAGAAGCGTGAAGTTCCACAGGCTCCCTCGGCCCAATTGCTCGAGCGCACGCCGAAGCTCCGGCTGAAACACCACGGGAATGGCGAACAGCCCGATTTCAATAATGCGGTTCAAGAGCCAATTGGATGCGGACAGGTTGAACAGGCTCGACACCATGGTGACCACGACGACGACGATGACACCCTTCAGGAGCTGTACCGCCCGTGTCCCTCGAATCAGAAGCAGCAAGTAATAAATCATAAAGGCAACGAACAGGATGTCGATGACGTCCTTGAACCCAAAGTCACGAATTGCGGCGAACCACGCGTCCATAGCCAGCCCCCTGCCCGTCGGGGAGTCTCGTTCCCATTGTTTCCTACCCGAGCCCCCGAGTCAAGACAGCCGCTGCCAGATGCCGCGTTTAGGCCCGACGCGCTGCGCGCCCGCTCGCCGCCCTTGCGCGCTCCTTGGAACGCGCCCGCTGCAAAGCCTGAAAGAACGACTTGGCCAGGGCCTCGTGACCCTCGTCCGTGGGATGAATCGGATTGCGGAACAAGCGCAAGTCGCGGAATTGACCGCTCCGATAGTGCTCGACAAATTCCTGTTCGTGGCCGCGAAACGCCTTGTAAGCCTCCACGACAACCAGGCCATGGCGAAGGGCGATGCGACGGACGCGATCGTTATAGGCCTGGGTGACATCCTCGGCCAGCGAGAAGTTGGGAAAGGGATTGTAGAGCGTTGCAATGCCAAACGTGCTGTGCGGCCGCTTGCACCATTCCACGAGCCGCTCCACGTCCTCCTCCGTTCTGCGCATGACGTCCTCGAGGACGTCCCTGCGGTGGGTCAGGAGCGCCGGTGCGCTGCGCAACAGGTCGTTGCCGCCAATCATGAGCGTCACAATTTCAGCTTCTTCCACGATACAGGCGGGAAGGTCCTGGAGCGACTTGAACAGTTGCCTGGCCGTCCACCCGGGTTTGGCCTGCACGTGCAGCGTCGTCCGCATCTGGCGAGCAAACCGGGCGCGAAGCCGGTCCGCAAAGCGCTTCTCCGGGGCACTCGCACCATAGCCGTATGTAATGGAGTCGCCGAGCGCGAGCATCAGCATCATCATCGCCTCCTGGGTGAGTCGCTGATCGTAAGCTATGGGCTTTGCCTGCGATTGGTCACAAGAGGTGCCCAGTCCCCATCGCGCGCTTCCGAGGGAATACGCAATGCGGAGGGTGCAAACACTGCAGGCAGATTCACAAGGGAGGTTGGCAGATGCTGAGCTTGTGGAAGCGAATCCGAACGGGAACACTCTCACTTCTGGCTGCATGCGCGTGCGCGCTGTCGGCGATGGGCGCTGGGGCAGGATGGGTGCATGCGGCTGAGTCCCAAGCGCAAGCCCCAAGGGCCATTTACAAGGTGGACACGAAGGAAAAGGTGGTCGCTCTCACGTTCGACATCTCATGGGGGCACCGCACGCCCGAACCGGTTCTCGAGACACTCAAGAAGTGCGGCGTGACCAAGGCGACGTTTTTCCTGAGCGGTCCTTGGACCATGCACCACGCGGACATCGCAAAGAAAATCAAGGCGATGGGCTACGAAATTGGCAGCCATGGGTACCTGCACAAGGACTATTCCAATTACCCGGACTCTTGGATTCGAGAACAGGCGATGCTCGCAGACAAGGCCATTCAACAGGTCACTGGGGTCAAGCCGAAGCTGTTCAGGACGCCAAATGGCGACTTGAATCCGCGCGTCATCCGCTGCCTGACGAGCATGGGCTACACGGTGGTCCAATGGAACACCGATTCGCTTGACTGGAAAAACCCAGGCGTCGACGCGATCGTCAACCGCGTCACGAAGCGCGTGGTGCCTGGCGATATCATCCTGATGCACGCGAGCGACTCGTCCAAACAGATTGTGGAGGCCCTGCCGCGCATCATTGAATCGCTTCGGCAGCAGGGCTACCGGTTCGTCACCGTCTCCGAGCTGTTGGCGGGCGCCAGCGTTCAATCCAAGGTCCAGTGAGGGTGTGCGGCGGGCCGCCACGCCTGGGGATAGACCTGCCTGGAGCGTCGCATACTGACGATAAACCGGGTGTTGAGGAGGGGCTTTGCGTGAAAAACAAGCTTGCGCGCCTCGTGGCTATCGGGCTCGCGGCTCTCGCCGCCACTGGCTGTGGCATGAACGCCGGGGCTGACGTGAGCGCAAGCGGAGAAGGCGGAGGCGGAAGCTACGCACAGACCAAACAGATGGTCGTGGACATCCTCAATTCGAAGGAAGGCCAGCAGGCGCTCTTGGATACCCTGAAAAACCCGGAGTTCAAAAATCAGCTGATGGCCTCGCCGGACGAGGTCAAGCAGGCGCTCACGGATTTCATTCAGTCCAAACAGACACAGTCGTTTTTGACCGAGGCTGCCAAGGATCCGCAATTTGCAGCAGCGCTCGCCAAGGCCGCGCAGCCCGAACTGAAGGACACGGTGGAGAGCCTGATGAAGGATCCGAACTTCCAGCAGGATATGCTCGTGCTTCTGCAATCGAATGAGTTCATGAAGTCGCTCCAAACCATGATGCAGGGGCCCGAGTTTCGCTCCGAGCTGCAGAAGGTGATCCTCCAGACCCTGGCGTCGCCCACCTTTCAGGTGCAATTCCAACAGACCGTGCAGGACGCCGTGCAAAAGGCCATGCAGGCAGGACAGGCCACAGCGGGTGGACAAGGACAAGGAGAAAAGGGCGGATCGCAGGACAAGTCGAGCAACTCGTCAGAGGAGTCGGGTTCGTCCTCGTGAAGACCTCAAAGGGCTGGACCAAGCAAAGCGGCACATGGGCGCGAGACGTGAATGGAACCACGCGCGCATGTGCCGCTTGACGTGTTGTCGAAGCCCCCGGCCCTCCCGATGGGGCCAGGGGCTTCAAATGCGGTGCTTCGAACGCGAAGAACATCCTAGAGATTACGCCCTTAACTCCCGGGGCGCCTCGAGATTCATGGCTTCCGCAACCCGGTCGGCCAGCTTGGCAAACACTTGGCCATGCAAGGAATCCGCCGCGAAAATTCCCGCGCGCTCCTTCTCCTGATTTGCAATCGGGATTTCGGCGAGCAGCGCGGTATTGAGGGCTTCTGCCACACGCTCGCCCCCGCCGCGGCCGAACAGGTACGCGGTTTCGCCACAGGACTCGCAGACGAAATAGGCCATGTTCTCGACCACACCAATGACCTGGTGGTTCGTGCGCACGCCCATCAGGCCGGCGCGCACCGCCACCTCTGCCGCCGCCGCCTGCGGCGTCGTGACGATGAGCTGCTTGCTCTGTGGCAAAAGCGTGTGTACGTCCAGCGCCACGTCCCCCGTGCCCGGCGGCAGATCGAGAAGCACGATGTCGACATCGCCCCAGTGCACCTGCCCGAAGAAGCTGCGGAGCGTCTTGCCGAGCATCGGACCGCGCCAGACCACCGGGGTGTTCTCCGGCACGAAGAACTGCATCGACATGATCTTCACGCCTTCAGCCTGCACCGGCATAATCAGGTCTTCAATGGTCGCCGGCTTGACGCCCTCAATGCCGAAAATCACCGGGATGCTGAAGCCGTAGATGTCGGCGTCGATGAGCGCCACCCGGTAGCCCTTGCGCGCGAGCGCGACAGCCAGGTTGGCGGTCACAGTCGATTTGCCCACGCCGCCTTTGCCCGAGGCGATGGCGAGGAACTGCCTTCCTTGCTGGCGCAGAATCGGCGGCAGTTCGGCCTGTTGCGCCTCGGCGTTTGCCCTCGCCATGCCGCGCACCTTGGCGGCAAACTGCGCGCGCTGCTCGTCCGTCATGTGCCCAACGCGCACCTCAATATCCGTCACGCCGTCCAACTGCGTGAGCCGCTCCCGAATTTCTCGCTCGATGACGTTCGAGAGCGGACACCCGCGAATGGTGAGCAACACTTCCACCGTGACTTTGCCTCCGTCGATCTCGACGGAAGGCACCATGTCCAATTCCACGATGCTGCGGCCGACCTCAGGGTCTTTGACGTCCCTGAGCGCCTCGATGACTTGCTCCCGTGTCACCATCTATCACGAAACCCCCTTGCTTGCGAGACGGCCAATGTGCAGGAAACGCTGCGTTTCATGTGCAACGCTGCGTTTAGTGTACATCATCAAGCGGGGGAAACCAAACGAGCCGAGACCACCTGGTACTCATTTACTCCCGCGGGCGTCAGCCAGTTGATGACGTAGCGGGGCCATGGTTGCTCCTGCCCGACAAACCAGACCGACCAGCCCGGTGACAGCGCATAAGGCGGATGAGCAAGCGGGCGCGTGGGAGGAACGGCCGGGGCGGTGCGGGCGATGTAAAGAAGAGGAAGGAGATCTCCCTCCCAGCTGCGGATGACGAGGTGCTGGAGGACGGTGGACGAGGCGTTGGTCAACACATAGACCGGGCGCCCCTCCCAGTCGAAGGGCGCCCGTTGGAGGAGGAGCGGGAGCACATGACCGGAACCCGTGTTCGGCCGCATCGCCGACGCCGGCCGCCCCAAGCGGTCGGCCATCCAATAGGGAGATGCGACAAAGCCGAGGATGGCTATCCCCACACCCACAGCGAAGCCGAGGCCACCCAAACCGCGTTTACGCCGTCGGCGCTGCATCGCAACCCCTCCACGTCCCGTGTCTTGCGCGGGCACGGGCTCGGTCGCACCACCACGTGGGTCACGCGCCTGGCTTGGATCACGCTCCGGCTTGGATCACGCGCCTGGCTCCGGTCCGTGCGCGGCGTCGGGTTCGCCGATTTGTTGCGCGGCCGGATCGCTAAAATACCGGACCAAGGCCTCATACATGGCGAAAGCCACCCGCTCCTGATAAGCAGGAGTCGTAAGCGCCCGCGCCTCCTCCGGGTTCGACACAAAGCCGATCTCGGCCAGCACTGTGGGCCCCTCGATGCGCTTGAGGAGAAACAGGGTCCGGTTGGCCTGGACGTCGCGGTTTGTGGGCAGCAACTCCGCCCGAAACGCCTCCTGCATCGCAGACGCCAGCTGTTTCGCATGTGGATTTGACCGCAGGTACAGGACCTGCGCGCCCCGCCAGTCCGGAGAAGGCGCACTGTTGCAATGAATGGACACGAACGCGTCCACCCGCTGGCGGCGCACGACGGCGAGCCTGCCCCGCAGGTCTCCAAGGTGGCGCTGTTTCATGGCGCGATCGCGCTCCGTCGCAAGGTCGGTGTCCGCCGTCCGCGTCATGACGACGATGGCGCCCCCTTGCTGCAGGTAGCGCGCCAGCCTGTGCGCGACGGCGAGCGTGATGTCCTTTTCTTCGATCCCGCCTACGCCTCGGGCCCCTGAATCTCGTCCACCGTGGCCTGCGTCCACGACGATGACCTTACCGTCGAGCCCGTCTGCCCGCGTGTTTGCATTCACCTTATGCAGGAGCGGGCGAAACCATGCCGCTCGCGCATCCTGGACGGGCACGACGAGAGAGGTCGTCCCGACGAGCATTGCCATGGCGGCGAATGCGAGTGGCACATGCTTGTGCTTTCCGAGCATCCTCTTGCCCCCTCCGGCGCATCATGCTGACCTCAGTGTGCGCAAGGGGACAGGGAATCATGAGGCGTCGAGCGGACCGACGAGATCCTATGGGCACCCGCACGCAAGTGTGCAGCAAAAGGGCTGCCCCATTCCCTGACGGGAATGACGACAGCCCTTCGGCAACGCATCCAAGGCGGTTTGGGTATTAACGCTTCGAGAACTGCGGCGCGCGACGAGCGGCCTTCAGTCCGTACTTCTTGCGCTCCTTCATGCGCGCATCGCGCGTCAGGAGGCCCGCCCGCTTCAAGGTCGGGCGGAGATTCGGATCCACCTTCAGGAGCGCGCGGCTGATGCCGTGGCGGATGGCGCCAGCCTGACCGGAGATCCCACCGCCGCGCACGTTCACGTAGACATCATACTGCCCGACCGTGTTGGTCAGGAGAAGCGGTTGCTTCACAATCAACTTGAGCGACTCCAGCCCGAAGTACTCGTCCATCGGCCGCTTGTTGACCACAATCTTGCCGTCGCCCGGTAGCAGGCGCACGCGAGCGACGGAGGTCTTGCGACGGCCCACAGCCCAGTATTGCACACTTGCCATCTTGAAGCCCCTCCTTTACTCCCGCGTCTCGCCAGGGACGAACGGAATCGGTTTTTGCGCCGCATGCGGATGCTCGGGGCCCGCATACACGTGCAGCTTCTTCAGCTGCTGCCGGCCCAACGAGTTGTGCGGCAACATGCCACGCACGGCGTAGTACAATACGCGCTCAGGGTGCGTATTCAACATCTGACGCGCCGTCGTGACCTTCAGACCGCCCGGATAACCCGAGTGGCGGTAGTACTTTTTCTGATCCAGCTTGCGCCCCGTGAACACAACCTTGTCCGCATTCACCACAATCACAAAATCGCCCGTGTCGACGTGCGGGGTGAACTCGGGTTTATGCTTGCCACGCAAAATCATGGCAATTTGCGTCGCCAAGCGGCCCACGCGCCAACCCGTGGCATCAATGACATACCACTTGCGCTCGACAGAGCCGGGCTTCGCCATGTATGTCGTCCGCATCCAGGTTCCCTCCGAACGATGCAATTTGACCTACCGATGGAACGGGGATCGAGTGGGTCAAATACCTGCACAATTTTATTATAAATCGTCACTCAGATCAATGACTTTGCCGCCGTACGCCGACGGATATTCGACGTTCCACAGGCACAGCCCATGCGGCGGCGCCGTCTCGCCAGCGAGCCGCCTGTCGCGCGCCTCCAAGATGTCCGGGATGCGATCCGGGCTTTCCTTGCCTCTGCCCACCTTGACCAGCGTTCCGACCAAAATGCGGACCATGTACTGGAGAAAGCCGTTGCCTTCGAATTCCACATGGAGGCGAGAGCCATCTCGGCGAAAGTCGACGCGGTCCAACCGCCGCACTTTGTCGCGCTGAGGCGCCTCTGCGGCGCAAAAGGAAGTGAAGTCGTGTTCGCCCAGAAGGTGCTTCGCGGCCTCCTTCATCGCGTCGAGATCGAGCGGCTCAGGCACGTGCCAACTGAATTTGTACCAATAGAGGCTCGGCAGCGGGGCCAAATCCAGCGTATATCGGTAGGTCTTTCGCACAACGGAGAAGCGCGCATGAAATGCCTCGTCCACCTCGTCCGCAGCGCGCGGAAGGATGTCCGCGGGAAGACGCCGCCTCAATACGTGCACCATCCGCTCGACAGGTGGGCCGTAGGGCAAGTCGAAGTGGACCACCTGCGCGCGCGCATGCACGCCGCGATCCGTGCGCCCAGAGCCTTCGACCGGGATCTCCGTGCCCAGCATGCGCAGAAGCACATCCTCCAGGACACCCTGGACCGTGCGCAGCCCCTCTTGACGGGCAAAGCCGTGGAAGCCCGACCCGTCATAGCCCAACACGAGTCGTATGCGGCGCCCACGGCTCACACGCCCCACCCTCACACGAGTTCAATCACGACCATCGGAGCAGCATCGCCGCGCCGCGGGCCCACCTTCACAATGCGCGTGTACCCGCCGTTGCGGTCCTTGTACCGCTCTGCGATGTCGCTGAACAACTTCTGAATGGCGTCCGGACCTTCGCCGACCGGCGACAGCGTCTCGCGGCGCACATAGCGCGCCACCAAGCGGCGGGAATGCAGATCGCCCCGCTTCGCCAACGTGATCATCTTTTCGGCAATGGAGCGAAGTTCCTTCGCCTTGGCTTCGGTGGTCTGGATCCGCTCGTACAGAAACAGGTCCGTCACCAGGCTGCGAAACAACGCTTTGCGGCTCGAAGAGGTCCGATTCAGTTTGCGATATGCCATGCGTCTCCCTCCCTTGCAACGAATCGCTCAGTCGTCCTTGCGCAAACTAAGCCCAAGCGCATGCAACTTCTCGACCACTTCTTCGAGCGACTTGCGGCCGAGGTTGCGCACCTTCATCATCTCTTCTTCCGACTTCGCGCAGAGCTCCGCCACCGTGTTGATGCCCGCGCGCTTCAGGCAGTTGTAGGAGCGAACGGACAAGTCAAGCTCCTCAATCGGCATATCGAGGATCTTGTCGTTGTGCACGTTCTCCTTCTCGACCATGAGATCCGTGTCCCGCGCCCGATCCGTCAGACCGACAAACAGCATCAGATGTTCCGTCAAGATCTTGGCCCCAATGGAGACCGCTTCATCTGGCGCAACGCTCCCGTCCGTCCAGACCTCGAGCGTAAGTTTGTCGTAGTCCGTGATCTGACCCACGCGCGTGTTCTCCACTGAGAAGTTCACGCGCGAGATAGGCGAGTACAACGAGTCGATGGGAATGAGCCCTATCTCCTGCTCCTCCGGCTTGTTGCGGTGTGCCGGCACATATCCGCGCCCCCGGCCGGCGCGCATCTCCATATAAATGCGCGCCCCTTCGGTCAGCGTCGCGATGTGCAGGTCAGGATTCATGATGTCGACGTCCGAATCCGCGCGGATGTCGCCAGCCGTCACCACTCCCGGGCCCACGGCGTCGATGATCAGCGTCTTCTCTTCGTCGGAATGAATTTTCAACGAGAGCCGTTTGAGATTGAGAATGATCTCCGTAACATCCTCGACGACGCCAGGAATCGTGGAGAACTCGTGCAGCACGCCCTCGATCTTCACGGACCGCACCGCCGCCCCCGGAATCGAGGACAGCAGGATGCGGCGAAGTGAATTGCCGAGCGTCGTACCGTAGCCGCGCTCCAGCGGTTCGCATACGAACTTCCCGTAGTCGCCGGTTTGTTCCACAATCTCGATCCGCGGCTTCTCTATCTCGATCATTCCTAATCCTCCTTGGGAGTGGTACTCGTCGACGCTCGGAGCTGGCTAGACGATCCAGCGTTCACCCCAGATTAACGCGAGTAGAACTCGACGATCTGCTGCTCCTGCACAGGGGCGTCGATCTCGTCGCGCGCAGGGCGGCGCAACACTTTTGCCGTCCAATTTTGGGCGTCGAGCTCGAGCCATGCCGGAATGGTGCGGCCAGGAATCAGCTCGGCAAGCTCCTTCAGGCGCGCATTGTCGCGGCTCTTCTCGCGCACCGCCACCACATCGCCCTCCTTGACGAGGAACGAGGGGATATCCACGCGCCGCCCGTTCACCTGAATATGGCCGTGGCGCACCAGTTGACGGGCCTCCGCACGAGACGCCGCAAAGCCAAGCCGGTACACGACATTGTCCAGCCGGCTCTCCAGGAGCTGAAGCAACGTCTCGCCCGTCACGCCGCGCCGGCGCGCAGCCTCTTCGTAGTAGCGTTCAAACTGATTTTCCAACACCCCGTAGTAGCGGCGAGCCTTTTGCTTTTCCCGCAGCTGCATGCCGTACTCGGTGGTCCGCTTGCGACCTTGTCCATGTTGTCCCGGTGCGTATGGCCGCTTGTCGACAGCGCACTTCTCGCTGAAGCACCGCTCGCCCTTGAGGTAGAGCTTGATGCCTTCGCGGCGGCACAGACGGCACACGGGCCCTGTATACCTTGCCATTCTAGGATGGACACCTCCATGAATTGTTATACCTCGCGATGAACAACCCGAACCTCGTCAGACGCGGCGGCGCTTCGGCGGGCGGCAGCCATTGTGCGGGATGGGCGTGACATCCCGAATGCCCGTGATCTCGAGGCCGGCCGCCTGCAGCGAGCGGATGGCCGCCTCGCGGCCCGCACCCGGGCCCTTGACCAGCACCTCAACCGACTTCATGCCGTGTTCCATGGCCGTCCGCGCTGCGGCTTCAGCTGCCAGCTGGGCAGCATACGGCGTGCTCTTGCGCGATCCCTTGAACCCGACCGTGCCGGCCGACGCCCACGAGATCACGTTGCCCGTCGGATCCGTGATGCTGACAATCGTATTGTTGAACGTCGACTTGATGTGGGCCACGCCCACCTCGATGTTCTTCCGATCTCGGCGGCGCGGGCGGGCACTCGTCGACGAGCCACGGCGCTTTGTGACCTTGTTTGCCAACGATGACACCTCCAGAGATTACTTCTTCTTGCCTGCGACCGTGCGGCGTGGACCCTTTCGAGTGCGCGCATTGGTCTTCGTGCGCTGGCCTCGCACCGGGAGTCCACGGCGATGCCGAATGCCCCGGTAACACCCGATGTCAATCAGGCGCTTGATGTTCATCGCAACTTCGCGGCGGAGGTCACCCTCGACCTTGTAGTTGCGCTCAATCTCTTCGCGCAAACGGACGACTTCGTCCTCGGTGAGATCGCGCACGCGCTTGTTCGGATCAATGCCCGTGGCCGCGAGAATCTTGTTGGACGTCGTGCGGCCGATGCCGTAAATGTACGTCAGTCCGATCTCGACGCGCTTATCGCGCGGCAAGTCGACGCCGGCAATACGTGCCATGTACAAACTGCACCTCCAATGTGCTTCCTAAACCGCTGGGCTTGTACAGGACCGCACCTCGCGTTCGCTGCCGCGTCCAGCTTTTGACTCAGAGATTTGTATGCAAACACGAAGACAGTCCCTTCACGCCCACCCGCGGACGCGATATGCGGCCGCAGGCCGCGTGGAAGGACCAGCCGCGCTGTCTTCGTGGAAGCCCCAAGCGATCCCGCCGTGACGGTTCACAACGTCAGCCCTGGCGCTGCTTGTGTTTCGGATTCTCGCAAATCACCATCACATTGCCCTTGCGGCGAATCACCTTGCACTTCTCGCACATGGGCTTGACGGAAGGACGGACTTTCACAACTACCCCTCCTCCACTTGCGGTATCATACCGCAACGACTCCGCGAATGCCAGCACTCCATTACTTGTAGCGGTACGTAATCCTGCCACGCGTTAAATCGTACGGCGACAGCTCGACCGTGACGCGATCGCCCGGCAGGATTTTGATGTAATGCATCCTGATCTTGCCCGACACGTGCGCCAGGACCTTGTGCCCGTTCTCCAACTCGACGCGAAACATTGCGTTGGGTAAAGGCTCGATCACCGTGCCTTCGACTTCAATCACATCATCCTTTGCCATTTCATATCCCCCCTTGCTCACGTTCTCCCTGTCCGCTTGCCGTTCGCATCTGCGACTCCATCAACATTCTCACCGCGTGGCGGAGTTCCGCATTCGTCACGCGCCCGCCTTCCGCGAGCTTCTGGGCGATCGTTTCAGCCATGCGATGGATACGCCGAATGTGGGCCACGTTCTTCTTCTTCGGCTTCTCCACCCGTCGCACGTCTCCGTCGGCGATGCGCACAAACCGGTCACCCTCGTGCGCAAGGACCACGGCCACCAGGCCGGCGTCTCGCCCCTGGATCACTTCGACGTACGAACCTACCGGAGGGAGCTCTCGAGGTATCCCCATCGCGCTCCGTTTCACCTCTGGAAGGGCGCCAGGGCCGCGAGGACGTCCGCATGAACTTGGTCGATGGGCTTCTCCCCGTCGATCCGCCTGAGCAATCCCCGCTCCTCATAGTACGCGATGAGGGGCTCCGTCTGCTTAAATTGCTCGAGCCGGGTGGCCACGGCTTCCTCAGTATCGTCCGCGCGCTGATACAGTTCCCCGCCGCACACGTCGCAGACCCCCTCCACTTTGGGAGGCTGGAACTTGATGTGGTACGTCGCTCCACAAGACCTGCATATGCGGCGACCCGTCAGGCGTTCCTTCAGCACCGCGGGGTCGACGTGAATGTACAGCACACAGTCGAGCGGCTTGTGAAGCTCGTGGAGCAGATCGTCGAGCGCCTGCGCCTGGGGCACCGTGCGCGGAAAGCCGTCGAGCAGAAAGCCCTTGGCCGCGTCCGGCTGCTGCAGCCTGTCGCGCACCACAGCGACCGTGGTCTCATCGGGCACCAAGCGTCCGGAGTCTAGATACGCCTTCACCTGCCGGCCGAGATCGCTCCCGGAGGCAATCGCCTGCCGGAACATATCTCCCGTCGAAACATGCGGAATCCCAAACTCCGCCTGGATCTTCGCGGCTTGCGTCCCCTTCCCGGCACCAGGCAATCCAATCAATATGACCTGCACGGACATCTCCCTCCTTGCGCGAGCGACCAGCCGTTACCCGCCCCGCTACTCGCGGATGAATCCCCGGTACTGGCGCTGGAGCAACTGGCCCTCCATCTGCTGCATGGTCTGCAGCGCGACACCGACGAGAATGATGAGCGACGTGCCCTGAATGTTGTAATCGGTTAGGTTCATGGCGCCCAGAAGGACAAACGGCAATACGGAGATCACACCCAGAAACACCGACCCGAAGACCGTGACCCGGTTGATGACCTTGATGATGTACATTTCCGTGTCATGACCGGGACGCACGCCGGGAATGAAGCCCGCGTGCTTCTGGAGTTGCTCGGCCAGCTGCTGCGGGTTGATCTGCACGTGCGTGTAGAAGAACGTGAACAGGATGATCAGGATGACTTCCGCGCCCATGAACCACCCCGTCTGCGGGCTCAGGTAGCGCAGAATGAACTCGGCCCAGTGATGCGATTGAAAGTACGAAGCGATCGTGTACGGCAGAAACAACAGCGAGATCGCGAAGATCACCGGAATCACACCCGCCGCCAGCAGCTTGATGGGGATGTACGACTGTTGGCCCGAGTACACCGTCCGGCCCACCACGCGCTTGGCATATTGCACGGGGATCTTCCGCTCTGCCTGCTGCACGAGCACGATCAGCGCGAAGATGATCACGATGCCCGCGATCAGGATCAACGTCTTCAGGATCCCGAGAAAGAGGTGGCTCGACTGGTTCATAAACCAGCTTGCGTACACCTCTTGCCCCAGCGTCGAGAAGCGGGACAGGATGCTCGTGAAGATCAGAAGCGAGATGCCATTCCCGACGCCTTTTTCGGTGATCATTTCGCCAAACCACATCAGGAGCGTGTCGCCGGCGGTCAGCGTCACGACAATGACGACGTACGACCACCAATTGTTCGCCCCCGGCAAGAGAAGCCCTGAGCGAGCGAACATATACGTGAAGCCCGCCGCCTGGAGCAGCCCGAGCGCGACGGTCAAATACCGGGTGACCTGGGTCAGCTTCTGCCGCCCGGATTCACCCTCCTTTTGCCACTCCTCAAATCGCGGAATGACCCCGGATTGCAGGAGCTGAACGATGATCGACGCGGTGATGTACGGCGTGACACTCATCGCGAAGATCGAGAAGCGATAAAACGCTCCGCCGGAGAACATGTTCAAGAGGCTGAACAGCGCGTTGTTTCCCGCTCCCGCGTTCAGCGCGCTGACGTTCATGCCGGGCACCGGAATGTACGTCCCAATCCGGTACACGGCAAGAACCATCAGCGTGAACAAGATCCGCTTCCGCAGATGTTTCAGGCGCCACAGGTTGGCAATGGCCTGCCACACGTCAGATCACCTCGACGGTGCCACCCGCGGCCTCAATCTTCTCCCGTGCCGAGGATGAGATCGCGTGGGCCTTCACCGTCAGGCTCACCTGCAGATCACCCTTGCCCAAAACTTTCAGCCCGTCCAGCGGTTCGCGAATGATCCGGCGTTCGAGCAACAACTCCGGCGTCACCACGGTTCCTGCCGGGAACACGTTCAGGCGCTCCACGTTCACCGTGGCGTACACCTTCTTAAAGCGGGCGTTCGTAAAACCGCGCTTCGGCAATCGGCGGAACAGCGGCGTCTGACCGCCTTCGAAACCGGGTCGAACGCCGCCTCCGGACCGCGCCCACTGGCCCTTGGAACCCCGCGTGGACGTTTTGCCGTGGCCAGAGCTCGTACCGCGGCCCAGGCGCTTCTTGCGATGCTTCGAACCCTCGGCGGGCTTTAGCTCGTGCAGTTTCATCCGTCACACCTCCTTCTTACTCTTCGACCTCGGTCACTTCAACCAGATGGCGAATGCGGTCCACCATACCGCGAATCACCGGGGTATCCTCGCGCACCACCGTCTGATACAACTTGCGGAACCCTAGTGCCGCGGCCGTCTTGCGCTGCACGGGTTGGCGTCCGTTGGGGCTATGAACGAGCCGAATTGCAAGCTTCTTCGCCACCGCCTACGCCTCCTCTTCACAGAATCTCTTCAAGCGACTTTCCGCGAAGCCGCGCGACCTCCTCCGGCCGCTTGAGTTGCTTCAGCGCGTCGATGGTCGCGTGCACCATGTTAATCGGATTGTTCGACCCGAGCGACTTCGTCACGATGTCCTTGATTCCGGCGAGCTCCAGCACCGCGCGAACCGGCCCGCCGGCGATCACGCCACTACCTTCCGGCGCGGGCTTCACGAGCACCTTGCCTGCGCCGAAATGGCCCAGGGCCTCGTGTGGAATGGTCGTCTTGCGCATCGGCACCTCGATGAGGTGCTTCTTTGCATCCTCGATGCCCTTGCGAATGGCGTCCGGAACTTCCTGCGCCTTCCCAAGGCCCGCGCCCACGTGTCCGTGACCGTCGCCCACCACGACCAGCGCAGAAAACGAGAAGCGCCGGCCGCCTTTCACGACCTTCGCCACGCGATTCACATGGACAACCCGTTCCGTCAGCTCCAGTTGATTCGGGTCAATGCGCACGTGTACACCTTCCTCTCTGCCTGATTAGAAATCGAGCCCCGCTTCACGAGCCGCGTCTGCAAGCGCCTGAACGCGCCCATGGTACAGGTAACCGCCGCGATCGAACACAACCTTCTTGTATCCCTTCGCAAGCGCGCGCTCCGCGATGAGCCGACCGATTTGGCGAGCACCCTCGATGTTGCCGCCGTTGCCCTCAAAGCCCTTTTCCAGACTCGAAGCCGACGTGATGGTGTGCCCCACCGTGTCGTCGATCAGCTGGGCGTAAATATGTTTATTGGAACGAAACACGTTCAGCCGGGGGCGTTCGGGCGTCCCAAACACCTTCGACCGAACCCGCACGTGACGCCGCTTGCGCGCTTCGTTGCGGTTAGGCTTGGTAATCACGCGTATCACTCCTTTGCTCACGCGGCGCAGTCGCCAGCATCACTTCTTGCCGGTCTTGCCGACCTTACGCCGCACGTTTTCGCCCTCGTAGCGGATCCCCTTGCCCTTGTACGGCTCGGGCGGCCGAATGGACCTCACCTTTGCAGCGTAAATCCCCACGAGTTCCTTATCGATGCCCCGCACGACGATGCGGTTTTGCGCAGGAACCTCCACCTCGATGCCCTCGACCTGCGGCAGTTCGACCGGGTGCGAGAAGCCCACCGAAAGGGTCACCTTGGTCCCCTGCTTTGCAGCGCGGTAGCCGACGCCCACGAGCTCGAGGTTTTTCGTGTAGCCGTTCGTCACGCCTTCCACCATATTCGCGATGACGCTCCGCGTCGTCCCGTGCAGCGAACGGTGGATTTTTTCATCGGACGGACGCTCCACGATGATCTGGTTGTCCTGCACCAGCACTTTCATTTCCGGATGCACGCGCCGGGTCAGCTGGCCCTTCGGCCCCTTGACCACGACCTCCGTGCCGTTCACCGACACCTCGACCCCAGCCGGGATCGGAATCGGTTTGCGTCCAATACGAGACATTCCTTGCACCTCCCGTCGTCCCGACTTACCACACGTAGCAAATGACTTCGCCGCCCACGCCCTGCTTGCGCGCGTCGCGATCCGTCATAATCCCCTTCGACGTCGAGATAATCGCGATGCCAAGGCCGCCAAGCACCCTCGGCAAGTCCTCATGACCCACGTACACGCGCCGCCCGGGCTTGGAGATCCGCTTCAAGCCGGTGATCACGCGCTCGTTGTTCTTGCCGTACTTCAGGAACAGGCGAATCGTTCCTTGCGGGCCGTCTTGGATGTACTCCGCATCCCGAATGTAACCCTCGTTCTTCAAAATCTCCGCGATCGCGCGCTTCACCTTGGAAGCCGGAACCTCCACTTTCTCATGCCGAACGAGGTTCGCGTTGCGAATGCGCGTGAGCATATCTGCAATCGGATCCGTCATCATGCGAGCTCGCCTCCTTCCACTTGCCGATTACCAACTGGCCTTCTTTACGCCCGGCAGCTGTCCCTTGTATGCCAGCTCGCGGAAGCAGATGCGGCACACGCCGAACTTGCGGTACACCGAATGCGGCCGACCACAGATGCGGCAGCGCGTGTACGCCCGAGTGCTGAACTTCGGCTTCCGCTGCGCCTTGATAATCATCGATTTCTTGGCCACCGTAGGACCTCCCTTTCGGTTACTGGCGGAACGGCATTCCCAACTCGGTCAGAAGCGCCCGCGCCTCTTCGTCCGTCTTCGCGGTCGTCACCACCACGACCTCCATGCCGCGGACTTTGTCGATCTTGTCGTAGTCAATCTCCGGGAAGATCAACTGCTCCCGCAGGCCCAGCGTGTAGTTCCCGCGCCCATCAAACGAGCGAGGCGACACGCCGCGGAAGTCCCGCACCCGCGGAAGAGCGAGATTCATGAGCTTATCCAGGAAGTGATACATCCGTTCGCCCCGCAGCGTCACCTTCACGCCGATCGGCATGCCCTGGCGGAGCCGAAATCCCGCGATGGACTTCTTTGCCCGCGTGACGACAGGCTGCTGACCCGCAATCGCGCGCAGGTCCTCGACCGCTGCGTCGATCACCTTCGGGTTCTGCGTCGCCTCGCCAAGCCCCATGTTGATCACGACCTTCTCGAGGCGAGGCACCTGCAACGGGTTCTTGTAGTTAAACTGCTTCATCAGCGCCGGGACCACCTGGTTCCGGTATTTCTCGTACAAACGAGCCAACGCTGTCCCCTCCTTTCACCTGGCTACTCAGTCGATGATTTCGCCAGACTTTTTCGCGTACCGGACCTTCCGCCCGTCCTCGAGGAATTTGTATCCCACGCGCGTGGGCTCGCCCGTCTTCGGGTCGACAAGCATCACGTTCGACACGTGAATGGGGGCCTCTTTCTCCACAATTCCGCCTTCCGGATGCTGTGGATTCGGCTTCGTGTGGCGCTTCACGATGTTCACGCCCTCGACCACCACACGGCCTTCCTTCGGATACACCTTCAGAATCCGCCCCTGCTTCGACTTGTCCTTCCCTGCGATCACGACGACCTTATCGCCCGTCTTCACACGCAGCTTCGGCACGGTCACACCCCCTCTTCGGCGATTTCCAATCACAGCACCTCAGGTGCCAGCGAGATGATCTTCATGAAGTCGCGATCGCGCAATTCGCGCGCGACCGGGCCAAAGATGCGCGTCCCGCGCGGGCTCTTGTCTTCGCGGATGATGACGGCCGCATTCTCGTCAAAGCGAATGTAGGAGCCGTCCTTGCGGCGAATCCCGCGCTTGCTCCGCACGACGACCGCCTTCACCACGTCGCCCTTCTTGACAACGCCTCCGGGTGTTGCGCTCTTGACCGACGCCACAATGACATCCCCGATATTCGCATACTTCCGGTTGGAACCGCCCAGCACGCGGAAGCACATGATCTCTTTCGCACCCGAGTTGTCCGCAACCACCAGTCGCGTTTGCGGTTGAATCATGCTCGTATCCTCCCTTCAACACGCGCCGCGATCAGACGATCTCCGCGCGTTCCACGATCTCCACGAGGCGCCAGCGCTTCTCCTTGCTCAAGGGGCGCGTCTCCATGATGCGCACGACATCGCCGATCTTGGCCTCGTTGTTTTCATCGTGCGCCTTGAACTTCTTGGTGCGCCGAACCGTTTTACCGTACAGCGGGTGAAGCACGCGCTCCTCGACGGCGACGACAATCGTCTTGTCCATCTTGTCGCTCACGACCTTGCCGACGCGAACCTTCCGCTGATTGCGCTCATTTTCTGCCATCCGTCAGGACCTCCCCTCAGCCAATCCCCAACTCGCGTTGACGCAAAATCGTCTTTGCGCGCGCAATGTCCTTGCGAACCTGCCGAATGCGCATCGGATTCTCAAGTTGACCCGTAGCGAGTTGGAAGCGGAGGTTGAACAACTCGTCCTTCAGCCCGTCGATCCGGGCCTTCAGCTCCTCGTCACTCAGACCCCGAAGCTCAGTTGCCTTCATTCGCGTCACCACCCACTTCTTCACGAGTCACAAACTTGCACTTGATCGGCAGCTTGTGCGCAGCAAGGCGCATCGCTTCGCGCGCCACCTCTTCGCTCACCCCGGCCACCTCGAACAAGACTCGGCCAGGCTTCACCACAGCGACCCACATCTCCGGCGAACCCTTACCGCTACCCATACGGGTCTCTGCAGGCTTCTTCGTCACCGGCTTGGACGGGAAAATCTTAATCCACACCTTGCCACCGCGGCGCATGTAGCGCGTCATGGCAATACGAGCCGCCTCAATCTGCCGGTTGGTCACCCAAGCCGGCTCAAGCGCCACCAAGCCGTACTCGCCGAACGCGACCGTCCGTCCGCCCTTCGCGCGTCCCTTCAAGCGGCCGCGATGCTCCCTGCGGTACTTCACGCGCTTTGGCATCAACATGGTTGATCAACCTCCTTGAACCGCTTCAGAAGCCGCCTCCGCAGGGGCGTTCTTCCGCTTCGGCAACACTTCTCCCCGGTAAATCCACACCTTCACGCCGATCCGGCCGTACGTGGTATGCGCCTCTGCCAGCGCGTAGTCGATGTCCGCCCGCAGCGTCTGCAGCGGAACCGTGCCTTCCACGTAGCCTTCCGTCCGCGCAATTTCCGCTCCGCCCAATCGGCCCGAGACCTGCACGCGAACACCCTTTGCGCCGGCCCGCATCGAGCGCTGGATGGCCTGCTTCATCGCCCGGCGAAATGCCACGCGGCGCTCCAACTGCTGTGCAATGCTCTCCGCGACCAGCTTCGCCACCAAATCCGGCTGTTTGATCTCCGAAATGGAAATGTGCACGCGCTTGCCCGTCAGCTTGTTCAACTCATTGCGCAGGGCGTCGACCTCCTGACCACCCTTGCCGATCACCATGCCCGGCTTTGCCGTGTGAATCGTCACGTTGATCCGATTGGCCGCGCGCTCAATTTCCACGGAGCCCAGGCCCGCATCCTTCAGACGGCGGAACACATAGTTCCGGATCTTCAGGTCCTCATGAAGAAGGTCCTGATAATCCTTCTTATTGGCGTACCATTTCGCTTCCCAGTCGCGGATAATCCCAATGCGAAGGCCGATTGGGTTGACCTTTTGCCCCATGCAGGCGATCCCTCCTTACCTTTCCGCCACGACGACGGTGATGTGGCTGGTGCGCTTGAAGATGCTGAAGGCACGCCCCTGTGCGCGAGGATGCCAGCGCTTCAAAGTCGGCCCCTCGTCCACAAAAATCTCCTTCACGTACAACCGGTCCACATTCATGTTGTGATTGTTCTCCGCGTTCGCGATGGCAGAGCGAAGAACCTTCTCCACGAGCGGCGACGCGGCGCGCGGCGTGAACTTGAGAATCGCAAGCGCCTCGTCCACGTCTTTGCCGCGGATCAAATCCACCACGAGGCGAGCCTTGCGGGGCGCGATGCGCAGATATCGAGCCACCGCTCTGGCCGTCCGGGTTTCGGACTGCGTCGATGCCATGTCACGACCTCCTCCTTCGGCGCTGGCCTCTCAGCCACTCGCCTTCATGCCTCTATCCATCAACGAGAGCGCGACGACTTCTCGTCTCCTGCGTGCCCGCGGAACGTGCGCGTCGGCACGAACTCACCCAGCTTGTGGCCGACCATGTCCTCCGTCACGTAGACAGGCACATGCTTCCGGCCATCATGCACCGCAAACGTATGCCCCACAAACTGCGGGAAAATCGTCGACCGGCGCGACCAGGTCTTGATGACCTTCTTTTCACCCGAAGCGTTGAGCGCCTCCACCTTCTTCATGAGGTGAGCGTCACAGAACGGCCCTTTCTTCAGCGAACGACCCAACGTGAGCAACCTCCCTTCCGAGTCAACCTGTCAACGCATCACTTCGTGCGGCGACGCACGATGTACTTATCCGTCGGATGGTTCTTCTTGCGCGTCTTCTTCCCAAGCGTCGGCTTACCCCAAGGCGACATCGGCGATTTGCGGCCGATAGGCGCCTTGCCCTCGCCACCGCCGTGCGGGTGGTCCACCGGGTTCATGGCCGAACCGCGCACCGTCGGACGGCGACCCAACCAGCGGCTCCGCCCCGCCTTACCCAGGGTGATGTTCTCGTGGTCCAGGTTCCCGACCTGACCGATGGTCGCCCGGCACTCCAAGCGAATTTTGCGGACCTCACCGGAGGCCAGCCGAACCTGGGCGTAATCGCCCTCTTTCGCCATCAACTGCGCGCTCGCACCCGCCGCGCGAGCCAGCTGCCCGCCATGACCCGGCCGGAGCTCAATGTTGTGAATCACCGTACCCACCGGGATCGACCGAAGCGGGAGGGCATTGCCCACACGGATGTCGACGTCCTCACCGCTCACCACCATGTCGCCGACCTTCAGGCCGTGCGGCGCGATGATGTACCGCTTCTCACCGTCGAGGTAGTGGAGCAGCGCAATTCGAGCGGAACGGTTCGGATCGTACTCAATCGTCGCGACCTTCGCCGGAACGCCGTCCTTGTTCCGCTTGAAGTCGATGATGCGGTACATCCGCTTGTGACCGCCACCCCGATGGCGAGTGGTAATGCGGCCTTGATTGTTTCGGCCCGCCTTCTTCCTCAGCGGGACGAGCAGCGACTTCTCAGGCTGATCCGTCGTGATCTCTTCGAACGTCGAGACCGACATGAACCGGCGGCCAGGAGAAGTCGGACGGTATTTCTTGATTCCCATCTAGACGACCTCCTTGTCTGTGAAACTGCGATCACGACTCGCCGAAGAAGTCGATGGTCTTCGAACCAGGCTTCAGCTTGACGATAGCCTTCTTCCAATCCGAGGTGCGGCCCACGTACTTGCCCACGCGCTTTTGTTTGCCGCGGACGTTCATCGTGTGCACCGATTCCACCTCGACACCGAACAGCTTTTCAACCGCCTTACGGATCTCGACCTTGTTCGCGCGGCGATCGACCTCAAACACGTACTTGTTCTCTTCCATCAACTCTGTCGAGCGCTCCGTGATAATTGGGCGCTTGATCAAATCGCGCGGATCCATCAGGCGAACACCTCCTCCACCTTCTGAACGGCGTCCTTGGTCAGCACAAGATGGTCGTGACGGAGGAGTTCATACACGTTCAGGCCGCCGGCCTCCATGTACTTCACGTTCGGGATGTTGCGCGCCGACAAAAAGACCGGCTGCTTCTTCTCGCTGTCCACGATCAGCGCCTTCTCCACGTTCAGATTGCGCAGCACGCCGACCATGTCCTTCGTCTTCGGACGCTCAAAGTCGAGCCCGTCGACCACGACAATCTTGCCCTCTTGCACCTTTGAGGAGAGCGCGCTGTACAGCGCAGCACGGCGAACCTTCTTCGGCACCTTAAACGCATAGGAGCGCGGAACAGGACCATGCACCACGCCGCCGCCACGCCACTGCGGCGCACGGATGCTTCCCTGGCGCGCACGCCCCGTTCCCTTCTGGCGCCACGGCTTCCGGCCGCCGCCCGACACTTCCGCGCGCGTCTTTGTCTTGTGCGTCCCACGCCGCCGCGCAGCCAGGTACTGCAGGACCACAATGTGCATCAAATCCGGCCGAATCGGCGCGCTGAAGATCTTCTCATTCAGCTCGATCTCGCCCACCTGCTGGCCGGCCGTGTTCAATACAGCCACTGTCGGCATATCCACTTCCTCCTTTCGGCGAGCTTCCTCACTGCTTGGCCGCCTGCTTGACAGCCGAGCGGATCGTGACAAACGAGTTTTTCGGCCCAGGGACCGAACCCTTGATTAAGATCACGTTCTTCTCAGGGTCGACCTTGACCACCTCGAGGTTTTGCACCGTCATGCGCTCGCCGCCCATGCGCCCCGCCATGGTCTGACCCTTGAACGTGCGGTTGGGAGCAATGGAACCGAGCGAACCCACGCCCCGGTGATACTTCGAGCCGTGCGCCATCGGGCCACGATGCTGATTGTGGCGCTTGATCGGACCGGCGAAGCCCTTGCCCTTCGACACGCCCGTCACGTCCACCATTTCGCCAGGGGCAAAGATGTCCGCCTTCACCTGCTGACCCACTTCATACTCATCCACGTTCACGCCGCGGATTTCACGGATATAACGCTTCGGCGCCGTGCCAGCCTTGGCCGCATGCCCAATCTCCGGCTTCGTTGCGCGGCTAGCCTTCTTGTCGGCAAAGCCCAGCTGAATCGCCGCATAGCCATCCTTGTCGACGACGCGCTTCTGCAACACCACGCACGGGCCCGCCTCGATCACCGTCACCGGCACGACGTCCCCGTCTTCCGTGAAGACCTGCGTCATGCCCAGTTTGCGCCCGAGAATCCCTTTCACAGCGTGCACCTCCTCATCAAACATTACAACGCATCCACGCGTTTCACCCTATGATCAAAGCTTGATCTCAATATCCACGCCAGAGGGCAGATCGAGGCGCATCAGGGCGTCCACCGTCTGCGGCGTCGGATTATGGATATCGATCAGCCGCTTGTGTGTGCGAATCTCAAACTGCTCGCGCGAATCCTTGTACTTGTGCGGAGCTCGAAGAATCGTGTACAACTCGCGATCCGTCGGGAGCGGCACCGGTCCCGAGACCTTCGCGCCCGAGCGCTTGGCCGTCTCGACAATGCGTTCCGCAGACTGATCCAACACCGTGTGGTCGTACGCCTTTAAGCGGATCCGGATCTTTTGCTTCGCCATATGTTTTCCCTCCTTTATCGCCCAATTCGTTGGACATACTCCGCGGAAATTCCCCCAGCGGTATCCCATATGGCGCTGGACACATAGGCAACCTTCCGCCTCATCGCCTTTAGAGACCAACGCTCGATATTATACTAGACGCTCGCGGCGCTGACAAGAGTTGTGTCCGCGTCATGGGCTTCAGCGCGATCCGCGCGGAAGCCTTGCCCTCGACACGAGAGAAGGCGGCCCAACGACCGCCTTCTCTCACGCGCTATGTGGTTGCTTCACAACCCGACTGCGCGGGGTGTTCGTCACGACAGGATCTTCGTCACGACGCCGGCGCCAACCGTGCGGCCACCCTCGCGGATGGAGAAGCGGGTGCCTTCCTCGACGGCGATCGGCGCAATGAGCTCCACCGACATCGAGATGTTGTCGCCAGGCATCACCATTTCCGTGCCCTCGGGCAGCTGAACGACGCCGGTGACGTCCGTCGTCCGGAAGTAGAACTGGGGCCGGTAGCCGTTGAAGAACGGGGTGTGACGGCCACCTTCTTCCTTCGTCAGAACGTACACCTCAGCCTCAAACTTCGTGTGCGGATTGATGCTGCCCGGCTTGCACAACACCTGGCCGCGCTCCACGTCCTTGCGCTCCACACCGCGGAGCAGGGCGCCGATGTTGTCGCCAGCCTGCGCCTCGTCGAGCAACTTGCGGAACATCTCGATACCCGTCGCGACCGTCTTGCGGCGCTCTTCACGCAAGCCGACGATCTCGACCTCGTCGCCGACCTTCAGCGTTCCGCGCTCGACGCGCCCCGTCGCCACCGTACCGCGGCCGGTGATGGTAAACACGTCCTCAACCGGCATGAGGAACGGCTTCGACGTATCGCGCTCCGGCGTCGGGATATACTCGTCCACCGCGTTCATGAGCTCCTCGATCTTGGCCACCCACTGCGGATCGCCCTCGAGGGCCTTCAGTGCGGAGCCGCGAATGACCGGCACGTCGTCCCCAGGGAACTCGTACTCGTTCAGCAGTTCGCGGACTTCCATCTCGACGAGGTCGAGGAGCTCCTCGTCGTCGACCATGTCGCACTTGTTCAGGAACACGACGATGTACGGCACGCCGACCTGACGGGAGAGCAGGATGTGCTCGCGCGTCTGCGGCATCGGGCCGTCAGCGGCGGACACCACGAGGATGGCGCCATCCATCTGAGCTGCGCCGGTGATCATGTTCTTCACGTAGTCGGCGTGCCCAGGGCAGTCCACGTGCGCATAGTGGCGATTGTCCGTCTCGTACTCGACGTGCGCGGTGTTGATGGTGATGCCGCGCTCGCGCTCCTCAGGAGCCTTATCGATATCTTCGTAGCGCTGCGCCTTCGCCTTGCCCTTCGCAGCCAGAACCGTCGTGATCGCGGCCGTCAAGGTCGTCTTGCCGTGGTCGACGTGGCCGATGGTCCCAATGTTGACGTGGGGTTTCGTGCGTTCAAACTTTTCCTTTGCCACCAGAGTTCACTCCTTATTCGCCTTTGTTCTTCTTGATAATCCCCTCTGCGACGTTCCGCGGGACCTCGTCGTAGTAGGCGAGTTCCATCGAATACGTGCCGCGCCCTTGGGTGCGCGACCGCAGAGAGGTGGAATAACCAAACATCTCGGCGAGAGGCACGTAGGCTTTGATGACGCTCGCGTTGCCGCGCGTCTCCATGCCCTCCACGCGGCCGCGCCGCGCGTTGATATCCCCGAGAATGTCGCCCATGTACTCCTCGGGAACCGTGACCTCGACGCGCATGACCGGCTCGAGCAGGATGGGCGCCGCTTTCTCGGCACCAGCCTTCAAGGCCATGGAACCAGCGATCTTGAATGCCATTTCGCTGGAGTCCACCTCGTGATACGAGCCGTCGTACAGCGTCGCCTTGATATCCACCAGCGGATAGCCGGCCAAAACGCCGTTGCGCATGGCCTCCTGGATACCTTCCTCGACGGCAGGAATGTACTCCTTCGGGACCACACCGCCGACAATTTTGTTCTCGAACACGAAGCCCTGCCCGCGTTCGAGTGGCTCCAGGATGATCTTGACGTGGCCGTACTGCCCGCGGCCGCCCGACTGCCGCACGAAGCGACCTTCCTGGTCGACCCGCTTCGTGATGGTCTCGCGGTATGCAACCTGAGGCTTGCCCACGTTGCACTCGACCTTAAACTCGCGCTGCATCCGATCGACGATAATCTCGAGGTGCAGCTCGCCCATACCCTGGATAATGGTTTGCCCCGTCTCCTGATCCGTGTACGTGCGGAACGTCGGATCTTCTTCGGCGAGCTTTTGCAGCGCGATCGCCATCTTGTCCTGGTCGGCCTTCGTCTTCGGCTCGATGGAGACCGAGATGACCGGGTCCGGGAAGTCCATCGACTCGAGCACGACCACGCTCTTTTCGTCGCAAAGCGTGTCGCCCGTCGTGGTATCCTTCAGGCCGACGGCAGCGGCGATGTCGCCCGCGTACACCTGCTCGATCTCCTCGCGGTGGTTCGCGTGCATCTGCAGGATGCGGCCGATGCGCTCGCGCTTGCCTTTCGTCGAGTTGAGCACGTACGATCCCGACTGCAGCGTACCGGAATACACCCGGAAGAACGCGAGCTTACCCACAAACGGATCGCTCATGATCTTGAACGCCAGCGCCGCGAATGGCTCGTCGTCCGACGAATGCCGCTCGACCTCTTGGCCGTCCGGCGTAAAGCCCTTGATGGCCGGGATGTCGTTCGGCGCCGGGAGGTACTCCACCACGGCATCCAACATCGGCTGAACGCCTTTGTTGCGATACGAGGACCCGCACAGCACAGGGAACAATACGCCCTTACACGTGCCCTCGCGCAGCCCTGCCTTGATCTCCTCGACGGTGAGCTCCTCGCCCTCGAGGTACTTCATCATCAATTCCTCGTTGACTTCCGCCACAGCCTCGATCATCTCGGCCCGCTTCTCTTCGGCGAGCTGCTGCAGTTCCGGAGGGATGTCCGTATTTTCGGCGCGCGTGCCGAGATCGTCCGTGTAGATGATGGCCTTCATCTCGATGAGGTCCACCATCCCCTTGAAGGTGTCCTCCGCACCGATGGGCAGCTGAATCGGGACCGCCTTGGCACCCAAGCGCTTCTTCATCTGGTCGACACACGCGAGGAAGTCTGCGCCGACGATGTCCATCTTGTTGACGTAGGCGATACGAGGAACGTGATACTTATCAGCCTGCCGCCACACCGTCTCCGACTGGGGTTCAACGCCCATCTTGGCGTCGAAAACCGCCACCGCACCATCGAGCACGCGCAGGGAACGCTCCACCTCGACGGTGAAGTCCACGTGTCCTGGCGTGTCGATAATGTTGATGCGATGCCCCTTCCATTGACAGGTCGTAGCGGCGGACGTGATGGTGATCCCGCGCTCCTGCTCTTGGACCATCCAGTCCATCGTCGCGGCACCTTCGTGCACCTCGCCGATCTTGTGGACGCGGCCCGTGTAAAACAGAATGCGCTCGGTCGTCGTGGTCTTACCGGCATCGATGTGAGCAATAATGCCGATATTCCGCGTCTTCTCGAGCGGGAATGCGCGTGCCATCGCGCCGCCTCCCTTCTATCCGTCAGTTTACCAGCGATAGTGAGCAAACGCCTTGTTGGCTTCCGCCATGCGATGGGTATCCTCGCGCTTGCGAACCGCACCGCCCGTGTTGTTCGCGGCGTCCATCAGTTCGGCGGCCAGACGATACTCCATGCCTTTCTCGTTCCGCAGCCGGGCATACTGCACCAACCAGCGGAGCCCGAGAGAAATGCGCCGTTCCGGACGCACCTCGACAGGCACCTGATAGTTGGAACCGCCGACACGGCGAGCCTTAACCTCCAGCACAGGCATCACGTTGCGAAGCGCCGCCTCGAAGACCTCCATGGGATCTTTCCCGGTGCGCTCGCGGATGATGTCGAACGCCTTGTACACGATGCGCTCAGCAATGCCCTTCTTGCCGTCGACCATCACCTTGTTGATGAGGCGGGCGACCAACTTGTTGTTGTACACAGGATCCGGAAGCACATCACGCTTTGGGACGGGCCCTTTTCTCGGCACGCAGCCCCCTCCTTTCTCAATCGATCATGTCAGGCACCCAAGGTACGGGGCCCAGCAAAGCCGCTTTACTTCTTCGGCCGCTTCGCACCGTACTTGGAACGCCCCTGCATGCGATCCTTCACACCCGCCGCGTCCAACGCGCCGCGGACGATGTGATAACGCACACCCGGCAGGTCCTTGACGCGCCCGCCACGAACCAGCACCACGGAGTGTTCCTGCAGATTGTGGCCAATGCCCGGGATGTACGCCGTGACCTCGATGGTGTTGGTCAAACGGACACGAGCGTACTTCCGCAGAGCCGAGTTCGGCTTCTTCGGCGTCATGGTGCCTACGCGCGTGCACACGCCGCGCTTCTGCGGAGACGGAAGGTCCGTCAGCTTCTTGGTCTGGCTGTTGTAGCCGAATTGCAGCGCAGGCGCCTTGGACTTCTTCACGACGGCCTTGCGGCCTTTGCGCACCAATTGGTTGATCGTCGGCACCCGTGCACCTCCTCTCAAGTGTTCAAATCCTCGCGGTTGACCCTCTTGCAAGACCACAGACCCTGGTGGTTCATCGGCCCGCAAACAAAAATCACGCCAGAGCGAAGCAGCGCTAATCCGACAGGATGCACGCGGATGCCGCACCAACCTCGATGCCGCAAGCCTTCCCGAGCTGCCTCATGGTATCGACCCATTCAATGGGAACGCCCAATCTCGATGCGAGCTGGACGACGGGCTCCGTGACTCTCGGCTCGGCATCCTTCGCGACATACACGCATACCACACGACCAGACGGTTGCCTCAGCGCTTTGAGCGTCTGGTTCGTGCCGACGGTCTTGTTCTTCGCTTGGCGTATGTCGTCAAGGGACACCGCACGATCCTCCTCAATGGAAAACATCGTGCTGACGCACACTAGGGAATTCTATCACCGCGATTTCCGGGCTGTCAACCAAACTCCGGCTGACAGCCCGAAATTCCCAGCCTGATCTCGACGCTCACTCGGCGCTCGGTACAGCCTCGGTCTCCGCGGTCTCGTCGCCCGTGGCCGCGGCCTCGCTCTCGCCCGGCCGGGCCACTTCCGGCTCGACGGATCGATAACGCGCCATGCCCGTACCGGCCGGGATCAGCTTGCCGATGATCACGTTCTCCTTGAGCCCAAGGAGTCGGTCCACCTTGCCCTTGATGGCCGCCTCGGTCAGCACGCGCGTCGTCTCCTGGAACGACGCGGCCGAGAGGAACGAGTCGGTCTCGAGCGACGCTTTGGTGATACCGAGAAGCGCCGGACGCGCCACCGCCGGTTCCTTGCCGGAGAGGAGCGCCTCCCGGTTCGCCGCTTCGTAGTCGAACAGATCCACGTACGTCCCCGGCAGCAGCTCCGTGTCGCCGGCATCCAGGATGCGGACTTTCCGCAACATCTGCCGGATCATCACTTCGATGTGCTTGTCGTTGATATCCACGCCTTGCAGGCGGTAGACGCGCTGAACTTCGCGCAGCAGGTAGTTTTGCACACCCTGCAGGCCCTTGACGCGAAGCATTTCCTTCGGATCGACCGACCCTTCCGTGAGCTCCTCGCCCGCCTCGAGCTGCTGGCCAACGCTGACGCGAATTCGCGAGCCGTACGGGATCTGATAGGTCTTCGTCTCGCTCTCACCCGTCAGCTCGATTTCGCGCTTGTCCTTGCCCTCGCGGATATCGGTGATGACGCCGTCGAATTCGGCGATCACGGCCTGACCTTTCGGGTTGCGCGCCTCGAACAGCTCCTGAACGCGCGGCAGACCCTGCGTGATGTCGTCGCCCGCCACGCCGCCGGTGTGGAACGTGCGCATCGTCAGCTGCGTACCCGGCTCGCCGATGGACTGCGCAGCGATGATGCCCACCGCCTCGCCCACCTCGACCATGTCGCCCGTCGCGAGGTTGCGGCCGTAGCACAGCTGGCACACACCGTGGCGCGTGCGGCACGTCAGCACGGAGCGGATGATGACCTCTTTGATGCCGGCCGACACGATCTTGTCGGCGGCCTCTTCGTCGATCAGCTCGTTCTTGCCGACGATTTTCTCGCCGGTCTCTGGGTGATACACGTCCTGGAACGCGACGCGTCCCTCGAGCCGATCGCGCAGATCCTCGATGACCTCGCTCCCGTCGCGGATTTCCATGACACGGAGCCCCTTGTCAGTACCGCAGTCGTGCTCGCGCACGATCGTATCCTGCGCAACGTCGACGAGGCGGCGCGTCAGGTAACCCGAGTCGGCGGTCCGCAGCGCGGTGTCGGCGAGGCCTTTGCGCGCGCCGTGGGTGGAGATGAAATACTCCAAGACGGACAGGCCCTCGCGGAAGTTCGACTTAATGGCCAACTGGATGATCTCGCCCGACGGATTGGCCATCAGCCCGCGCATGCCGGCGAGCTGCGTGATCTGCGAATTCGAGCCGCGCGCGCCGGACGTCGCCATCATGTAAATCGGGTTGAACTGGTCCATGCTGTCCATCAGGATGGACGAAATCTGCTCTTTCGCCTCGGACCAAATTTGGCTGAAGGTCACATACTGCTCCTCTTCCGTGATGAGCCCGCGGCGGTACTGGAGCTTCAGCTTATGTTCCTTCGCCTCCGCGTCCGCGATGATGCGCTTCTTCTCCTCGGGCACCACGATGTCGCTGATAGAAATCGTGATGCCGGCGAGCGTGGAGTAGTGGAACCCAAGCCGCTTCACCTTGTCGAGGATTTCCGCCGTCATCGTGGTCCCGTAGCGGCGGAAGCACTCCGCCAGGATATTGCCGAGGTCCTTTTTGATGACGGCCTTCGGGATCGGCCGATTCCGAATCGCTTCGCGGATGTCCACGCCTTTCTCGAAGACGAACGTTTCATCCGGCGGACCGCCGAGCAGGTTCGACTTCGCCGCCGAGTTGAGGTACGGGAAGTCGGCCGGAAAGATGCTGTTAAAGATCAGTTTCCCGGGCGTCGTGATGAGCAAGGCTCGAGCCTGCTGCTCGGTGAACGACGTCTTGCCCACGGCCTTTGCGGGAATCGCGATGCGCGTCTGAAGGGTGATGTGCCGCTGATGCAGCGCGTACTCCACCTCGGACATGCTGGCAAAGACCTTGCCCTCGCCAGGCGCACCCTCCCGCTCGATGGTCAGATAGTAGGACCCCAAGACCATGTCCTGCGTCGGCGTGACGACCGGCTTCCCATCCTTCGGGTTCAGGATGTTGTGTGCGGCCAGCATGAGCAGGCGAGCTTCCGCCTGCGCTTCCGCCGACAGCGGCACGTGCACCGCCATCTGGTCGCCATCGAAGTCCGCGTTGTAAGCGGTGCAGACCAGCGGATGGAGCTTGATGGCGCGCCCTTCCACAAGGATGGGCTCAAACGCCTGGATGCCGAGGCGGTGAAGCGTCGGGGCGCGGTTCAACAGCACCGGATGTTGCTTGATGACGTCTTCCACCACGTCCCAAACCTCATCCGAGACGCGCTCGACCTTGCGCTTCGCGCTTTTGATGTTGTGGGCGAGACCGCGCGCCACGAGTTCCTTCATCACGAACGGCTTGAAGAGCTCGAGCGCCATCTCCTTCGGCAACCCGCACTGATACATGCGCAACTCGGGCCCCACGACAATGACGGATCGGCCGGAGTAGTCCACGCGCTTGCCGAGCAGGTTCTGGCGGAATCGGCCCTGCTTGCCCTTCAGCATGTGCGAGAGGCTCTTCAGCGGGCGATTGCCAGGCCCCGTCACCGGGCGGCCGCGGCGCCCGTTGTCGATGAGGGCGTCCACAGCCTCCTGCAACATGCGCTTCTCGTTCTGCACGATAATGTCCGGCGCGCCGAGGTCCAAGAGCCGCTTGAGGCGGTTGTTCCGGTTGATCACGCGCCGGTACAGGTCGTTCAGGTCCGACGTCGCGAACCGGCCGCCGTCCAGCTGCACCATCGGCCGGAGATCCGGCGGGATAACCGGCAGAGCTTCGAGGATCATCCAGCTCGGTTTGTTGCCGGACTGGCGGAACGCCTCGATGACCTCGAGGCGCTTGATGGCCCGATTGCGGCGCTGCCCCTGGGCCGTGCGGAGTTCCTCGCGCAGGACCTCGACCTCGCGGTCGAGATCGATCTCCTGCAAGAGCGTGCGAATCGCCTCGGCACCCATGCCCGCCTTGAAGGCGTACCCGTACTTCTCGCGGTAGGACCGGTACTCCTTCTCGGAGAGGAGCTGCTTCTTCTCAAGCGGCGTGTCGCCGGGATCGGTCACCACGTACGATGCAAAGTAAATGACTTCCTCGAGCGCTCGCGGCGACATGTCGAGGATGAGCCCCATGCGGCTCGGGATGCCCTTGAAGAACCAGATGTGCGAGACGGGCGCGGCCAGCTCAATGTGGCCCATGCGCTCGCGGCGCACCTTGGACCGCGTGACCTCTACGCCGCAGCGGTCGCAGACGACACCCTTGTACCGGATCCGCTTGTACTTGCCGCAATGACACTCCCAGTCGCGGGTGGGGCCAAAGATCTTCTCGCAGAAGAGGCCCTCCTTCTCCGGGCGAAGCGTGCGGTAGTTGATCGTTTCCGGCTTTTTCACCTCGCCGTGCGACCAAGAGCGGATTTTTTCCGGCGACGCGAGCCCAATCTTCATGAACTCAAAGTTGTTCAGGTCAAACAACTTGTGCACCCTCCAATCGTCGTGCCCGGGTATCGGTCTCGCACACGATCAATCGCCGACCTCGTTGTACTCCAGGTTCAGATTGAGCCTGTCGGGGCTGTCCTCGTCGTCGTCCATTTCTTTCATCTCGATCTCGCGCTCGTCGCCGCTCAGAATCTTGACGTCCATGCCCAAGCTCTGAAGCTCCTTGATCAACACCTTGAACGACTCCGGCACGCCAGGCTCCGGGACGTTCTCGCCCTTCACGATGGCCTCGTACGTCTTGACGCGCCCGACCACGTCGTCCGACTTGACGGTGAGGAGTTCCTGGAGCGTGTAAGCCGCGCCGTACGCCTCGAGCGCCCACACCTCCATCTCGCCAAACCGCTGGCCACCGAACTGCGCCTTTCCGCCGAGCGGCTGCTGCGTGACGAGTGAGTACGGCCCCGTCGAGCGGGCGTGAATCTTGTCGTCCACCAGGTGGTGAAGCTTCATCATGTACACGTAACCGACGGTGACGCGGTTTTCAAACGGCTCACCGGTCCGCCCGTCGTACAAGACCTGCTTGCCGTCGTCCGGCAAACCGGCCTCGCGCAAGGTCTCAAACACATCTTCCGGCTTCGCGCCGTCGAACACGGGCGTCGCCATCTTGAGGCCGAGGACCTTCGCCGCCATCCCGAGGTGCGTCTCCAGCACCTGCCCGATGTTCATACGCGACGGCACGCCGAGCGGGTTCAGGACGATCTCGACGGGCGTGCCATCCTCGAGGAACGGCATATCCTCTTCCGGCAGGATGCGCGCAACGACGCCCTTGTTCCCGTGGCGGCCAGCCATCTTGTCGCCCTCGGAGATCTTCCGCTTTTGGGCGACATACACGCGCACCAGCTGGTTGACGCCGGCTGGCAGTTCGTCGCCGTTCTCGCGCGTGAACACCTTCACGTCCACGACGATCCCGGCGCCCCCGTGCGGCACGCGCAGCGACGTATCGCGCACTTCGCGCGCCTTCTCACCGAAGATAGCGTGCAGCAGGCGCTCTTCCGCCGTGAGCTCCGTCACGCCTTTCGGCGTCACCTTGCCCACCAGGATGTCGTTCGTCGTGATTTCCGCACCGATGCGGATAATCCCGCGCTCGTCCAGATTCTTCAGCGCGTCCTCGCCCACGTTCGGGATATCGCGCGTAATCTCTTCCGGTCCGAGCTTGGTGTCGCGCGCCTCGATCTCGTACTCCTCGATGTGAATCGACGTGTAGACGTCTTCCTTCACCATCTTTTCCGAGATGAGAATGGCGTCCTCGTAGTTGTAGCCCTCCCACGTCATGAACGCGACGAGCACATTGCGCCCGAGCGCCAGCTCGCCCTTTTGCGTGGCTGGCCCATCGGCCAGGATGTCGCCCACCTTGACGCGATCGCCCTCGCGCACGATGGGGCGCTGATTCAAGCACGTGTTTTGGTTGGAGCGGGCAAACTTGATCAGCTTGTATTTGTGGAGATTGCCCTTCACCACCCGGCCGTCCACGACCGCCTCTTCGCGCACCCAGATTTCCCTGGCCGTCACGCGCTCGACGACGCCATTGTGCTTCGAGACCACGCAGACGCCGGAATCCTTCGCCGCCTGGTACTCCATCCCCGTCCCGACCAGCGGAGAATCGGTGACGAGCAGCGGCACGGCCTGGCGCTGCATGTTGGATCCCATGAGCGCACGGTTCGCATCGTCGTTTTCGAGGAACGGAATGAGAGCCGTGGCCACCGAGACGACCTGTTTGGGCGACACGTCCATGTAGTCAATGCGATCCCGGCTTACGGTGATGACGTCCTCGCGCGACCGAACCGTGATTTCCTCCGACGCAAAATGACCGTCTTCCGTCAGCGGCTCGTTCGCCTGCGCGATGAGGTAGTTCTCCTCCTCGTCGGCCGTGAGATAGTCGATTTGGTCCGTCACGACGCCCGTCTCGGGGTCGACCCTGCAGTAGGGGGTCTCGATGAACCCGTACTCATTCACGCGGGCGTACGTCGAGAGCGAGTTGATCAGGCCGATGTTCGGCCCTTCAGGTGTCTCGATGGGACACATGCGGCCGTAGTGCGAGTAGTGAACGTCTCGCACCTCAAAGCCCGCGCGTTCGCGCGTGAGTCCGCCGGGCCCGAGCGCCGACAGGCGCCGCTTATGCGTCAATTCCGCCAGCGGATTGGTCTGGTCCATAAACTGGGACAGCTGGCTCGAACCAAAGAACTCTTTGATGGCGGCGATCACCGGCCGGATGTTGATGAGCGCCTGCGGCGTGATGGCGCTCGCGTCCTGGATGGACATCCGCTCGCGCACAACGCGCTCCATGCGCGAGAGCCCAATGCGGAACTGGTTCTGCAGCAGCTCGCCGACCGAACGCAAGCGCCGGTTGCCCAAGTGGTCGATGTCGTCCGTCGTGCCGACGCCGCGCAACAGGTTGAAGAAATACGATACCGCCGCGATGATGTCGGACGGCGTGATGTACTTCACGTCGGACGGCAACTCGCCGTTTGAAATGACGTGCAGGACCTTCCCATCCTCCGCGGGGCTGAAAATCTTCACCATCTGCAGCGGGATCTCGTCGTGCTCAAACAGGTCCCGCGTGCCGCGCACCGTGAAACGCCCCACTTTGCCGGACAGGCGCGGAATCAGGCGATCCAAGGTGCGCCGATCGAGCACCGTGCCCGCCTCGGCGAGGATCTCGCCTGTCTCCTCGTCCACCAGCGTTTCGGCGAGGCGTTGATTCAGCAACCGATTTTTCAGGTGGAGCTTTTTGTTGATCTTGTATCGACCGACGGCGGCGAGATCGTACCTCTTCGGGTCAAAGAAACGGGATGCGAGCAGAGCGCGCGCATTCTCGACCGTCGGCGGTTCGCCCGGGCGCAGGCGCTCGTAAATCTCAATCAAGGCCCGCTCCGTCGAATCCGTGGTATCCTTGTCCAGCGTGTTCTGCAGATACTCGTCTTCGCCCAACAAATCGATGATCTCGGCGTCGGACGACAGCCCCAACGCCCGCAACAACACCGTGATGGGCAACTTGCGCGTGCGGTCGATCCGGACGTACACGACGTCTTTCGCGTCCGTCTCGAACTCGAGCCACGCGCCGCGGTTCGGAATGACGGTAGCAGCGAACGTACGTTTGCCATTCTTGTCGATCTTGCTGCTATAATAGACGCTGGGGGAGCGGACAAGCTGGCTGACGATCACGCGCTCAGCGCCGTTGATAATGAAGGTTCCCGTCTCGGTCATGAGCGGGAAGTCGCCGAGAAACACCTCCTGCTCCTTGACCTCGCCCGTCTCCTTGTTGAGCAGGCGAACCTTGACCCGGAGCGGCGCGGCGTACGTGACATCTCGCTCCTTGGACTCTTCTACGTCGTACTTGGGCTCGCCGAGGCTGTAGTCCACGAACTCAAGCACCAGATTGCCGGTGAAGTCCGTGATGGGAGAAATGTCCGCGAAGGTCTCGCGAAGGCCCTCCCGCAGGAACCACTCGTACGATTTTTGCTGAATCTCGATGAGGTTTGGGAGATCGAGGACCTCGCGAATGCGCGCGTAACTGCGGCGCTCCGCCCATCCGTACTTGACCATGTGTCCTTGCAAAACCGTCACCCCTCAAGCGGATTTGTTGGACGATGCGCAAAGGAGGCTTTGCATCAGAGGTCTTCTTGAGCTCGGACGAGCCAAGTCAGACAAAGAGACAAGCGCCGCACACAAAAAGACGCCAGGACGACGCCCGATGAGCGACCGCCTGTTCTGGACTTTTGCGTGCAGCACTTCTCTTTCAACTCGGCATGCTAGACGATGATGGACACGCCAGTCGTATTCACCTATTCCCCAAAATGATGGATTTTATGCGCGAAGAGGAGGCATCCGTCCAAACAACTCAGTTTGCATTGATTGATGATATCACATGCGAGCACTCAGATCAAGCGGCTTTTTCGCGGACCACCCTGCTACACGTGAGAGACGCGCGCGGCGGACCGGCTTTGCACATGGGTCTCTGCGCGTCACGCCCGCCGCGCGCAGAAGACGAAGTAGCCCGCCTTGCGATAGGCAACGTCCACCTCGTCAAAGAGTTCGCGCAGCTTTGCCTCCGTCGACGGTGCGCCGTGCTTTTTCTGAATCACGACCCATAGCTTCCCTTGCTTCGCAAGAGCCCGCTTTGCGTCCTCGTAGAGTCTGAAGACCGTCGCCTTACCGGCACGGATCGGGGGATTGAGCAGGACGTGATCGAACGTGTCCTCGAGGTCCGGCGGAATGCCGTCCCATTGCCGTACGACAGGAGGCGGAACGAGGTCGGCGGTATTGCGCCGGGCGAGTTCAACCGCCCGCTGGTTGATGTCCACCATCCACCAACGCACACCCGGGAAGGCGCGCGACAGGATGGCTGTGACGGGTCCGTACCCACAGCCGAGATCGAGCGCGGAGGTCGCGCCGGATAAGTCGGCCGTCTCGATGAGCCTGCGCGTGCCTTCGTCCAAGCCCGACTTGCTGAACACCCCGCGGTCCGTCACCAAACGCACGGTGATCCCGCGAGCGGAGACGGTGACCGCGCGCTCATCGCTCGGCGCAGCGGGCTGCTCTTCGAAGTAGTGAGCCACATCCATTCCCCCAAAAGAGCGAAGGGGTGCCCCAGGCACCCCTTCAGACCACCTCGATTACTTGACCTCGACGGAAGCGCCAGCCTCTTCGAGCTTCGCCTTGATGCTGTCGGCCTCTTCCTTCGAGACCTTCTCCTTGATCGGCTTCGGCGCATTGTCGACGAGATCCTTCGCTTCCTTCAGGCCGAGGCCCGTGATCTCGCGGACGACCTTGATGACGTTGATCTTCGAGGCGCCTGCGGACGTGAGGATCACGTCGAACTCGGTCTGCTCAGCCTGAGCGGCCTCGCCCGCCCCAGGAACCGCGCCGGCGAAAGCCACAGGCGCGGCCGCGGTCACACCGAACTCCTCCTCAATGGCCTTGACGAGCTCATTCAGCTCGAGCACCGTCATGTTTTTCACAGCTTCCAAGATCTCAGCCGTGGTCATTGAAACACCCTCCTCAGATATACTCGGTTTTCACGAGCGCCCTAGGACGCGCCGAGCGCGCCCTGGCGCCATGCGTCACTCTGCTGCTGAAGCGACTTCTCCACCCTGCTTTTCCGCCACCTGCGACAACACGTATGCCAGGTTGCGCATCGGCGCCTGGAGAACACTGAGAAGCATCGACAACAGGCCTTCGCGCGAAGGCAGCTTCGCGAGCGCCTCCACTTCCTTCGCATCGACAACCCGGCCTTCGACGTACCCGCCTTTGAGCTCGAGCGCCTTGTGTTCGCGCGAGAACTCATGCAGGATTTTGGCCGGCGCAACCGGATCGTCATAGCTGAAGGCAATGGCTGTGGGCCCGGACAAGAAAGGCTCCAAGCCCTGAATCTCAGCCTGCTCCGCAGCCCGCGTGGTCAGCGTATTCTTGACGACGGAGTACTCGATCCCGGCCTGACGCAGGCGCGCGCGCAGCTCCGTGTCCTCGGCGACCGTGAGGCCGCGATAGTCCGCCAGCACGATGCTCTTGCTCCGCCGCATGCGCTCGGCAACGGACTGTACGATTTGCTCTTTTTCGGCACGGCGAATCGCCAAACCGCCCACCTCCCCGCAAAATGTCACTTTACACAGCGAAAGGCGCCTCGACGACGCGAGGCGCCCACCAAGATCGACATGCATGTGCACATCGGTGCGGGAAACGCCTCGGCAGGCAACTTTCACTGCCCTGCGCGGGCAGACCTGCTGTCTACGGCCTTTCGCTATGAATCATCTTATCACATCACCGCTTTACGCCAGAAAGCGACCGATCAGTCGCCCACAGCGGCGCGCTGCGGGTTGACGCGTATGCCAGGGCCCATGGTGGACGATACCGTCACGCCCCGCACATACGTGCCCTTCGCAGCAGGCGGCTTTGCCTTCACCAACGCACTCATCAAAGCCCGGAAATTCTCCACCAGCTGTTCCTTCTCGAACGACGCCTTGCCGATCGGGCAGTGGATGATCCCGGCCTTATCCAGGCGGTACTCCACCTTACCGGACTTGATCTCGTTCACCGCGCGAGCGACATCGAACGTGACCGTGCCCGTCTTCGGGTTGGGCATCAGTCCGCGCGGACCGAGGATGCGGCCAAGGCGGCCGACCGCCGGCATCATGTCCGGGGTGGCCACGGCGACGTCGAAATCGAGCCAGCCCTGAGAGATCTTTTGAATCAGGTCGTCGTCGCCGACGATGTCCGCGCCCGCCTCCTGCGCTTCCCGGGCCTTCTCGCCCTTCGCGAACACGAGCACGCGCGGCGTCTTGCCCGTGCCATGCGGCAACACGACGGCGCCGCGAACCTGCTGATCTTGTTTCCGGGGATCCACACCCAGCCTGACCGCGACCTCCACCGTCTCGTTAAACTTCGCGGTGGCAGTCTTCTTGACGAGTTCCATCGCCTCGTCCACGTCGTACAGCTGCGTGCGATCCACGAGCTTGTGCATCTCCTGGAGACGCTTGCTGAGCTTTGCCATGTTCCTCACCTCCGCGTGGTGACCGGTTGTTTCAACCTCCCACGGGCTCCCGCTTGCCGTCAGTCGACAACCGTGATGCCCATGCTGCGGGCCGTGCCCTCGACCATCCGCATGGCGGCCTCGACCGAAGCAGCATTCAGGTCTTGCATCTTTTGCTCGGCGATCTCGCGAACCTGTGCGCGAGTCACCTTGCCCACTTTGACGCGGTTCGGCTCGGCCGAACCCGACTCCACACCGGCAGCCTTCTTGAGCAACACGGAAGCCGGCGGGGTCTTCAGTTCAAACGTGTACGAACGGTCCTCATACACGTAAATGACGACCGGAATGATCAAACCGACCTGATCGGCCGTGCGCGCATTGAACTCCTTACAGAAGCCCATGATGTTGCCCACTTGCGCTTGGCCGAGCGCAGGACCTACCGGCGGCGCAGGCGTTGCCTTTCCGGCTGGAATTTGCAGCTTCACAACCTTGACAATCTTCTTCGGCAACACAGCCACCTCCTTCACTCGAGATGTGGTGTTCGGGATGAGCCCTCCCACAGAAAAACCATCTATACGAGCCCAGCCGAGGCCGGACTACAGAAAGCCGCCCGAATGGGACAGCTCGCTGCCGAAACCATCGCCACCGATTGCTCAGGGCAAGCGCTCAACCTGCGTGAAGTCAGCCTCGAGAGGCGTCTCGCGCCCGAACATGGAGACGAGAACCTTGAGCTTTTGGTGCTCTGGATGGACCTCCTCGACCGTTCCAACCATGTCTGCGAACGGTCCACTGGTCAGGCGAACGACGTCGCCGACCTTGAACTGCGCCACCGGCTTCGATTCACCCACGCCCATGGAGCTGAGGATTTGCTCAACCTCATGAGGCATGAGCGGCATAGGCTTAGAGCCGGCGCCAGGGGAACCGACGAACCCAGTCACCCCAGGCGTGTTGCGCACGACATACCAAGAGTCATCCGTCATGATCATCTCGACGAGGACGTATCCAGGGTACGTCTTGCGCTGCACCACACGCTTTTTGCCGTTTTTGATCTCGACAGCCTCTTCCGTAGGCACCACGACCCGAAAAATCCGGTCTTCCATGCCCATTGTCTGAACGCGGCTCTCGAGATTGCTCTTCACCTTGTTCTCGTAGCCGGAGTATGTGTGAATCACATACCACTGCTTCTCAAGATTCTCCATTGAGCAGGGCGAGCCGCCCGCCACCCCCATGACGCGTTAATCTACGCCGATGGCCGACATCGCCGCGGAAACGCCGATATCAAACGCCCAAATGAGCACACCCAAGATGGCACACACCAGCAAACAGGCCGCCGTGTACACAACCACCTCACGGCGCTTCGGCCAACGAACGCGCTTAAACTCCCGGAACGACTCCTTGAAGAAAGCGACGATGCCTGTCCGCTTCGCCTGCTGATTCAGTTCCACGAGGGTATCGTTCGGTTTGGCCACGTTCGATGCTCCTTTGTGAGCCATGAGCGGCGCCTCAACGGGTCTCGCGGTGCGTCGTGTGCGAGTTGCAGGTGGGGCAATACTTCTTCAGCTCAAGGCGATCCGGATCATTCTTCTTGTTCTTCGTCGTGGTATAGTTCCTCTGTTTGCACTCCGTGCAAGCGAGGGTGATGATCTCGCGCATTGTGGCACCTCCCCGTATCAGCCAGCCATGGAACCGAGCCCGAAACGCGGTTCTCGGTCATGGACACAGAAACAGAAGAACCCCCGAATCGGGGCTCATACCTGCACAACATTATCATATCACGTTGCGCACCGTCAAGTACTTCTCGAGCTTCCGCTTGACTCTCTGCAGCGCGTTGTCGATGGACTTGACGTGCCGCGCGAGATCAACGGCAATCTCCTGGTAAGATCGCCCATCGAGGTAGAGCATGAGCACCTGCCGCTCAAGGTCGCTCAGGAGTTCGGACATCTTACCTTCAATATCGTCAAACTCTTCCTGGTTTATAATCAGCTCTTCCGGATCCGCCACGCGCACCGTGCAGATCACATCGAGCAGCGTGCGGTCCGAATCCTCATCGTAAATGGGCTTGTCCAGGGAAACATAGGAATTGAGCGGAATATGCTTTTGTCTCGTGGCCGTTTTAATAGCGGTGATAATTTGGCGCGTGATGCACAGCTCAGCGAACGCCTTGAAGGAGGAGAGCTTGTCTCCGCGAAAATCGCGGATAGACTTGTACAGCCCGATCATACCTTCCTGCACGATGTCTTCCCGATCCGCCCCAATGAGAAAGTACGATCTCGCCTTTGCACGTACGAAGTTCTTGTATTTGTGAATGAGATAGTCGAGCGCATCGGTATCGCCCTGATGGACAGCCTCGACCAACTCTTCGTCCGTCATGGTTTCGTACAGCGCCGTGTCATACGGAGGGGCCGCATCGGCGTCTCTTGGTGTCGGCTGCGTCGACAAACTCTATCACCCCGAGCCTCGTGAATGACGCCATTATACATGATGCCATTTGAAAGGATCAATTGCGTTGAGGCAGCAAAACAGGCGTCATTACGCCATTTTCACCACCTCGCCCCTATCTCCGCCGCCATCGCTCGAGCTGGCTGGCCAACTCGCCCGAAAGCGCGTCACGCAGCGTGTGTCGATCGCCCGCCTCCTGGCGCTTCGCCTCGCGATCGATATCGTCGCGCATCTTTTCGAGCCGCACGAGCAATTCGTTGGCAGAAATCCGGAGCGCGCCCCCGCCGAGGGCCACCTGCTGCTCGGCCGCATCGGACGTGGCGACGGTGATCTCTCGGTAATCGTCCCGCAACTCGTACACCAGGCGCTCGATGCGCGCGTCCGCCGTCTCTCCCGCCTCCGTGAAGACCACCCGCACGCCCGCGCGCTCTTCCTCGTGTCCCAGCCCCGGCCTGCGGTGCGCATCGTACACGACGATCACGTCCTCGCCATACATGGCCCGGTACTGGCTCAACAGGTCCTCGATCTCGCGGCGCGCCTCTTCCAGGTCCTCAATTTGGGCAAGGCTTCGCCCCGCGCGCCTCGCGATGACGTTGTACCCATCGACGATGACGAGCCGCGTCGGCCGTCCCTTACGCCCGCTGGCGGACCGCTTCATACAGCAGGACCCCCGCCGCGACCGAGGCGTTCAGACTCTGCACCCGGCCCAAGATGGGGATGGACGCCAGAAAGTCGCACTGCTCCCGCACCCACCGGCGCATCCCTTGGCCCTCCGAACCGATGACCACCGCGGTGGCTCCCCGGTAATCGATGGCGGTGTACGGCACCTCCGCGCGCACATCGGCGCCGACCACCCAGTAGCCGGCTTCCTTCAGGCGCACAAGCGCCTGCGCCACATTGGCCACCCGCGCCACCGGCAATGCCTCCAGCGCCCCGGCCGCCGCCTTGGCGACCACATCGGTCACTTGCGCCTGACGGCGCTTGCCAATCACCACGCCCTGCGCGCCGCACGCCTCCGCCGTGCGCAGAATGGCGCCGAAATTGTGCGGATCCGCAATCTCATCCAGCACCACCACGAGCGGCGGCTGACCCGTCTGCCGGGCGATCACGTCGTCGAGATCGGCATAGGCGTAAGGCGCCACTTGCGCCACGACGCCTTGGTGCGCGCTGGCCATCTCATCCAACCGGCTTCGCGGCACAAATTGCACCACGACGCCGCGCGATCTCGCCTGGGCCACGATGGCTTCCATACCCGAGGCGCCCTCCGCCACCCAGACCTTGTTCACAGGGCGCTCGCCTTCCAGCGCGGCCAACACGGCATGCCGGCCCTTGACGAGATCGTCAGCCTCCGGGAGCGGCGCCCGGGGGCGCCCACCGTCTCTCATGGACATGTTCATGGCTCCTTCGCTCTTTCTTGTTCCGCGTCGAGCGCGGCCAGCGCTTCCGCGGCGATCTCGTCGAGCCGCGTCCGCTCGCCCGACGCGTACAGGTGGCCGACCAGCGCCTCAAAGCCGGTCGCCAGCCGATAGACGACCACATCGACATTCCGGCGCGTGTGCGACGACTTCTGATTGCGCCCGCGCCGGATGACGTCTCGCTCGGCATCCGTCAGCGACGGTTCAATCAGGCGCAGCGCCTCGGCCTGGGCCACGGCCGAGACGTAGCGGGTGACCTGACGCTGGAGATCGCGCGGGCGGTGAATGCCGAGATTGAGACAGTGGTTGCGCGCGTACACCTCCCACACCGCGTCGCCCAAGAAGGCGAGCGCGAGCGGGGACACCTCGTCGACGCGCCAGTTCACCTTCATGACTCGTAACTCCAGCGCGTGCCGTACGGCGTGTCTTCCAGCACGATGCCGCGGTGGCGCAGCGCATCGCGGATCTCGTCCGCCCGCGCAAAATCGCGCCGCTTCCGCGCTTCAGCGCGCTCTGCAATGAGCCGCTCGATCTCGTCCTCCAGCCGCTCCTCCGCTTTCTTGGGGATCCCGAGCACCCCCAAAAGCTCGACCAGGAGATCGCGGTACGCAAGGAGATCGCCAGCGGATACGCCGCCGGCCTCCAGCCGCGTGTTGATGTGGCGCACGCCATCGAACATGGCCGCCATGCCGTCCGCCGTGTTGAAGTCGTCATCCATCGCTCGCACAAAGGCGCCTCGGATTTGGTCCACGTCGGCGAGCCCTGCCTCCGTCGGGGCTTCGTCCGCGCGGTCGAGCGCACCGCGCAGGCCTGCGAGCGCCGCGGCGCGGTGCTCCAAATCCCGGATGAGGCGGTCGATGCGCGCGAGCGCCTGCTCGGCCTGATCCAGCGCATCCTCCGTGTAGTTGAGGGGGTTTCGATAGTGCGCCGACAGCAGGAAAAACCGCACGGCGCGCGGGTCCCTTCGCGCGAGCAAGTCCCGCGCCATGATGAAGTTCCCCGTCGACTTCGACATCTTCTCTCCGTTGATGTTCAGGGTGCCGTTGTGAAGCCAGTACCTGGCGAACACCTTGCCGGAGTGGGCCTCACTCTGGGCGATCTCGTTCTCGTGGTGTGGAAAGACGAGATCGCGCCCGCCCGCGTGAATGTCGATCTGCTCGCCGAGGTACAGGTAATTCATCACGGAGCACTCGATGTGCCAACCCGGGCGCCCGGGGCCCCAGGGGCTCGGCCACCACTCCTCGCCGGGCTTCGCCGCCTTCCACAGCGCGAAGTCGGTCGGGTCGTCCTTTTCGTCCTGCACTTCAATGCGATACCCGGCGCGCATGTCGTCGGGCGACTGATGAGAGAGCTTTCCGTACTCCGGGAAGGACGACGTATCGAAGTAGACGCTGCCGTTCCGCTCGTAGGCGTGGCCGCGATCGATCAGATCCTGAATGAAGCGGATGATATCATCGATGCACTCCGTCACGCGGGGATGCACGCTTGCCGGACGAATAAACAGCTTGCCCGCGTCCTCGAAGTAGTAACGAATGTTTTCCTCGGCGAGCTCGCGCGGGCTCACGCCGAGCTCCTGGGCGCGTTGAATGATGCGATCGTCGACGTCCGTGAAGTTCTGGACGAAGCGGACCTCATAGCCTCGGTATTCGAGGTAACGGCGGATGGTGTCGAACACGACGAACATCCGCGCGTTGCCGAGGTGGAAGAAGTGATACACCGTCGGGCCGCACGCGTAAAAGCGCACCTTGCCAGGCTCGATGGTCTGAAGCGGTTCCTTCCTGCCGGTCAGCGTGTTGTAGAGCACAATTCCCACGCGATCCTCACCTCCCCGGATGACCTTCTGCATGGGCGATTTCGGCGGCGCGGCGCATGCGCGCAAGCGCAATGTGGCGCGGTAAGAGCGCCATCGACTTCTGCAGATCCGGCCCGTGCGTCTGGCCCGTCAGCGCGGCGCGAACCGGCATCAATAGGTCCCGTCCCTTCACGCCAAGCTCGCGGCCCACCGCCTGGAGGCGGGCGCGGTTGGCCTCCTCGTTCCACGCCGGATCCGCCTCGGAGGCCGACAGATAGGCGCGAATCACGCGCGCGGCGCCCTCCGTCGAGATGAGCGCAAGCGCTTCTTCATCGTACGCCACGTCGGGCTCGAGCCACACCCGCGCCGCGGCAAAAAAGTCGCGCGCACAGGCGAGCCCGTCCTGGACCAGCGCCACTGCTCTCGCCAGCCAATCGTCGTCCGCGTAAGGCGGAAGCGCGTAGTTGAGGCGCGCGGCCTGCTCGCGAATCAGGCGTACGGCCTTCGCGGGCTCAAGCGCCTTGAAGTACTGGTTGGCCATCCAGCGGAACTTGGCGAGATCGAACACGGCTCCAGCCCGGCCGACGCGGTCGAGGTCAAAGCGGGCGCATAGCTCGTCCAGGCCGAACATCTCCTCCTCGCCCCCCGGCGACCAACCGAGCAGCGCCAGGAAATTGACGATGGCCTCCGGCAGGTATCCCAACTCGCGATAGGCCGACACCGGGAGGACGTTCGGATCCCGCTTCGACAGTTTCTTGCGCGTCTCGTCGAGCACGATCGGCAGATGCGCAAACTCGGGCGGGGTAAAGCCGAGCGCCTCGTAGATGAGCAACTGGCGCGGGGTGTTCGACAAGTGTTCCTCGCCCCGGATCACGTGCGTGATCGCCATCAAGTGGTCGTCAATGGCGACCTGAAAGTTGTAGGTGGGCATGCCGTCGCGCTTCAGGATGACAAAGTCCCGCAGCTCCTCGCGTTCAAACGCGATTTCGCCCCGGATCCTGTCGCGCACCACGACGGCTGGGCCCGGTGGAGCGAGAAAGCGAACGGCATGAGGCTCACCCGCCTTCACGCGCTTCCGCGCGAGCTCCGGGTCCATCGCCCTGCACTCGCCGGCACAGCCGCTGGTTCCCGCGCGAGGCCCGTCGTCTTCATCCTCGTCCGGGCGCTCCTCGTGCGCCCCGCCCTGAGCGCAGAAGCAGGCATACGCCCGCCCAGACGCCATGAGCTCTTCTGCATACGCACGGTAGATGGGCAGCCGTTCGCTGCACCGGTACGGCCCGTACGGCCCCCCGATATCAAACCCCTCGTCCCACGTCAGCCCAAGCCACTTGAACGCTTCGACAAACGCCTGTTCCGCTCCCGGCACATTCCGGTCCACATCTGTATCCTCGAGTCGGAGGATCAAGCGACCACCGGTGTGGCGCGCGTACAGGAAGTTAAACAGGGCCGTGCGCACGCCACCAATGTGCAGATGTCCCGTCGGGCTCGGCGCAAATCGCACGCGCACCGTCACCGCGCTCGCCCCCTCTCCCCCGGCAACACGAGCGCCACGGCCTGCGCCGCGATGCCTTCGCCGCGGCCAATGAAGCCCATCCGCTCATTGGTCGTCGCCTTGATGGAGACGTCCGCATCGCTCACGCCGAGCGCCTCGGCAATGCGCCGCCTCATCTCGGGAACGTGCGGTAGGAGCTTCGGGCGCTCCGCAATGACCATCACGTCCACATTGCCCACGCGGTAGCCCGCGCGCTCGACCATCGCAACCACTTCGCGCATCAGCATCAGGCTGTCCGCGCCCTCGAAGCGCTCGTCGTTCGGCGGGAAGTGCTGGCCAATGTCGCCCAGGGCGAGACTGCCAAGCAGCGCGTCCATGATGGCATGCGCGATCACGTCGGCATCCGAGTGGCCGTCAAGCCCAAACGGCGCGTCGATGTGCACGCCCCCCAACACGAGCGGCCTGCCCTCCACGATCCGGTGCACGTCATACCCGAGTCCAATCCGCATGTTCCGGCCTCCCCCACCGTTCGAGCGCCAAAAACCGCGCGTAATCCAAGTCTGCCGGCGTCGTGATCTTGCCGTTGTACGCCATCGACGTCACGGCCACAACCGGAACGCCAGCTGCCTCCATCGCCCCGCTGTCGTCGGTGGGCGCTTCGTCCGCCGCGTACGTGCGTTCCAGGTACACAGACGGCGCCAGGTCGGCGCGCAGCGCCTGCGGGGTCTCCGCCAAAAATAGTTCGTCGCGCGGAATCGTCTCCTGCACCCACCCACTGGCCACCCGCTTGACCGTGTCACGGCACGGAGAACCGAGCACGGCACCCCCGCAGCGCATGGCTGCCTCAAACACGCGCCGCACATCCTCCGCGGAGACAAAGGGGCGAGCCGCATCGTGAACGGCCAGGGCCGAGTGGGCCAGATCCGCCCCGCCGGCCGCCATGCGCTCTAACGCGCGCTTCACGCCCGACACGACGGACTCATGGCGCGTGGCACCGCCGAGCGCGAAGTGAACCGCAAGCTGCGCGTGGCGGGCTTCCTCCTCCATGCGCGCGACGTCCGCGGCCGAGGCCACGACGACGATCTCGTCGGCGCCCCCGGCCAACATCGCCTCGGCGGAACGAAGCCACATCGAGCGTCCTGCGAGATCAAGAAATTGCTTCTTGAAACCCATGCGGCGGCCTTCTCCGGCCGCCACCACGATAGCCACCCACATCCGCGTTCCCCTTCCCACTTCCGGTGAGCATGGAAAAGCCGAGGACGCTCGCGGCGCCCTCGCCTTTCCAAAACAAGCCTGATCTCTTCAACCCGTACCGCGCAGACAAATCTCGAAACACATCGAGCCTCCGCGAGTTAAAGCGCCTTTTCCAACAACTTCGGTTTCGCGAAGATCATTCTGCCCGCCGAGGTCTGCAACACGCTCGTGACGAGCACCGTGATCTTGCCGCCGATGTATTCGCGCCCGCCCTCGATGACGATCATCGTGCCATCATCCAAATACGCCACGCCTTGGTTATGTTCCTTGCCGTCCTTGATGACGTGCACCTGAAGTTCCTCACCCGGAAGGACGACGGGTTTCAGGGCATTGGCGAGATCATTGATATTCAGGACCTGTACGCCCTGCAGCTCACAGATCTTGTTCAAATTGAAGTCATTGGTGACGACCTTGCCGCGCATCTGCTTCGCTAGCCGGACAAGCTTGGCGTCGACTTCCTGGATGTCTTCAAAGTCCGTCTCGACGATCTGCACCTGCACCTTGGACTCCTTTTGAATGCGATTGAGGATGTCAAGCCCTCTTCGCCCGCGGTTGCGCTTCAGCGCGTCCGAGGAATCCGCAATGTGCTGAAGCTCCGCCAAGACAAACGACGGGATGACGAGCGTGCCATCCAGGAAACCCGTCTCGACCAGGTCCGCGATGCGGCCGTCGATGATCACCGACGTGTCCAAGAGCTTCGCATCCCCCGGCCTCAGCGCAGGCTTTTTCTCCTTGCCCTCTGCGCGGTCCCGATCGCGCGAAAGGCGCCCAGCAAACAGGTTCCACAGCTCTTCGCGTTTCGTGAAGCCGATGCGGAGGCCGAGATACGCAAAGAATACGGCCACGAAAAATTCTACCGCGACGCCGACGAGGGGAATCGCACGGATTTCGGGTGAGAAAAGATAGGCCACCACAAGGCCAATCACCATGCCGACGGTGCCGCCCAAGATATCGGCCAGCGGTGCGCTCTTCAAGCGCTCTTCCAGCCAACGAAGCAGCGCCGAAACATACCCGGCGAGCGAGACTGTCGCCACTAAAAACAGCGCGCCGCCCACAGCAGCCCCAAACCAATTCGTGGTCACAAACGACCGATGGAGATGGAAAACGTCTAGGAATAAGTCCGGACAAAGCTGATAACCTAACAATACGCCGACCACGACGAAGAACAGGTGCACAACCTTTTTCATCAACTTGCGTCACCTCCTGCGTCTAGTATGGACCTCCTCTATCACATCCTAACCCATTCACTTCGAAACGACCTGAAATTTCGTGGACAAACTGACGTTCCCCGCTGCGAAGCGAAACCCAGCCGACAAAACGCTGTCACTGTTTTGAAAAAATTGGAGCGCCATGTTCAGTGTAACATGTTTCATGCTGCGCGTAAAGCGATGCCATGCACCAACCAGGGACCAGACCGACGGTTCTGCCGCCTACTTTTTCGCCCCGTGCGCCATATCGCCGTTCCCATGCTTGCGCGACATCAAGGAGGAGCGGATGGCGTGTACCATTCCGTAAGCGGCATACAGGCCGAGGACCGCGAAAATCAGCACATCGGTGCCGACAATCTGAAAACGCAACAGGCAGCCAATCAAAAGCGCGATAAGGGGGACGAGAATGAAGATGGACTTGGGATAAGATAAGCGCTTGAAATTCGGATAGGGCACGGAACTCACCATTAACAGCGACAACAGCACCGTTGCAATGGGCAGAATGACCGGCGCAGGGGAAAGGGCAGGCTGCGTCAGCGCGAGCGTGGCTTCCACCCCTCCGGCGGCCGTGATGGGCAGCCCGATGAAGGTATCCGCAGGCCCCCGCTGCGTGTGGAAGCGCGCCAGGCGCAAGGCGCCACAGAGAGGGAACAGTATGGCAATGGCATCGCCCAACACGCCGAGATGCCTGAGCTCGACGCGATACATGATCAGAATAGGAGCGACGCCGAACGTGACGATGTCCGAAAGCGAGTCAAGAATCCGGCCGAACTCGCTCTCCGCCCGCAGCCAGCGCGCAACGCGCCCATCCAAGCCGTCGACAATCATGCCAAACACGACCAAAAGCGCACTGACGCCCACTCTGCCCGTCTGTAACACCAAAACGGCACAGAGGCCAGCTATCAGATTCAAGGCTGTCAGCGCGTTAGGTATCCATCGAATGTACAAGCCGTACGCCTCCCGGGCGGGTCAAATCTGACGATCGATAAGCACTTGTTCCTGAATGCGCCCCAGTCCATTCTGAATCATACGGGCGCGGACCGGGCCCACGCCTTCCACTTTGTCCAAATCCGCCATCGATGCCTTCAAGATACTTGACAGAACCCCAAAGTGCTCGACCAGGTTCTCGATGACCGGCTGAGGCAGTCGGCTAATTTTGTTGAGGATGCGGTAGCCTCGCGACGGCACACCTTCCTCGAGCTGATTCACGCTCGGCGGATAGCCGAGTATGCGGGCGAGCAGCGCGCCGTCCAGCAGCTCTTCCGACGACAGGTTGTGAATCTGCGACATGATCTGGTGAGGCGTATGCGGACACTCGGGATGGACGAAGTCCTTGATGAGAAGGTAAGCCTGCTCATCGACGTCCGAGACGAGCTCCTCCAGCTGCATGCTGACGAGTCGCCCCTCGTTGCCGAGCTCTATGATGTAGCGGCGAATTTCATTGGTCACGCGCAAGACCGTCTCGAACCGCTGCAGGACGCGCGTCACGTCCTCGAGGGTCACCGCCTCCTCGAATTCCAACGCGCTTAGATCCGTAAGCTCCTGCTCGAGCACGGTCTTGTACTTCTCGAGCGTCTGCAGCGCCTGGTTGGCCTTCGCCAGAATCACGCTGATATCGCGCAGCACATATTTCAAATTGCCCTGGTAGAGCGTGATGACGTTGCGCCGCTGGGAGATACAAATCACCAACTGCCCGCTCTGCCGGGCCACGCGCTCTGCCGTTCGATGCCGAGTTCCGGTCTCCGACGTCGGGATGGTGTGGTCCGGGTTCAGCGTCGTGTTGGCGTAATGGACCTTCTTTGCGTCCTCGCTGATAATGATGGCTCCGTCCATCTTCGCAAGCTCATACAGGTGCGACGGGGTTAAGTCGCACTGAATGGCAAAGCCCCCGTCCATCATCGAGAGCACCGTTTCCGTGGCCCCGACGACAATGAGCCCTCCCGTCTTCGCGCGCAGAATGTTCTCAATGCCTTCGCGCAACACGGTTCCCGGCGCAACCATGCGTAAGATTTTGTTGATGGCAGCTTCCCGCTTCGCGTCGTCCTTCACAATGTCACCTCAAAAGGCTTGATCGATCGCGTCCTGCACCGAGCGCACCTGCACAATCTCCATGTCCGGCACGGCTTCTGGCGCGGACTGCGAAGCCGGCACGATGCAGCGCTGAAAGCCGAGCTTGCGCGCCTCTCGAATGCGCTCGCTCAGGCGCGTCACTGCACGGACCTCGGCAGTGAGGCCCACTTCGCCGATGTACACCCCCGGGCGCAGAGGGCGATCCCGGTGGCTCGCGACGAGCGCGAGTGCAATGCCGAGATCGGCCGCGGGCTCTTCCACGCGTACACCGCCCGCGATGTTCACGTACGCATCACACGAACCGAGTTGCATGCCGAGCCGTCGCTCGAGCACGGCCAAGAGCATATTCATACGCTGCACATCTGCGCCTGTCGTCATCCGCCTGGGCGTCCCGAACGACGTCGCGGCGACCAGCGCCTGCACCTCGAGAAGAAGCGGGCGCCTGCCTTCCATTGCGCAGACGACCGCCGAACCCGGCGCCATGTCGCGGTGCTCCGAGAGGAACAGCTCCGAGGGATTGGCGATCTCGCGCAGACCGTCATCCCGCATTTCGAACACGGCGAGCTCGTGTGTCGAGCCAAACCGATTTTTCACAGCGCGGAGCACTCTATACATATGATGCCGATCGCCCTCGAAGTATAAGACGGCGTCCACCATGTGTTCGAGCATGCGCGGCCCCGCGATGACGCCATCCTTCGTGACATGGCCGACGATGAATGTGGCCATGTTCTCCGCCTTCGCCACGCGCAGCAAAAGCCCGGTGCATTCGCGAACTTGGGCCACGCTTCCTGGCGCCGAGGCGAGCCCGGGTCGAAACACCGTTTGAATCGAGTCGACAATGAGGAAGCGAGGTTTGAGCTCGAGAGCCGCCTCCAGTGCGGCGTCCAAGTCCGTCTCCGCGAGCACGAAGAGCTCGCTGTGTACCGTCCCGAGGCGCTCCGCCCGCAAACGAATCTGGGCGGCACTCTCCTCGCCCGACACGTACAACACGCGATGCCCACTCTGCGCCATCGCGTGCGACACTTGAAGCAAAAGCGTCGACTTTCCAATCCCCGGATCTCCGCCGATGAGCACCAGAGACCCCGGCACCACGCCTCCGCCCAGAACAAAATCGCACTCGGAGATGCCGGTGCTCAACCGATTCTCGGACTGAGCCGGAATAGACAGAATGGGCCTCGGCACGACGCGCGCCTTCGAGGGCGAGAACGCCCCTCGCGGCGATACCGTCTCCTCCACGAGCGTGTTCCATTCGCCACAGCCTGGGCACCGGCCCATCCATTTCACTTCCACGTGGCCGCAAGACTGGCACACGTACTGCGTCTTGACCTTCGGCAATCTTCCTCGCCGCCTTCCGACTCCTCATCAACATGATACAGAACTCTCCGCGTACGTCCATGCCGGATACGAAATTTCTGCAGCGGGTGTGGCTACCCCATCAGCCTGGGGCCCGATGGAACCGCCAAGGTGCTTGGTTGGAGACGGAGCCGTCTACGAACAGTCATTCACCTGAAGAAACCAATGGGCAGTGCGGGCGCCTTCCAGCGCCACCGCACTGCCCCGCTTTCCCAACGGTCAAGCATTCGCGCCGACCGGTTGTTCGTTCACTTTTTCGATGCGCAAGCGGTCGCCATCCACCCCGAGCAGGACGCGATCGCCCTTCTTGACTTCGCCCGCAATGAGCGCCGATGACAGCAGGTCCTCGACGTTCCGCACAATGGCGCGCTGCAGCGGGCGAGCACCGTACTGCGGATCGAACCCGACCTTGGCCAAGAACTTCTTCGCGTCGTCCGTGAGTTCGAACTCGATGTCCTGCTCCTTCAGGCGGTGCTTCAAGTTGTCCACCATCTTATCGACGATCCGCTCGATGTGCGTCTCGTCCAGCGGATGGAAGACAATGATCTCGTCGATCCGGTTCAGGAACTCGGGCCTGAAGGTGCGCTTCAGTTCGTCCATCACCTTGTCCTTCATGCCGAGGTATTGATCCTGTTCCCGCTTGAAGCCGAGCGCACCGCCCTTGCGCAGCTCCTCCGCGCCCACGTTCGAGGTCATGATGATGACCGTGTTGCGAAAATCCACCGTGCGGCCTTTGCCGTCGGTCAAGCGGCCATCGTCCAGCACCTGAAGCAAAATGTTGAACACTTCCGGATGCGCCTTTTCGATCTCGTCGAGCAACACCACAGAGTACGGCTTCCGGCGCACCTTTTCCGTCAGCTGGCCGCCTTCCTCATAGCCCACGTATCCCGGAGGCGATCCGACGAGCCGCGACGTGGAATGGCGCTCCATGTATTCCGACATGTCGATGCGGATGAGCGCGTCCTCGTCTCCAAAGAGCGCCTCTGCCAGCGCCCGCGCGAGCTCCGTCTTGCCGACGCCCGTCGGTCCGAGGAAGATGAACGAGCCAATCGGCCGCTTGGGATCCTTGAGTCCGGCGCGAGCCCGGCGGATTGCTTTGGCCACCGCCTCCACCGCCTCGTCCTGCCCGATGACCCGCTCGTGCAGGATGCTCTCCAAATTGAGCAGGCGCTCCGACTCATCCTGCTGCAGCTGTTGCACCGGTATCCCGGTCCATGACGAGACGATGTGGGCGATATCCTCCGCCGTCACGCGCACGTCGTCGAGCTGCTGCGTCTTCTGCCAAGTCTCCTTCAGGCGCTCGAGCTCCTCCTTGATCTTCTGCTCTTCGTCGCGCAGGCTCGCCGCCAGCTCGAACTCCTGGCTCTGCACCGCGGCATCTTTCTCGCTGCGCACCTTCTCCAGCTTCTGCTCGAGTTCCTTCAGATTCGGAGGTGCGGTGTGCGTGCGCAGACGGACGCGCGAGGCCGCTTCGTCGATCAAATCGATGGCCTTGTCCGGGAGGAACCGGTCGGAAATGTACCGATCCGACAGTTTCACCGCGGCGTCAAGCGCCTCGTCAGTGATTTTCACGCGGTGATGCGCTTCGTACCGGTCGCGCAGGCCCTTGAGAATTTCAAGCGCCTCCTCCGCCGACGGTTCGTCGACCATGATCGGCTGGAACCGCCGCTCGAGTGCCGGATCTTTCTCGATGTGCTTCCGGTACTCGTCGAGCGTCGTTGCGCCAATGCACTGCAGCTCGCCGCGCGCAAGCGCTGGCTTCAAAATGTTCGAAGCGTCGATCGCGCCCTCTGCACCGCCGGCGCCAATGAGCGTGTGAAGCTCATCGATGAACAGAATGACATTGCCGGCCTGACGAATTTCATCCATAATTTTCTTCAGCCTGTCCTCGAACTCGCCGCGGTACTTCGTGCCTGCGACGACCGTGCCCATGTCGAGCACCATGACCCGCTTGTTGCGCAGCGTCTCCGGCACATCCCCCGTCACGATGCGCTGCGCCAACCCCTCTGCGATGGCCGTCTTGCCGACGCCCGGCTCTCCGATGAGCACCGGATTGTTCTTCGTGCGCCGCGACAAGACCTGAATCACACGTTCAATCTCCTTTTCTCGCCCGATGACGGGATCGAGCTTTCCGTCACGCGCCATCTGGGTGAGATCGCGCGCCAGGCTGTCAAGCGTCGGCGTGCCGACCGATGCATCCTTGTCGCCGGCGATATCCATGGCATCCCCGCCCAACAGCTGCAGCACCTGCTGCCGAGCCTTGTTCAGGTTCACGTTCATGTTGGCGAGCACCCGGGCCGCCACGCCTTCGCCCTCGCGAATCAGGCCCAGCAACAGGTGCTCGGTGCCCACGTACGAGTGGCCAAGCTTGCGGGCCTCGTCGATCGACAGCTCGATCACCTTTTTCGCTCGCGGCGTATACGTCATGGCTGTGACGGGAGTCTGCCCGCGGCCGACCATGCGCTCAATTTCTTGCTGAACCTTGTCGGCTTGAACGCCGAGCATCTGCAGGGCTTTGGCGGCAATGCCCTCGCCCTCGCGAATCAGGCCGAGCAGAATGTGCTCTGTGCCAACGCCCGGGTGATTCAGGCGCGAAGCCTCTTCTTGAGCCAGCGCCAACACCTTTTGAGCCCTCTCCGTAAACCGTGCGTACATCATCCATGCACCTCCGAATCGTTCATTCTCAGCCGGTCCCGAATCAACTGTGCGCGCCGCACATCTCGCTCGTTCGGGCTCAGCTCGCGATTGTAGTACTTTTGCAGGCAAGCGGGCTGCGTGAGCACCATGAGCTCCTTCAAAATGCCCGAGGACACGCCTTGAATGATGCCGAGATCGATCCCAAGTCGCACATCCGACAACCGCTCCAGGGTCTCCTTCGAGTCCATCTTGCGCGCGTAAGCGAGAATGCCGAACGAGCGGCTGACGCGGTCCTCCAGCTGGACGCGGTTGCGGTCCAACAACAGTTTTCGCGCATTGCGCTCCTGCTCGATGATCTGCTGCACCACGCTCAGCAGGTTGGCGATGATCTCATCCTCGCTCTCGCCGAGGGTGATCTGGTTCGACACCTGATACAGATTCCCGAACGACTCCGAGCCTTCCCCGTAGATGCCCCGCACGGCGAGCCCCACCTGCGACACGGCTGTAAGCAACCTCTGAATGCCGCCCGTGAGGGCCAGACCCGGCAGGTGCATCATGACCGACGCTCGAATGCCGGTGCCGACGTTGGTCGGGCAGGCCGTCAGATACCCGTACTGATCGTGATACGCGTAGGTCAGCGTTTGTTCGAGCGCATCGTCGACCTGGCTCGCGATGTTCCAGGCCTCCTGGAGGCGCAGGCCGGGCAGGATGCACTGGATGCGCAGATGGTCCTCCTCATTCACCATGATGCTGACGATCTCGTCATCGCGAAGCGCCAAGGCACCGTGCTTCTCTTGCTGCGCGAGGTCCGGGCTCATCAGGTGCTTTTCGACCAACATCTGACGATCAAGTGGCGACAAATCCCGACAGCGGATGAATTCAAAGTGTCCGAGCCGCTTCATGGCCTCGTTCTGCGCGGCCTGGCGCACCAACTCCATGACCTCGTTCGCGTGCGCGTCGGTCGCCAGCGTGGGAAAGGGAAAACCTTTTAGGTTGCGCGCAAGCCGAATGCGGCTGGTAATCACGATATCGTCTTCCGGGCCCGATTCTTTCATCCACTTGCTCACCGTTCGCTTCACAAAGTCGGCGAGGGACATCTCGACACCTCCTCACTGCGCGCTTTGTTCCAACTTGCGAATTTCGTCGCGCAGTTGCGCCGCGCGTTCGAACTGCTCCTGCGCCACCGCCTGCTGCAATTCGCGGCGAAGTTGCTCCAACTTGCGCGCCACCTGCTGGCGCTCCCCGGCCGATCCCGGCACCTTCCCGGTGTGCCGCAGCCCGTTTTGAATGCGGCGCAGAAGGGGTTCAAGGCGTCCAGCGAACGCGTCGTAACAATCGGGGCAGCCGAACCGGCCAATTTGGGTGAACTGATTGTACGTCATGCCACACGTGCCGCACCTCTGCTGCACCTGAGTCGTCACAGGCGCAAAGCCCGACGACGACTCCATATTGAGCAGACCGCTCAACAGCTTGTTGAAATCAAACGGGCTCCCCATCAAGAAGGGGTTCGGGAACACTTCGCCCTGTTCCTTGGCGCAGACCTCGCACAAGTGGTACGCGGTTTGCACGCCGTTGATGATCTTCGTCACATGCACCGTCGCCGGCCGTTCATGACAACGCTCGCAAAGCATCGGTCTCCACCCCGCTTTCAAGTCTTCCGGTGCGCCGCGAGCGCCTGCAGCGCGCTTGCCAACAGCTTGGCCCGCAGTCGGTCGCGGTACGGAAGTTCCAGCGCAAGCACCTCGCGCCGCAGCATGGCTTGAATGAGCGACGCCTCTCGGTCGGTCAGCCACCCATCCCTGTGCAGGCGCTCGACGAGCGCCTCGCTGGCCGACTGACTCACCTCGTCGCCAAGCGATCTCAACACGTCCCACAGAAGATGATCCTTGTCGAGCTTCACCCTGCGAATCCGGATGTAGCCGCCGCCGCCGCGCTTGGACTCCACGATGTAGCCGTGATCCGTCGTGAAGCGCGTGCTGATGACGTAGTTGATCTGCGACGGCACGCAGTGGAACTGTTCCGCAAGTTCATTGCGCTGAATCTCGATCACGTCAAGCCCGCTTTCTTCCATCAGGCGCTTTAAGTACGCTTCAATGATGTCGGAAATGTTGCTCGCCATGATGACAACTCCTAACGCAGCACCGTCCTCTGCTTGTGATTTGACTTTGATTTTGACTTTGACTTTTCTTGACCTTATTATACACCCGCCCGTGGGAAATGCAAGAGGGGTTTGGTCCTAGTGTGCACAAAAATCCAGCCGGATCTGCACCCACGCGTTCCCCTGGCGTGGGCGCCAAGTCTTCGTCGCGCTTCAAACGGGAACCTTCGACCGAACGGTTTTACGCTTGCCTCGCATGCAAATTTCTGCGGGCCGGCCCGCCCAAGCGAGGTATCGCGATGGTTCCCCTCACGGTGTTGCACGACATGGTCGATCGCGCACGGCTCGGCGACGACGTCTGCCTGCACGCGCTCTTCGAAATGTTCCGACCGCTTTTGCGGCGCACCGCGTGGCGCTACGCCCGCGTCGCCGGATACGACGAAGCCTATCAGGAGGCATGCGCGGCGTTCCTGTGCGCCATCGCCACCCACGACGCCACCGCCGCGCCGTTCCCGGCGTACGCCGCCAAACGAGTGTATGGCGACACGCGCACGGCCATGCGTAAACTGTGGTTGCATCAGGATCGGACGGCATTTCAGCGAGAGCGCGAGGACGAGGAGAACGAGGACTGGGACGAGCGGCGCGGCGACATCGAGGCTGGCGACAGCATGGCCCCCTATCGATGCATTGAGGACCGCTTGGTCCTTCTGCACCTCGCGCGAAGCGCCAACCTCTCTCCCCGCGAAGCCGCATGGTTCGCGCTGGAATTTGAGGGGCTCGAGACGGACGAGATCGCAGAGAGGCTAGGCGTCTGCCCCGCGACCGTCCGCACCTGGCGCATGCGGGCGCTCCGCAAGATGCGCGAGCAAGCCACGCGCACGGGATGGTCAAAGCGGGACATCTGAACGACGCGCAGGCGAGGCCGTCAGGCCTCGCCGTCCGCAATGGCAAACAGAATGGTCGCTTCCGCCACCAGTTTGCCATCGACCCACGCGCGGCCCGCCCCTCGGCCCATGCGGCCCTTCATGCGGTCGATCACGACCTCCATGTCGAGCCGGTCTCCGGGACGAACCTCGCCTCGAAAGCGAGCGCCGTCGATTCCCGCGAGCAGAGGGCGCTTGCCTCGATACGCCGGATCCGACAAGATGGCGACGCCCCCCAGCTGCGCCATGGCCTCCACAATGAGGACGCCTGGCATGATGGGGTACGACGGGAAGTGGCCCTGGAAGTGCGGCTCGTTGACGGTCACAAGCTTGTAGCCGACTGCGCGTCCATCCTCGATTTCGGTGACGCGATCGACCAGGAGAAAGGGATAACGATGCGGGAGGATCTGTTGAATCTCGTCGATACCAAGGGGAAGCTTCCATTCCATCGATTCCATCAAGGGACCTCCACGGTGGGCGCGCCTCAGAACACGCGGCGCCGAACCGGAATGATTTTCATGTTGCGCACGTAGATGACGGTCGTGACGTAGGACAGGCCCACGGTGAACCACAGCACCATCTCTCCGGCTTCAGGCGTGGGCCAGGCCAGGATGCAGAGCGAAATCCCGATGTAGTAAAAACACGTCGTGATTTTGCCCCACCAGTTTGCCTTCGGCACGGCGCGTTTGCCCTGAAAGTAAAAAAACGCGGCACCCGCGATCATCGCGATATCGCGGAAGACAAGCAGCGCGGCCACCAACCAAGGCAGGCGCCCGGACGCGAGCAGCGTGAACAACACCGACACCATCATCAGCTTGTCCGCGAGAGGGTCCAGCAATTGACCTGTGTACGTTTCGAGTTTGTACGTGCGGGCCAGGTAGCCATCCAGGACGTCGGTGAGACCTGCGAACAACAGGACAAATAAGGCCAAAATCTTGTGCGGGCTTTCGACGCCGTAGAACGCAAAGAGATAACAAGGAATGAGAAGCAGACGCAACAGCGTCAACAGATTGGGCAGGTTCACGCGATCGCCTCCTCAACCTCCCGACGTCCGAATGGTATCCGCCAATCCCATGAGCTGATTGGCTATCGAGATGGCCTGCGCGTTCTCCTCATAGAAATCTTGGGCAGCGACGATCTCCGCCATGGTCGACGACTCGTCCACGTTGGATCCGTTGACCGCGCCTTGGACGACCGACGAGTCGCGCGCCGGAGTGGCCACTCCGCCAGGAGCCAAGCGGTACAAGTTGTTGCCTTCAGGAAGCAGGTGGCTCGAGGGTTCGCCGATCTCGACCAACCCAAGCTTGACCGCGCGACCGCCCCCGAAGGTCAGAGTGCCGTCGGGCGAGACCGACATCGACGTCGCGTCCGCCGGCTTGACGATGGGCTGACCCGTGGCGGACAGGACGGGATCGCCCGCCTGGGTCGCGAGCACGAAAGAGCCGTCCGGCCTCCGGCTCCAGATGAAGTTGCCCGCCCGCGTGTACATGCGTCCGGCGGGCGTCTGCACGGTGAAAAATCCGGGCCCCTGAATGGCCAAGTGCGTCGGGATGCCCGTGTGCACGATGGGCGCCTGGCTGAAGTCCCGCTGCTCGTCGGTGCGCACCGTCCCCGTCCCTCCGCGCCATCCAGGCTGCGTCACGCGCGCCGCAACGGACGGATCCGTGGCGTTGCCATAGACCTGCATGGTCAAGAGATCCGCAAATGTCCCCTGCTCCGCGGCGTAACCGGGCGTCTGCAGATTGGCGAGGTTATCCGCAATCTGGTCGATCCAGGTGTTTGCCGCATTGATCCCCGATAAGCCATTCCACAGGGTTTGCCCCATGCTGATGCCCCCCAAGTTCAGCCGCCCTGGACCTTGCCGACGTCCGTCACGGCCTCGTTCAACATCGAATCGACCGACTGCGCCACGCGCTGATTGGCCTCATAGGCGTTCACAGCCTGCATCATTTGCGCCATCGTCGCTGCCACATTCACATTGGAACTCTCCAGAGCGCCAAACACCATGCGGCCTGTCCCCGCCCGAAGAAGCGGCGTGACCGCCTGCGGCTGATACGAGCTGCCGACCATGTACTCGCCCTCGCCGAGCGGTTCAAGCTGCGTCACGTCGGCGTCGACGAGTCCGAGCCGACCGCCCGCAACCTGCTTGCCCTGAGCGTCGTACACGCGGAACGAAGGCTGTCCATTGGCATCATACACCGGGGCCCCGCTCTCGGAAAAGATTTGCGTGCCATGGTAGAGCGGATTCACGACCAGCCGCCCACCGACGATCACCTGCCCGGCTGCATTGACGGGGGCGATGGCGTGACCCGCCGCGTCCACCAGCACATTTTGCGCGTTCAGCTGGAGCGCACCGTCGCGAGTGACCACCAGGCCGGCTTGTCCACTCGCATCCGTGTAATTCACCGGCAGAAAGGCGTGGTAGCCCATGTCGTCGGCATTGCCCACGCGAATGGCGTACGGATCATCCGTTTCGCTGCCCGGAACGTACACCGCCTGGCCCGCGGCGTTTTCAATGATGTACGACGGTCTGCCGGCCGCATCGTAGGTGGGCCCGCCGCCTTGGCTCAGAAGCTCGGAGCCCTGATACAGCGGGTTGCGGACCGCATACAACCCAGCCACCGGTTGGCCATCCGCGCCGTACACGGCGAGCGGCAAACCACCCACGGTCAGGCGCCCGCCTGGCCCCACCTGGACCGTGCCCGACACGGGCCGTGCCCCTTGCGGCGTGAAGGCGTAGGCCACTTCGCCCGACGCGATGCTGTCCACGATGGCAACATCGAGCGGGCGCCCGGTCGTCTCGATGCCGCCTTCCACAAAGGACGGAACGCCTTCTTGAAAATCGACGCCACCGCCCATCTGGCCAATGCTTGTCCCATCCGCTCCGTCTCCGTACGCATAGCGCTCCATCGCAAAGACGGGATCTTCGATGAGCTCGGCCAAGGAAGCCTTGAAACCGGGCGTCTCCTGGTTGGCCAAGTTATTGGACAAAAGCTGCGCCAACCGGTCTTCTGCTGCCATCCCCGAGGCTGCCGCCGTCAAACCCTGAATCATGGCATGACACCTCCGTCACCGCCTGGCTCTGCGCCGGCCGCGATCCCGATACTTGTTCCATTCGGGGCTTTCCAGCACCCGGCCCGTGCCGATGACCACGCAATGCATGGGATTCTCGGCGATATGAACAGGGATCTCCAATTCGGACTGCATCAGCTTGTCCAGGCCGTCCACCAGCGCACCGCCCCCGGTCAACACGACTCCCTTGTCAAAGATGTCGGCCGCGAGCTCGGGCGGCGTCTGTTCCAAAACAGACTTGGTCGCCTGAACGATAGCGTAGACCGGCTCCTCCAGCGCTGCCCGGAGCTCTTCCGAATGAACCGTGACTGTCTTCGGCAGCCCCGTCACCATGTCGCGCCCGCGCACGTCCGTCTTCGCCTGCCGCCCTCCCGGATAGACCGTCGCCAGTTCTTTTTTGAGTTCTTCAGCCGTCCGCTCGCCGATCATCAGGTTGTACTCCCGCCGGATGTACTTGACAATCGCCTCATCGAGCTTGTCCCCGGCAATGCGGAGCGACGTCGAGGTCACCACGTCGCCCAAGGACAAGACCGCGATATCTGTGGTTCCGCCACCGATGTCGACCACCATGGAACCGCTCGGCTCAAAAATGTTCAGTCCCGCACCGATGGCGGCGGCCTTTGGCTCTTCGATTAAATCGACCTGCTTGATGCCGACGGCTTCCGCCGCCTCCCGAACCGCCTTCTGCTCGACAGAGGTGATGCCCGCGGGGACGCAGATCATCACGCGCGGGCGCCCAAAGAATCGCTTGCCAATGGTTTTGTTGAGAAAGTGGCGCAGCATAATCTCGGTGACCTCAAAGTCCGCGATCACGCCGTCCCGCAGCGGGCGAATAGCGACGATATTCCCCGGCGTCCGCCCCAACATGCGGCGAGCTTCTTCGCCAACAGCGACGACCTGCTTCGTCACCTGATCTATTGCAACGACCGATGGCTCGTCGAGTACAATGCCCTGCCCTTTGACGTGCACCAGCACATTCGCGGTGCCCAGATCCACACCAACGTCCCTAGAAAACATTTGCGGCGAGTCCTCCTACGTGTAGAGCGTACGAGATTGGGGAAGGTCGTTCATCTGCTCGCATGAATGGAGTGGGGATGCAAGGATGTAGTTCTACAGTCCGCTCGAAACTCCTCTGCGCCGCTCGATTCGCTTCGGCTTCAGCGCCGACCCAGCCCGCTCATCGTCTCCCTTATGATACTTCATTTTGGTCGCTTCGCCACCGCGCAGATGGCGGATCGCCTTGTGGTATTCCAAAATTTCCTTGACCTTCGTCGCAAGTTCCGGATTGATCTCTGGAAGGCGTTCCGTCAAATCCTTATGCACCGTGCTTTTGGAGACGCCGAACTCGCGCGCGATGGTCCGGACTGTGTTGCGCGTTTCGACAATATACTCCCCAATCTTAAGCGTACGCTCCTTGATGTAGTCATGCACTCCCCTCGCCTCCCCATGGCAGGTCAGTTGGTCTGCTTTATGTATATGAGGGGGTGTACACCGTATGCCGCGCCGGGCCTGGCCCTTTCGAATCTTCCGCGGAATTTCGACAGGGTGGCGAACCGGCGCGGGCGCAGGGGAAGCATGGACTTTTTCCGGGAAATACGTCGAATCCGCTCGAACAGAAGAACTCGCATCGGCCTCGAAGCCGCCGCACCAAAAGAAAACGCCCGCACCAAGGCGGGCGTCGAGGGCACTCGCTCATTGCTTGGGCAGGAGCGACGTGGGGTCGACCGGCTGACCGTTTTGATTGACTTGGAAGTACAAATGGTTGCCTTGATCCTGCTCAAACAGGTTGGTCGACGTCGTGCCGATGGGATCCCCGGCCGAAATGCTCTGTCCCGGCTTCACGTCCACGGAACCCAGCGACTGATACGTCTCGGTGTAGCCGTCAGGGGAACTGACAACCACCTCATAGCCGTACAGCGGCTGATTGGTCACGCTCTCGACGGTTCCCCGCTGAGCAGCGACCACCGTGAACTGGCGACCACCGGCGGCGCGAATGTCGATGCCTTTGTGCGGATAAAACGTGTTGTCATACTCCACCACCGCCGCGGCCTGCTGCTTGAGGGACCCGTGCGTCGGGAAGAAGCCCATGGACACCGTGGCGTCTGTCCCCTGCGCGTAAGGCCACACCCAAGGTTCAAGCCCGGTCGACGTCGGGGTCGTGGTCGACGTCTGATTCGTCTCCGTCGTGGTGACCGACGTCGGCGTGCTGTTGGTCTCCAAACGCGCATAAATGACGCCGATCACGACCGCCGCCGCCCCCAGATACATCGCCGGATACACCCAACGCTTCGACAGCCACCTGCGCACAGGGCTTGGTTTTTGCGCCTGTGGCGTCTCGGATTTTGGATCAATCGGTTGCTTCTCATCCATGTGGCGCTCACCTCAGTAGTGAGTCTCCCCACGCAGATGGCTGTCTATACGTGTCGCCCTCAATTTTTGGGTAGAGTTAGTTACCGAATGTTACCATACGCTGGAGCTGCGATTGAAGGTCTTCCAGCCGCGCCCCTGGGTAGAAGTGCGAGAGAATCGCCTTGTAGCTCATCCCGCCCGCAGCGAGGGCATCGGCCTGGTGTAAGCTCATGCCGAGATCAGGGCCTCGTCCGTAACAGGTGAACACCAGTTCATCTCCTCTGACCGTGAACGTGAAGTCGTCGGAGGCAAGACCCAAGCGAGCAGCAAAGGCTGGACCGCTCCAGCTGGTTTCCCCGGCTTTCACGGACTGCACGAAGCCGTCGTGCGTGCGAGTCACTCGCAGGGATGAGAAGTTCGTGAGGTGCGCGGAGAGCGCCTGATTGAAGGCCCCGAGCGTGTAGGTGACGGTCGACACCCGGTCAGGGCTCGATAGGTCGGCTGGGCAAGGGAGGCTCTGGAGATAGGGAATCGGATAGCCCAGCGCCTCTTCGCCGGATCGCGTGCGGCCTGTGGAAATGGTGCAGAGAAACGCCAGAATGGGTTGTCCGCGATAGGTCAGAATTTGATGGTCCGTTGCCTCAATCGCCGTCTGAGCCCGCGAAATGAAAGAGAGCGCAGCGGCGGCACCTATCGAGAGCTGAAGCTCGTGTTCTGTTTCCATCGACAAATCAAGGGAGGGGTTGTCCGTGACATCGGCATGTTCTTTTTGGGCCTCGGGCGAAGGATGGAGCATGGCCCGTATGGCGTACGTGCGCACTGCGACGCTCGCGGCCTCCAGGCTGGAGAGCGGTGCAGACGGGCTGCAGTTGGCGAGCAGCACGCCGAGGATGTACGCGTTCAGGGGCATGGTGTTCACCGCCCCCGTCTCTTCATCAAAAACGCGCAGTTGAATGCGCGCGTCGCGCGCCGCCACCCAGGCGGACACATCGGGCATCGGGGAGCGTTGAATCGCCTTGGCGACGCCCACGGGAAGCATCACCATGGCGGCAAAGACGAGCGCAAATCGGACGGCCAACTGGAGGACCTTGCGAACGGCACTTGGCTGGGACATCGGGTTCATCCTCTCCGTCGCATGGAAAGCTGCGTCCGCCTGCGCGGACCGGGCGGGGACAACCCGCTCCAAGGAGAGCCTATGCGCGTGGGAACGCCCCTATGCTTGCTCGCATGTCGAGCGCATGGAGAAGAAGAGCCGCGTGGCGGGCGAGACGATTCCACGCAGGGGTCGGCCGATCCCGACATGCGCGAAGCCGCAGGACCTGCCAGGCTCCTGCGGCTTCCTCGTGCACGGCCAGATTCTGTTCAAACGCCTCAGCCGACAGACTTCGCCATCGGAATTTCCTCGTCACCCTCGACGCGCTCGATCCGCGCACCGAGTTGTTGAAACTTGCCGACGAGATCGTCGTAGCCACGGTCGATGTGATGAAGCCCGAACACCTCGGTCCGGCCTTCGGCCAGAAGGCCTGCAATGACCAGGGCGGCTCCGGCGCGCAAATCGGTCGCCGTCACGCGGGCGCCGGTCAGGCGCGGCACGCCCTCGATCACGGCCGTGCGCCCCTCGATGTGAATATGGCTCCCCATGCGTTGAAGTTCAGCCACGTGCATGAACCGGTTTTCGAAGACGGTCTCCGTGACGGTGCTTGTCCCTTGCGCCACCGTGAGAGCCGCCACCATCTGCGCCTGGAGGTCCGTCGGGAAGGACGGATAATAGTGCGTCTTGACGTCGAGCGGCTTCATGCGCCCCGTCGGGCAGGGCCACACCTTGATGCCTTCCACGCGGTCCTCCAGCACGGCCCCGGCCTCTTCGAGCTTGGCGATGAGAGACATCAGGTGATGCGAGAGGGCGTTTTCCACGTATACGCCTCTCCCGATGAGGGCCGCGGCGATGAGGAAGGTCCCCGCCTCGATTCGGTCTGGAATCACCGCGTGGGTCGCGCCGCGAAGGCGTTCCACGCCTTCGATGCGAATGACGTCGGTTCCAGCGCCCCGCACACGGGCGCCCATCGCGTTCAGATAGTTGGCGAGATCGACATTCTCGGGCTCTTTTGCGGCATTTTCAATGATGGTCTGCCCCTTGGCGAGGACGGCGGCCATCATGATGTTCTGCGTCGCCCCAACGCTCGGCACGTCCAGATAAATCCGAGCGCCACTGAGTCCGCCGCGCGGCGCACGGAAATGCACATAGCCGTTTTCGACGACGGCGGTTGCGCCCAGCGCTTCAAGCCCTTTGATGTGGAGATCCACAGGCCTCGGGCCAATATTGCAGCCGCCGGGGAGCGCCACCATGGCCTCGCCGAAGCGGGCGAGCAGCGGTCCCGCAACCACAAAGGAAGCTCGCATCTTGCGGACGAGGTCAGCGGGCGGACATACGCTGAGCAGCCGCCGCGCGTCGACGCGGAGGGTACTTCCATTCCACTCCAGCTTCGCGCCGAGCGCCGAGACCGTGTCCGCCATGACGCGTACGTCGAGGAGGTTGGGCACCTCTTCGATCTGACTGACGCCCTCTTCGGCCAGCAGGCTCGCCGCGAGGATTGGCAACACCGCATTTTTCGCGCCGCTGACGCGAACGGTCCCTTCAAGGGGGTATCCACCCTCAATGATGATCTTTCCCATTCCGCTACCTCCGCACGGCTTTCCTGAGCCTCGCGAAGCAGCGGCGCGGATGCGGCATCAATAGGTCGCGATGACCAAGGGAGAGCCCACGTACACGTCCGTTCCACCTTTGAACGAATCGTCATGGATCGCCACCTGGACATTCACACGGCGATTGTCTCCCGCCAGCACGTACATGGGTGCGCGGGCACTATATCCGGACAGGCTCGTCTCGAGAGGTGTGCGAATGCCCTCCACCACCGACGCACCTACCGCCCTTAGCGCTGCCATCGCCATTTGATCCGCTTCCGCCTCGCTGACTTCGCTCGGTTTGAAACCAGATATGTATGCGCTCATCTGCGGCGTCCCGTTCACCGACGCCACCGTGCGCTCCACCTGGTCATATTGCGACGAAAATTGGCCTTCCGTCAAGTTGGAACTCGATGCCGTCACCGTCATCACGGTCTCCGGTTGGCCGTCTCCTGCGCCGCTCGTCACCCCGGGAAAACTCGTCAACACCACCTCAGCGCGCGTACCATTGGCCCACACGCCGACCGCCCGCCAATACGACTCATTGGCCAGTTGCGTGGCCTGGGTCTCGGCGTTCACCAGACCAAGTTCCTGAAGCACCTGGCTGCCGAGAGCGGCCAGCTGCGTCTCATTCATAAACGACGCGTTCAGTTGCGTCCAATCGTGAATGAGGTAGGCTTGCGGCTTCGCCCCCGTCGCTTCAACGGCGCCCATCAGGAACTGGTATTGCGCGGCTCCGTTCGATTCGACGGGACCGGCGGTCTTTGCGCTGGCCGTGCCGGGTGGATGTGCGATCACGGCTCCCAATCCGATGCACACCGCCAACCACATGGCCCGCTTCAAAACGTGTTTCCCGCGGCGGCGCACGAGACGAGCCCGCCGAATGACTTTATTCTGCGCCATGACGGATACCTCCATCCGTTCCTGGAAATCAGGCGTACATTCTGGTTCACCTGCTCCCAGTGTGGACGGAATCCGCCAAAGCTAAACCCGCCGCCAAGAGGCCTCATAGATTTCATAGATTTGACGCTGTCAACGTGGCCTCAGAGCGCGCCATTCAACAGTTGCATGGCGCCTAAAAGGACGAGCCCGACAAGGACCGACAGCACGCCCCCGGCGAGTGCGAGAAAGAATCGCAGGAGCTGTGCCTGGCCTGCGAAAGGTTGATGCGTGAACTTGTCCCATTTGAGTGCGCCGAGCGCCCACCAACAGGCCACCACGCCAAGAAAGAACACGAGCAGAAGGACCAAGCCGTCTGCTCCCATCGTGGCAATGGCGCGATACGCGGGCTGCATCCGCTCACCCCCTGCTTGCTCACAGCCACGAGCTCCCACGAAACACCGTGTGGAAACAACACTGGCCGCCTCTCAATTCACTGTGAAGAGACGGCCAGCTGACACCAGCATCATACCACAGTCTTACACGCTCGGAACATGGGCGTGAAGAAATCCGTTCAGCCGCTTGTGTTCCTCGACCGCCTGAAGTCGGAGCTCGGCGCGCGTCAGCGCCTGCCGAGCGCGCTCCGCCTCCTCCTCGTCCACCGCAGCCTGCAGCCGTTTCTCCGCGCGATCCTTGGCGTGCAAGGCGCGATCGACGTCAATTTCCTCAGGCAGCTCCGCCGTATCCGCGAGAAGGGTGATTTTCTCCGGCAGGACCTCTACGAAGCCCCCCGAGACCGGCACCACGTCCTCCCGGTCGTCGGCCAGCCGAATGCGAACGAGGCACGGCTTGACCGCGGTGGCCAGCGGGATGTGACGCGGCAAAATCCCGATCTCGCCGTCCCCGCCCTTCAAAATCACCATGCGCACGTCCATCGACAGCACGATCCGCTCCGGCGTGACAATTTCGAGCGGCACGGTCAACATCTGCGCTCACCTCACTTCCGGATAGGATCAGGCGTAGCCGTCCTTGCGCGCCTTCTCGATCACGTCCTCGATGGCGCCGCAATAGCGGAAGTACGTCTCGGGAATCTCGTCGTGCTTGCCCTCCAGAATTTCCTTGAACGAACGCACCGTATCCTTCACGGGCACATACTTACCCGGCGTGCCGGTGAACACCTCGGCGACGAAGAACGGCTGCGACAAGAAGTTCTGGATCTTGCGTGCACGGGACACGATGAGCCGGTCCTCGTCCGTCAACTCGTCCATGCCGAGAATGGCGATGATGTCCTGCAGTTCCCGGTACCGCTGCAACACCGCCTGCACGCCGCGCGCCACCTGGTAGTGCTCCTCGCCGACGATGTCCGGCTGCAACGCGCGCGAAGTCGACGCGAGCGGGTCCACCGCGGGATACAGACCCATATCGGCGATCCGGCGCTCAAGCACGGTCGTCGCGTCCAGGTGCGTGAACGTGTTGGCCGGCGCAGGATCCGTGTAGTCGTCGGCCGGCACGTACACGGCCTGAATGGAGGTAATGGAACCGCGCACCGTCGACGCAATGCGCTCCTGCAACTGGCCCATCTCCGTCGCAAGGGTCGGCTGGTAACCGACGGCGGACGGCATGCGTCCGAGCAGCGCGGACACCTCGGAACCCGCCTGCGTGAAGCGGAAGATGTTGTCGATGAAGAACAGCACGTCGCGCTGCTCCACGTCGCGGAAGTACTCGGCGAGCGTCAAGCCGGACAGCGCCACGCGCAGACGCGCGCCCGGCGGCTCGTTCATCTGGCCAAACACCATGCAGGTTTTGTCGAGGACCCCCGACTCCTTCATTTCATGGTAGAGGTCGTTACCCTCGCGCGTCCGCTCGCCGACGCCGGCGAACACGGAGTAACCGCCGTGCTCCTTGGCGATGTTGTGGATGAGCTCCTGAATCAACACCGTCTTGCCGACACCCGCGCCGCCGAACAGGCCGACCTTGCCACCTTTGACGTATGGGGCAAGCAGGTCGACGACCTTGATGCCCGTCTCAAAAATCTCGGTCTTGGTGGTCAAGTCCCCGAACGCGGGGGCGGGGCGATGAATGGGCCAGCGCTCGGCGGCTTCCACCGGGCCCTTCTCGTCAATGGTTTCACCCAGCACGTTGAAGATGCGCCCCAACGTTCCGGGTCCCACCGGCATCGAGATAGCCTGACCCGTGTCCACGACTTCGACGCCGCGGACCAGCCCGTCCGTCGACGACATCGCGATGGTTCGAACCACGTTGTCTCCGAGGTGCAGCGCGACCTCGAGCGTCAGATGCACGGGCAGTTCGCCCTCGTAGTCAATGCGGAGGGCGTTCTGGATGGCCGGCAGCTGTCCTTCTGGAAAACGGACATCGACGACCGGGCCCATGACCTGCACCACATACCCTTTGTTCACGAATGTCCCTCCTTGCGCCCGTCTCGTGCGTTATTTCAACGCTTCCGCGCCACCGACGATCTCGGCGATCTGCGTCGTGATCGACGCTTGGCGCGCCCGGTTCAACGAAAGCGTGAGTTTCTCGATGAGCTCGTTCGCGTTGTCCGTCGCGTTGCCCATAGCGTTCATGCGTGCCGCGTGCTCCGAGGCCTTCGCATCCAGCACGGCCTGGTACACCAGGGTCTCGGCGTAACGCGGGAGCAACGCCGCGAGAACAGATTCCTCGTCCGGCTCAAACAAATAGTTGCGCCGAGGGCCCTGAAGATTCTCCCCGAGCGAGGCGAGCGGCAGCACTTTGCGCACCACGGGCCGTTGCACGGCTGCATTGATGAACTCGTTGTAGACGAAATAAAGCTCGTCGAACTCCTCGCGCTCGTAAGCGGCTACGATACTCTCCGCCAGTTGGCGGACCGAGTGATACGTCGGCGTATCCGGCAGGTCGACGACCTCGGCCGCGATCGGCAGCCCGCGCCGCTGAAAGAAGTTGCGCCCCCGCTTGCCGACGGAATAGATGGCGTACGAGCCCTTTTCTCGCTTGCCAAACTCCTGCATGGCCGCGCGCACGACCTGCGCGTTGTACGGACCCGCCAGGCCGCGATCGGCCGTGATGACGAGGTATCCGATGCGCCGGACCGGCCGCACGGCGAGGAGAGGATGCTTGACGTGGCGCGCCGCGAGCGAGAGGTTTGCCAACATCTCCTGCATCTTGGACAGGTACGGCTTCGACTGCTGCACCGCGTCCTGCACGCGGCGCAGCTTTGCGGCCGCGACCATCTCCATCGCCTTCGTAATCTGCGCGGTATTCCGGACGCTCTTGATGCGCCGCCTAATATCGCGCATGCTGTTTTGCGCCATCGCCCGTTCTCACCACCGATTGGGGGCCAAGCCCCGATTCATGCCGCACGGCCCTTTGCGGGCCGCGCGCCAGCCGTGTGTCAGGGCACAAACGTCGGCTTGAACTTCGCCATCGCTTCCTTCATGAGCTCGATGGTGTCGTCTTCAAGCGACTTGCGCTCCTGCATCTGTTGGAACACCTGTGGATACTCCCGGTCCAGGAACGCGAGCCACTCGCGCTCGAACTTCTGCACGGCCTCCACAGGAATATCGTCGAGATAGCCGTTGACGCCCGTCCAGAGCGAGGCAACCTGCCGGTCGAACGAGAGCGGGTGGTACTGCGGCTGCTTCAAAAGCTCCGTCATCCGCTCGCCGCGGCGCAGGGTGTCCTGCGTCGCCTTGTCCAAATCGCTCCCGAACTGCGTGAAAGCCTGCAGTTCGCGGTACTGGGCGAGATCGAGCTTCAGCGTGCCGGCGACCTTCTTCATGGCCTTGGTCTGCGCGGATGAACCGACGCGGGAGACCGAGGAACCGACGTTGATGGCCGGACGCACGCCCGCAAAGAACAGGTCCGACTCGAGGAAGATCTGGCCGTCCGTGATCGAGATCACGTTGGTCGGAATGTAGGCGGAGATATCGCCCGCTTGGGTCTCGATGAACGGCAACGCCGTGAGCGATCCGCCGCCGTGCTCGTCGTTCAACTTCGCCGCGCGCTCCAGCAGGCGCGAGTGCAGATAGAAGACGTCGCCGGGATACGCCTCGCGGCCAGGCGGGCGGCGGAGCAAGAGCGACATCTCGCGGTACGCCGCAGCCTGCTTGGACAAGTCGTCGTACACGACGAGCGCGTGTTGCCCGTTGTACAGGTAGTACTCCGCCATCGCGCAGCCGGCGTAAGGCGCGAGGAACAAAAGCGGCGCCGGCTCGGAAGCGCTAGCCACAACGACCGTGGTGTATTCCATGGCTCCGTACCTGCGGAGCGTCTCCACGACCTGCGCCACCGTCGACTGCTTCTGACCGATGGCGACGTAGATGCACTTCACGTCTTTGCCCTTTTGGTTGATGATGGTATCCAGCGCGACCGCCGTCTTACCCGTCTGGCGATCGCCGATAATGAGCTCGCGCTGCCCGCGCCCGATGGGCACCATCGCATCGATGGCCTTGATGCCCGTTTCCAACGGCTCGTGCACCGACCGGCGGACGATCACGCCCGGCGCCGGCGATTCCACAGGCCGATATTCGGTGGCCTCAATGGGGCCCTTGTTGTCGATGGGTTGACCGAGCGCATTCACGACGCGCCCAAGCAGCTGCGGACCCACGGGCACGGTCACGAGCCGCCCCGTGCGGCGCACCTGTTCGCCTTCGCGAATGCCCTGCACCGAACCGAGGACCACGACACCGACGTTGTCCTCTTCGAGGTTGAGTGCCATACCATACACGCCGCTCTCAAACTCGACCAGTTCGCCCGCCATGACGTTGTCCAAGCCATAGAGGCGCGCGATTCCGTCGCCGACCGAGAGGACCGTGCCCGTGTCGCGCACCTCGGCTTTGACCTCGAACTGCTCGATCTGCTGTTTGATGAGCGCGCTGATTTCATCCGGACGAATGCTCAACGTATTCCCTCCTTACGCACTGCGCGGGCGAGTAGGCGATCGCGAAATTGGCGCAATGCGTTCGCCGTCGTCGCATCCAGCACGCGATGGCCCACGTGAACTCGCACACCCGCGATGAGCGCCGGATTTTCGACCACTTTTGGGACCACCGTCTTGCCGCACGCCGCTTCGAGCCGGTGAACCCATTCGTTCAGGTCCGCCTCAGTGAGCGGCTTTGCGGTCTCTATCTCCACTCGGACGCGATTGTGAATCTCGTCCGCAAGCTCTTCGTATCGCTCCGCGACAAGCGCGATGTACGCTCCTCGCCCGCGCTCGAGCATGAGCGCGAGAAAGCGTGACAGGTCCTGCCTGAGCGGCTCTCCCATCACCCGCTCCAGCGCCTGGAGCTTATGTTCGGGAGAGATGACCGGGCTGGCGAGAAAGTGCGACAAATCCTGTGACGCGCGGAGGAGCGAGTGAATCTTGGAAAGCTGTGCGCCAATGGAATCGACAGCGTCATGCTCCTTCGCGTACGACACCAGCGCGCGCGCATAGCGATTCGCCACAGCTCCGGTCAACATACGAGCTCACCCAGCTTGTTTTCGGCTTCCGCCATGAGGTCTTTGTGCACCTCGGGCGTGACGTGATCGCGCAACAGGCGGGTGGTGAGCTCAACGGACAACTCGGCCACGCGCTTCGTGACGGCGGCCAGCGCCTCGTCGCGCTCGCGCACAATGGCTTGGCGGCTTTCTTCGAGGATGCGCGCAGCCTCTTCCTCTGCCTTCTGCACGATTTCGCGCGCCTGTTCGTCCGCGCGGATGCGCGCTTGATCGAGGAGATTGCGCGCTTCTTTGCGCGCCTCTTCCAAGAGGCGCTGCTGCTCCGCCAACAGGCGGGCCGCTTCCTCGCGGCTCTTCTCAGCCTCGCTGATTTGCGTCTCGATATGGATTCTCCGCTGTTCCAACATGCGCGTCAGCGGCTTAAATGCAAACCGCTGAATGATGAAGAACACGATGAGGAACGAAATCACGGAGAAGATGAACGTTCCAACTTGAAAAATGCCGCCCACCTGGAACACTCCCTCCTCCTTGGTTTGGCATCCGGCTCACAAGGGCGCCCGGCGCGAAAGGCCGGGCGCGCAAAGCATCAGAACGCACCCTTCGTAAACAGGATGATGATGCCGAATGCCAGCGCGATGACCGGGAAAGCCTCGACCAACGCGACACCAAGGAGCGCACTACCGAAGATGGAACCGCGCGCTTCAGGCTGGCGAGCCACGCCCTCGACGTACTTGCTCATGACCATACCGTCGCCCACACCGGAACCGACGGCCGCCAAGCCGAGCAAAAGCGCCACCGCAATGTCGTAAATCGCCTTGACCATGTCGAGTTGCATCAGTCTTGTTCCTCCTTTTGTTGATGGCCGTAAACTTCGTTTCCGCAAGCCCTTCCGGGCTCGCCAGCTCAGTGCTGGCTGTCCACCTCAAACGACTTCATGCCGATGTAGAGGCACATCAGAATGCTGAACACGTACGCTTGAATGGTCGCGACAAACCCGCTGTACAAGAGCCATGCGATGATGAACGGAAGCTGCCACGGAATGAAGTGGAACGCAAACGGCGCGCGCAGCAAAAGCCCCAACAGGATTTCACCGGCGAAGATGTTGCCGAAAAGTCGCATGCCGTGCGTCAGCGGGTTCGTAATTTCCTCCAGCAGCCCAAAGGGAGGGTGACGGAGCAGGTGGCGGAACCACTTGCCGGGATGCCTGAGGCCGCGCGCGTGGCTGATGAGCCATACCAAAATGGCGAGCCCAAGCGCCATGCTCATGTTGGAGGTCGGGGAGTCAAACAGCTCCACATCCCCCTTGGCAGACTGAAGGTCGGACGGGCTCAAGCCCCACACGTGGGCATGCGGGTCGAAGTGAACCGTGATGGTGAAAATCAACCCGAGCCAGTTCGCGATGAACAAGAAGAGCAGCGTGAAGAAGGCGAGAGGCCGCACGAACCGCCGAGAATCATCACTCGGCATGACGTCTTTCGCCATGCTATCCGAGAAGTCGAGGGCCCACTCCAAGAGATTCTGCAGCCCTCTCGGGTGCCGCATGTCCATCCTCGCTACGGCAAGCCGCAAAAGGACAAACATGATGAGCCCCGTCAGGAAGATGGTCGCAATGACGACGACGTTCGTCTGCCAGATGGTCCCCGGGAATAGCGTCGGGAAGACCGGCACGTTTTCACCTTCTTTCCGTCAAACTTGTGAGTCTCGTTGATCAGGCGGGTTCTTGGCATACCGATACATCCCAATGATGATGAACGCGAAACTGAGGGCGTACCCAACCAAGGCCGCATACGGGTTGAAGAGGGCCCGGAACTTCAGCGCGACCACCATGATGACCACAATGAGCGCCAGTCGCGCAAACATGCCCGCCATGCCGGAGGCGAAGAGCATCTGACCTTGCACGTTATCGTTCAGGTGCCCTTGGCGGATCATGCTAAAGATGACGAACAACCCTCCGGCCTCTCCCAGAAGCAGCCCGCCGAAGATGGGACGCATCTCCCGAAAAACCGCGACACACAGCGCGGTGAGCAACATCAGCCCGAGCCAAGACCACTGAATGGCTCGCAGTCGCTTCACAAGGGAATTGGCACTCATCGTCGGTCTCCTAGAACCTGTTTGACCAAGAACGCTAAACCCGACACCCCGGCGATCACGCCGAGCCCCACACCGGCCACGGTCGGCCACAGCCGATGGACATGCTCGCTCACGAGATGTCCGACGAACCCCAGACCGACGATGCAGCCCGCGAGCTGCAGCGTGGCACCAGAATAGACGGCGAACAGCGTCCAGTCACTCGGTTGCTTGCGCGCAGAACGCGCCTCGTTGCGGTCTTCGTCTGCGAACGCACACACCACCTAGAACAGATTGAAGAGAGGGACAACTTGTGTGATGCAAGATACAGCGTGGAGCATTTGTAACATTCCACCACATACCTATAGGGTTTCCGCTTGCAAGCCAGGATAACCATAGCAAGGAAGGAGTTTCCAGAAATGGGCGCGCTAGCTCGCCCTTCTCGTAGGGCGAAACGCCTGTGTGTATGGTGAAATGCCAGAACCCTCGCCTATAGTACACTAGCTCAAAATTCGATGTCAACGCGCAAACCCTGCGGAATACCAGGGATTTGACGACGCTGTTTCGGTTTGTTCACAAAATCGCCGCGCGCCGGTCCACGTCCGCGCGGCGCGCCCGCCCATTCCACAATTGGAATTGAAAGCGCACGCGCTTCCTGGGAATTCTCATCGGCGCTGAAACGGCCCTTCGGCTTCCAAGTAGCGAAATGGCTGCGGCCGATCCGCCAGCCCAAAGTGATGCAAAATCGCCTGAACGATGCGCTCGGACGCTCGTCCGTCCCCATACGGATTCTTGCGCATGGCCATGTCCCGGTACGCCGCCTCGTCCGTCAACAGGCGCTTGGCCTCCGAGAAAATGACCTCCTCGTCCGTGCCCACGAGTTTCAGGGTGCCCGCTTGAATGCCCTCCGGCCGCTCGGTGGTGTCCCGCAGCACGAGGACCGGCACGCCGAGCGACGGCGCTTCCTCTTGGATGCCTCCTGAATCGGTCAGGATCAGCGTGGAGCGGGCCATGAAGTTGTGGTTGTCGATCACGCCGAGCGGATCGAGCAAATGAATGCGCGGGTGGTCTCCGAGAATCGAAAACACCGTGTCCCGCACGCGCGGATTCAGGTGCACCGGGTACACCAGATAGAGATCGTCCGCGAGATCCACAATCCGCCGCGCCGCCCGACAGATGTTTTCCAGTTTCTCTCCCCAGTTCTCCCGGCGATGGCTGGTCATGTAGATGACGCGCGCCCCTCGGGGCATGCCATCCAAAACCGGGTGCGTGTACGCGTCGCGCACCGTGGTGCGCATCGCGTCGATGGCCGTGTTGCCCGTGACGAAGATGGCCTGTTCCTGGTGCCCTTCGCGCAACAGGTGCTCGGCGGCGACGTCGGTCGGCGCAAAAAACAGGTCGCTCAGCGTGTCGGTGAGCTGGCGGTTCATCTCCTCGGGGAAGGGGCTGTACTTCTGGTAGGTCCGCAGCCCGGCCTCGACGTGGCCGATGGCCACTTGCTGGTAGAACGCCGCGAGACTCGCCGCGAACGTGGTGGTCGTATCGCCGTGAACCAACACGAGATCCGGCTTGCGCCGCTCGATCACGGCCTCAAGCCCGGCGAGCGCCTTGACCGTGATGGTCGCCAGCGTCTGCTTCGGCTCCATGATGTCGAGATCGTCATCCACGCGAATGGAGAACACGTCAAGGACCTGATCCAGCATTTCGCGATGCTGCGCGGTCACACAGACCAGCGATTCGATCTGCGGATGGGCCTCGAGCGCCTGCACGAGCGGTGCCATCTTGATGGCTTCCGGCCGCGTTCCGAAGACGGTGAGCACACGGACGGGCGTTTGTTTCAACGACAGGACCCCCTCTTCGTCTTTCCTGGCTCGCCCAAACGTCGCCTACTTCGTTCCGAAGAGGCGATCTCCCGCGTCACCGAGGCCCGGGACGATGTAGCCGTGATCGTTCAGATGCTCGTCCACACTGGCGAGGTAAATGTCCACGTCGGGGTGGTGTTCCTGGACGGCGCGAATGCCCTCGGGCACGCCGACGAGGCACATCAGCTTCGGGCGCTGCGCCCCGCGTTCCTTGACCGCCCGCAGCGCAGCCACCGCGGAACCGCCGGTAGCGAGCATGGGATCCACGACGTACACATCCCGCTCTTCGAGGTGAGCCGGGAGCTTGCAGTAGTACTCGACGGGCATGAGCGTCTCTGGGTCTCGATAGAGCCCGATATGACCGACCTTCGCACCGGGGATCAAGTTCAAAATGCCCTCGACCATGCCGAGGCCCGCCCGCAGGACGGGTACAATGGCGAGCGTCTTGCCGGCGATCATCTTGGCGGCGGCGACGCCGACCGGCGTTTCCACCGTGACTGGCTGAAGCGGGAGGTCGCGCGTGATCTCGTAGACCATGAGCATCGCGACTTCCTGGACGAGCGCCCGAAACTCCTTGGTGCCGGTGTTCTTATCGCGAATCAACGTCAACTTGTGCTGAATGAGGGGATGGTCAAGCACATGCACTTGTCCCAAACCAAAACGCTCCTTTGCCAAAATGGGGCCGCCCTTGCGGGCGGCTCTCGGCATCTCGGGATTTACTCGACGTACGACACGTGAGGATAGAGCGGGAACCGGCTTGTCAGGCTGTCCACTCGGGCTCGCGCTTCGCGCTTGACGTCATCGCTGAAGTCGCCAAGCAGCACAAGTTTGAAGATCTCCGCGATTTCCTGCATGGCGCCTTCGTCCATCCCGCGCGAGGTCGCGGCGGGTGTCCCGACGCGGATGCCGCTTGTGACCATCGGGCTCTCCGGATCAAACGGAATGGCGTTCTTGTTGGCCGTAATGCCGATCTCGTCCAACCTCCGCTCGGCCTCCTTGCCGGTGAGACCGGCCTGGCGGACGTCGATGAGCATCAGGTGATTGTCCGTGCCGCCGGACACGAGTCGGAAACCGAAGCCTTGGAGCGCTTCGGCCAACGCCTTCGCATTCTTCACAATCTGCTCCTGGTAGGCCTTGAACTCCGGCCGAAGCGCCTCGCCAAACGCCACGGCCTTCGCCGCGATGACGTGCATGAGAGGACCGCCCTGCACGCCGGGGAAGTTGGTCTTGTCGATCAGCTTCGCGACGTCCTTCTGACAGAGGATGAAACCGCCGCGCGGCCCGCGCAGCGTCTTGTGCGTGGTGGACGTCACAAAGTGCGCGTAGGGCACAGGCGACGGATGCAGCCCGGCCGCAATGAGGCCCGCGATGTGGGCCATGTCCACCATGAGGTAGGCGCCCACCTCGTCTGCAATTTCGCGCATCCGCTTGAAGTCGATCACGCGGGGATAGGCGCTCGCCCCGGCGACGATCATCTTGGGCCTGTGTTCCTTGGCGACCTTCAGCACCTCGTCGTAGTCGATGAGATGCGTCTCGGGATCCACGCCATACGAGACGAACTTGTACAGCTGGCCCGAGAAGTTGACCAGGCTTCCGTGGGTCAAGTGGCCGCCGTGCGCCAAGTTCATGCCCAGCACCGTGTCGCCCGGCTTGAGCACGCTGAAATACACCGTCATGTTGGCCTGCGAGCCGCTGTGCGGCTGCACATTCGCGTACTCCGCGCCGAACAGCTCCTTGACGCGATCGATGGCGATTCGCTCTACCACGTCGACATACTCGCAGCCGCCGTAGTATCTGCGGCCCGGGTAACCTTCCGCGTACTTGTTGGTCAGGACGGATCCAAGGGCCGCGAGAACGGCCTCACTCACAAAGTTTTCCGAGGCGATCAGCTCGATATTCCGCTGCTGACGCTGAAGCTCGGACTGCATGGCAGCCGCGACATCCGGGTCAACTTGCTGCAGAAGGGTGGTCAAACCAGCGCAACTCCTTTCGTCAAGCGCCGCCGCGAGAGGACGCCGCGATTCACATTCATCTTACGGTTCGAACACGGACCGCACAAGCCCTGGGCGGCGCGCAAAAACGGCGAAAAGAAGAGCGCCAGCCGGCCGCTCACGCGTCCGTTCGCGGCGGCCCGTCGCCAAACATGCGCCGACGCGCTTCTGCCGGATCGTACACCGCGCGAGCCCCGCCGACGAGGGGCGGGCGCGACCTGGCCATGACCAGGTGCGCGCGCCCAATTTCGCGGACGGGTCCTCGCACCGGCACGGCGACGGGCCGCAGGTGCATGCCGATGAGCGTGTCCCCGATATCCAGGCCGGCATCCGCCGAGACGCCGCGCACAAGGCACGGAGTTTCCATCGCCCAATACGCCGCTGCGGCGGCGGCGCCGCCCGCTCCGGGAACCGGGATGGCCGTCACCTCCTCCAGCTGGCGCCCGGCCCACACCCGCCGCTCCACGACGAGCGCGCGGTTGAGATGTTCACAACATTGAAACGCGACATCGCAGCCGGTCTCACGGGCGAACGCGAGCACCACGTCCGCGATGGCTTGTCCGATCGCGACCGACGTGGCCGTGCCGATGCGCTCGCCGGCCACCTCGCTGGTGGACGCCCCCACCACCAGAAGGCGCCCCGGTCCAAGCCCGGCCTCTCGGGCGAGATGGGTCAATGCGCCAGGCAGGTCCCGCCGCACACACTCGATTGCCCACGCTTCAATCTCCTTCGCTGGAGGCGCCATCGCCCTTCACCTCCGGTCCCTCTTCAGGGCCCTGCGCCGTCGTGCGCAGCAGCCGCTCAAACGCGAGGTCGACGAGATCGGCCAGCTGGCTCGCGCAGGCCTCGTATTCGGCCTCGCCGCCGCCAAACGGATCCGCCACGTCCTGCGCCTCGCGCTCCGGCACGTCGTGCGCAAACGCGTACAGGGTGTACACCTTGTCGGCAAGCTCAGGAAACACTTGCACGAGTGCGTCACGGTGCGATCGCGACATGGTGAGGACGAGATCGCTCTCGCGCAACATCTCGCGGGTCAACCGCTTGGCCTGGTGACCCTCTGCGCGGACCTGCCGGCGCGACAGGGCATTCGCCGCGTGTTCCGTCATGGGGGCCCCGTCCATCGCCATCAGACCAGCCGAATCCACCCGCCAAGGAAGCCCCCTTTCCTCGACGCGCCGACGCAAGAAGGCCGCAGCCATCGGACTGCGGCATGTGTTTCCGGTACAGACAAATAGAATGTGCATCGTTTCCTCCATGGTTTTTGCTTTCGTTTGGGTGAGCATTTGCCTTCAGTATAGGAGGATCGCGCACCCGCCGCAAATGGCCTTTCTTCCACCTAGATGAGCCACATCACGCCACACAGGATGAGGATGGCGCTGCCGATCATTTCGCCGACGCGGCCGATGGCGCGGCCGAATTGCTTGCCGATGAGGAGCCCAAACCCACACATCAAGGTGCTCGCCACGCCGAAAGCGGCAGCCGAGACGAGGCCGTACGCCACGCTGTAGAGCCCCAGGCCAAAGCCGACCGAGAGCGCGTCGATCGATACGCTCGCCGCAAACGTCATCCGCCCCATCCAGTTGCCAAGCGGCCGCGGAGGCGGACCGTCCGACGATTTCCACGTGTGATACGCCATGTGAAGCCCAAGGCCCATGACCACCACAGCGGCGAACAGCCGCGCCACGTGGCCGAGGTAGTGGCCGACGAGATCGCCCGCGAGCAGGCCGGCGATCGTCAGGATGACATGCCACACGCCGATGGTCAGAGCGAGCTCCACGCCCTGCCTGCGCGTGATGGCCCCGAGCCCCACGCCGATGCTCAAGGACAGCGCGTCCATTCCGAGCGCCACCGCCATCATGGCGATCTCGACTGCCGCCTGCAAGTTGGACAACGAGGCCCCCTCCTTTACGCCTCTCCATCTATATGCGCGGCCTGTCCGCAGCATGATGAGAGGATAGAGAGCGTGAGCGGGGCGCACAATATCCACAAAACGCCAAGGACGGGGATTCAGATGAAGCGATGTGCGCTGATCCTGCGAGGCGCGGCCGCGGGCCTCACGTGGGCGGCGTTTTGGGCCCCACCCGTGGTCCGCGCCGCACCGCCGCTGTGGAGAATTGAGGAAACCGTGGAGGACGACCGCAAAGACGAGATCACCCTCGTCGTTCGGCCAGACGCCAAGGCCGTGGGCGACAGCGCCATCGTCCTGACGCCTGTCGCCGTCGAAAACTACGTCCGCGCACACCCAGCCCTCGCGAGCGCGACGCGCGCCGTCTGCCGGACGGAGGCCGGGCGAGCGCTCGTGACGGCCGAAATGCCCAAGGACCGCCGCGTGGAGCCGGAGGTCGACGGGGAGCGCGCGGAGATGGCGGTGGGCCCATCGCTCGCCGAGGCCCCGCCTGGCGTCGCGATCGATCCGGCGCAGCAAAGCCATCGCCAGGCACCGGAGGCCATCAGGGTGGCCGCGGTTCTCGAGGCGGCGGAAGCGCTCATCGGCACACCGCTCGCGTGGGGCGCAGATCCCGCATCGGGATATTGCGATCCGGCCACGTTCGTCGCTGCGGTCTACCGGAAAGCCCTCGGGTACCGCCTCCCCGCCACGCTGGACGGCCTCTGGGCGGAAACGGGCGTGAGCGTTCCCGTGTGGGACCTGCGCCCGGGCGATCTCGTCCTCCTGGACCGCGGAGAACTGGTCGGCATCTATCTCGGTGCGGACGAAATCGCCGCCTGCGACCCCGCGGCCGGCGAGGTCGTTCGCCTGAACGTGGGGCCGACGAGCGGACTCACGGCCCGCATCGCCGATGTCCGCAGGCTGTTCTAGCCGGTGGATCAGCGATCCGCGGCCGTGCGGGCCGCGCGCGCGGGTTGCGACTTGGGCCGCGTCTGATACAGCCCCCACGCGAGCGTCACGACCACGAGCGCGACGGGAATGGCCATGGCGTCGTAGTTCAGGTGCCGAATCACGAGGCTCGAGATGCCCGCGCCCACGCCGTAGACCACGACGGCGAGCACCCACATCCACACCAGCCACGGCTTCGTGGCGTCAAACGGCTCGGCCTCCTGGCGCCGGGACGGAGCGAGTCCCATCAACTTCCACACCAGGGTCTCCATGAGTCCGGTCGTGGTGCTCGTGATGACCGTCGTGGTGATGCCGTTCACGCCGACGCGCCGCGCCATGGAACCCTGTGCCCCCATGCCAAACGCGAGGGCGAAGAGGAGCAGGCCGCTGTGGCGGGCCACACCCGCAGGCCCCCACGCGTCCGCGGCGATCCAGAACGCGACGAGCGCGGCGAGCTCGAGCCACAGCGCGTGCGTCACGGTTCGGCTCCACGCAGACCGCTTTCGCTCCCCGGCCGCGACGAAGCCCGAGGCCGCGGCCCCGACGGCGAATCCGACGAGGGCGACGAGGTAATGCATCGCGTGTTTCAAATCCCCAGAGGCGACGGCAATACCGCCGAGCACCGTATTGCCCGTCATGGCGGCGGTGAAGACCTGCCCAAGGCGCATAAAGCTCATGGCGTCGACCGATCCCGACACGGCCGTCAGCACCAGCAGAAACACGCGAGCGGAAACGGCCGGCATGTCTCGTCGTTCCACCCCTCATCCCCCTTTACCTCGCTCTATGGCATTGGCCTTTCTTCTGGCGCATCTTCCTTCATCATACCACGGCGTGCTCCTCACAAGGCTCTCGCAAAATTCGACTACCTGCGCGATAATGATGTCGATACTGCAACGAACGATGGAGCGAATGGCCCATGGATAAGAGCCGCTGGACGAAGGCACGCGTCGCCAAATGGGTGGCGGCGGGCGTAGGCTGCGCAGTCTGGGCTGGCTACGCCTGGATGATGCTGTTTGGCCTGAACACGCGCTGGCAAGCGTATGCGCTCGCCGCCGCGCATGCGTCGTCGCCCACCCACGCCACGAACAAAGCAGGCACGGCCACCGCAGGTTCGAAGGGGACAGGCTCGGAGACGACCTCCTCAGCCATCACAGGTCAGGTGGTGCCGACCAACGAGCCCACGTGGTCGCCGAACGAGCAGGTCGCGTCCGTCCAAAATCCCCTGACCATGCCGCCGCAGACACAGACCGTGGGCACGTCGTCGGGCGTCAATGCCGGAGGCACGTCGAGATCGAGCGGGGCCACTGGGACGTCGCAGGTGTCGCCGAGTGGTGAGTCGAGCGGAACGAGTGCGAGCGGAGAAAGCGGATACGGCAACACCGCTCTGCCGGGGGCCGGCGCATCCGGCGGGCAAAGCGGCATGGGGTCCACCGCGAATGGCAGCGAAACGGGCGCCGGGCCGACCGGCGGCAGCAGTGGCATGACCGGCAACACGAGCGGCAGCAACGAGACGAATGCGACCACCGGCAGCGCGGGGGGCGCCGCGCCAACGGGGAACTCCGCTGCGCCGAGCAATCAGACGGCCGTCGGCAACTCGACGGGCACAGCGCCCGCCTCGCAGGCCACGGGCACGACCTCTGCGGGGACAAGCCCTTCGTCGAGCGAGTCGCCGCGCGCCAGCCTGCCCGCGCCGGGCAATCAGACGTCGCCTTCATCCGGCGCGCCATCGCCAAGCGCAACCGCGAGCAACGCGACCGCCGCGCCGTGAGCCGCGCCTTGGCCTGTGCACCGCAGGATCAAAGAGGGGCAGCCCTCCGTGCATCGGCACGGTTCGGCTGCCCCTTCGCTTGGTCTATGAAGAAAGCGCTGGCCAAAAGCAAACGTCCCTCGTCACGCCGACGTGCGCTGGCGATTCTGAGCTGCCGCGGCGAGGAGCGCTTCGGCCTCACGCGAATCCTCGTGTACCATCCGATCCACAACGCGGTTCCCGATGAGAAGTGCCGCACCCACAACGACAATCAGTGCCATGGTGATGATGAACAGAGCCAGCTCCATTTTGCTCATCTCCCGCTTTTCATCGTTCTTCCCTAACCGACACCGCCATTATAATCCGCGGCAGAGGCGGCGTCCGCCGATGAAAGCGGGTTCATCCGACTTGTCGCACTTTGTTCGAATTGGCGCCGAAGTTTCGCCACAGATAAGGCAGATCATGGATTCGGCTCAACCGACCCAGCGCACGCGGCCGGAGGCCGCCTTGTGCAAGCGATTCATGACCGCGGCTCCCAGGCCATGCGCCGGATCCACGCCATGCACCAGCACATCCGTCGCGCCGGCGCGATCGAAGGCGCGCAGCAAGCGATACAGGTGGCGCGCAAGCTCCTCAGCGTACGCGCTCGCAGGCAGGGCTGCCTGCCGATGCTCTGACAGCGCCCATCCGAAGCGGCGCACGAAGTCGTCTGGCGCAATGAGGGCAGGAACCATCGGCTCTCCGTCCTGCACCTCTTCGAGCAGAAAGGCGCGCATGGCCTCGTCGATGGCCGCCGGATCGCCCCACCACACGTGCACCCTGGCGTTCGGCGCATAGTGCCGGTACTTCATGCCCGGCGCGACTGGTGCCGCGGCCGCATCGAACGCATCGGCTGCGTACAACACCGGCCGGTCGATCACGCTCGCGATCATCTCCTGCGTCACGCCGCCCGGCCGAAGAATCCGGGCAGAGTCCGGCTCCAAAAGCAGCACCGTCGACTCGACACCCACAGGGCACGCGCCGCCGTCCACGATCCACTCGATCCGCCCTGCCAAATCCGCCTCCACATCGTCGGCCGTCGTCGGACTTGGCCTGCCCGACCGATTCGCGCTCGGCGCCGCGATCGGCACACCCGCCTCGGCTATGAGCGCGCGCGCCACCGGGTGATCCGGCATGCGCACCCCCACCAGCGGCTGCCCGGGATGGACCGATGGCGCAAGCGCAGCGCCGGCCGGCAACAACAGCGTGAGCGGCCCCGGCCAGAACGCGCGCATCAGCCGCACCGCGTCGGCATCGAGCGGCTGCGCCTCGTCGATCACGTCCCGCAGCTGCTCCTCGTGTGCAATGTGGACGATGAGCGGGTTGTCACGCGGGCGCTCCTTGGCCGCGAAGATGCGGCGCACCGCCTCCTCGTCCAGGGCGTTGGCGCCGAGGCCGTACACCGTTTCGGTCGGAAACGCCACAAGCCCGCCGCGTCGAAGGGACTGGGCGGGCTCCTTCAACATCTCGCGCAGTTGTGGCTCTAGGCGAACGCCTGCCACCGTCAAACGTCGCATTCGCTACCTCTCCTCATGGGCCATCAGCGAAACCGGGCCGCGATGGCGCGAACCCACTCTTCGGCGTGATCGAGCGTCCAAAGCCGCACCTGGACCTTCTCCGTGTGGCCGTCGCCCGTTGGGATGGACAGGGTCTCGAGCGGCGGCAAATCCGGAAATCCTCCCGTGTTGGGGACCGCGTCCCCTTCCGTGATGTCGATAAAGCAGAGCGGCGGATACAGGACGCACCACCAGTTCGCGCCTTGGCCTCGTCCGAGCACGATGCGCAGCGCCTCGTATTCCCCCGCGGGATACACGATGTTGCCGTACACCTTCGTGGGAAACGGCACGCGCGCCACCTCGACCTGGACGGGCTCGTCCACGTGCCACGCCGCCTCCACGCCCATGGCCGTCCGCTGGATCTGCGCCACGTGCGCCTCCACAATCGCGCGCGCCTCCGCCTCCGAATGGGCGTTTGCGAGCCACTGGCCCACCTGTTCGATCACGGCGTTGCGCACCGCGAGCTTCAGCGCCTGGTCCCGCGGGCTGTCGCTGTTGGCGATGATGCGCAGGCGCAACGCGTCGTCCGGAATGGCCGGTGCGTGGGGAGCCGCAATGCTGGCGAGCACTTCGCCGTCCCCCGCGCCCTGCACATTCGCGTGTGCCATCGCCGCTCTCGACAGCGCCACGCCCGCAAGAATGGCCGTGACAAATCCCGCAAACCGCTTCGCAAACCCCATCGTCCATCCCTCCTGCCGTTCTGGCAGTCAGTATGGACGGGGGAAGCGAATCTTAAACAGCTAGCAAACGCTCGCGAGAGATTCAGAGATTCTCCGTTTCGCGCGGCGCCTGCGGCTCGCGCGTCACCGTGATGACGCGATCGAACCCGCGCAAGTCCTTCACCTTTCTCACGCGAAAGCCGCGCTCCCGCCACGGTGCAAACAGACGCGCGACCTCGTCCGCCTGGTTGTGGCCGACCTCGAGGAAGACGCCCGCGCGCCCGCGCGCCAGCACGTAGGGAGGCATGGCTGCGATGCGCCGGTAAAAGGCGAGGCCATCCTCGCCGCCGTCCAAGGCGAGCCGCGGCTCGTAATCGCGCACCGACGGTTCCAAGTGATGAATCTCGGCCGTCGGAATGTAAGGCGGATTGCTGACAATCGCGTGCCACGGTCTTCCGCGCTCCGCTCGTTCAATGAGCCACTCGATGCCGTCGGCCGCGGCCCAATCCACGACGGCACCCAGGCGTTCCGCGTTCCTCCGCGCCACCGCAAGCGCGTCCGCGGACAAGTCCACAGCCGTGACCGACACCCCAGGGCAGGCGAGCGCAATGGACACCGCGATGCACCCAGATCCGGTCCCCACGTCGATCACGCGCGTGCCACTCGGCATCCGCTTCAAAAACCGAATGGCCTCCTCCACCAAGACCTCGGTGTCCGGGCGCGGGATCAGGCAGTCCGGGCCGACCTCAAACGTCCTTCCGTAAAAGTCCTGCTTGCCGAGAACATAGGCAAGCGGCTCGCCCTGGACGCGCAGGGCGGCCAGGCGCGCGGCTCGCTCCGCGACCTCGTCCGGCACCTGGTCGCCGAGCGATTGTAACAACTTCACGCGATCCCAGCCCAGCGCATGCGCCACAATCTGCTCCGCTTCGCGCTCCGCGAGGCGCTTGCGCTCATCGAGCGGCAGGTCCCGGTACGCCGGTGACTCGGGAAGTTGGTCTGCGATTGCCTTCAAAAGTCTCGCCACAAAGAACTTGGCCTCGCTCATGCTTCCCTGACCCCAAGCATCTCCGCCTGGCTCTCGACGATGAGCGCCTGAATGATTTCGTCCAGCTCACCGTCCAGCACGGCGTTCAGTTTGTGCAACGTCAACCCAATGCGATGATCCGTCACGCGGCTTTGCGGAAAGTTGTAGGTGCGAATTCGTTCGCTGCGGTCTCCCGTCCCGACCTGCAGGCGGCGCTTCGCAGCGAGTTCCTCCTGCTGCTCCCGCTGCGCCTTTTCATAAAGGCGCGCCCGCAACACGCGCAGCGCCTTCTCTTTGTTCTTCAGCTGAGACTTCTCGTCCTGACAAGAGACCACGATGCCCGTCGGCAGATGCGTGATGCGCACCGCCGACTGCGTCGTGTTGACGCTCTGTCCGCCGGGGCCTGTCGAGCAAAACGTATCGATGCGAAGGTCCTTTTCGTTGATCTCCACCTCGACGTCTTCCACCTCCGGCAGGACGGCCACCGTCGCGGTGGACGTGTGGATTCGCCCGCCCGACTCCGTGACTGGCACGCGCTGCACGCGGTGCGTTCCGCTCTCAAACTTGAGCTTGGCATAGGCGCCCTTGCCGTGAACGGCCATCACGACCTCGCGAAATCCGCCCATGTCGGTGTAGCTCGCGTCGAGGACCTCCGTCTTCCATCCGTGCTTCTCAGCGTAGCGCTGATACATCCGGAGGAGGTCTGCCGCGAAGAGCGCGGCCTCCTCACCCCCGGCGGCTGCACGAATTTCCACAAATACGTCCTTGTCGTCATTCGGGTCCTTCGGGAGAAGGAGGATCTGCAGCCGTTGTTCGAGACCCTCTCGCCGACGCTGCAGTTCTGACAGCTCCGCCCGGACGAATTCCCGCATCTCGTCGTCGAGCTTATCCTGCAACATCGCCTTGGCTTCGTCGATGTTCTCGGAGACTGTCTTCCACTCGCGGTACGCCCTGACGGTCTCTTCGAGCTCAGCCTGCTCTTTGGCGTACGCCCGCAGTTTTTCTGGATCCGATACCACGTCGGGGCTGCACAGCAACTGGCTCAGGTGTTCATACCGCTCTTCCATACTCGCCAACCGATCGAACATCGACGCACCCCCTCCCAGGCCCAGGACGGCCCGTACCGAGCGCAGATACCCACCCAGGAACAGAAAAAGCCAAAGCAGGCTCACCCGCTCTGCCCAGCGGCCGGTGAGCCAACCATGGCTTACGTCCCCTTTGCGCTCAGCGCTCGCCTTGCGGCTGAAGCCCATACTTGCGATTGAACCGATCGACGCGGCCGCCCGAATCCACAAACTTCTGCTTGCCCGTGAAGAACGGGTGGCACTTCGAGCAGATCTCGACGCGGATGGACTCCTTCGTCGAACCCGTCTCGAACGTCTCGCCACAAGCACACGTCACCGTGACTGTATGGTAGGTCGGATGAATGTCCGGCTTCATCGTTTCACCCCTATCTGCTTGAACACACTGCCCATGATTATAACAAAAGGTCTGCGCCTTGTCACGCACCGCATGCGACGAAGAACCACGTTTTTTAAAAGATAAGCCGATTTTACAAAATCGTAGCTCGTTCATACGCTGCGCAATTGTGGCAGACGAATGCCTCGCGTTAGGCTAAAGATGCGCGCAGGAAACATCCAAGAGCTCTTGGATCGCAGTGCAGAAGGCTTGGAACGCACATCACCATGGGCGGGGATGAAACCGGAACATCCCGGCCCGATGGACACCATGAACGCAATGGACACCCTTCAAGGAGGATGAGATTGAAATGAAGACATGGGAACTTCTTCGTACGTTGTTCATGGCGGCCGCGTCCGTGGGCACCTTGAGCATCGCGGCCTCAGCAACGGCGTTCGCCGGAACCGTCCAGCAGACACACGGCCTGACCAACCACATGTCGGGGACGGTCAATACCCACTCCGCTCACCCGAACTTTATCTTTCTTCCTCCGTTCCCCGACGAGGACGAGTGAAACAGGCAGTCTCCATCAGGCGGTCCGTTTCCGGGAGGCCCGGTCGGCGCCGGAATGGCAAACACGCATCTTGACGGGCATCTCCATACCGCAGAGACCCGGTCATCGTCCTTGGACGAGCAACCCCTCCACCGTCAGGTGTGAGGGGTTCATCGTTCACGTCTCGCTCGCCACAGGTTGCACGGCCGGCTTCTCGGCCTGAGGCACGGGTTTTCGCTCGACCCGATTCAGGCTGAGGCTGTCGAGAAACTCCTTGTTCGTCTTGTAGTGGCGAAACTTGCGGAGGAACATTTCGGTGAAGTCCTGGTTGTCACCCATGGACTTGCGAATGGCCCACACTTTCTCCAGTTCTTCCTTCGGCATGAGCGCCTCTTCGCGTCGAGTTCCCGAGCGGCGAATATCGATGGAGGGAAACACGCGCTTCTCGGCAAGCCGGCGGTCCAAATGCAGCTCCATGTTGCCCGTGCCCTTGAATTCCTCGTAGATGACGTCGTCCATCCGCGATCCGGTGTCAATCAGCGCCGTGGCGAGGATGGTCAGACTGCCGCCCTCTTCGACGTTGCGGGCCGCTCCGAAGAATCGTTTGGGCCGATGGAACGCCGCCGGGTCAATGCCGCCTGATAAGGTGCGCCCAGACGGCGGCACGACCAGGTTGTAGGCGCGCGTCAGGCGAGTCAAGCTGTCCAGAAGGATGACCACATCTTGTTTGTGCTCCACGAGTCGCAGCGCGCGCTCCAGCACGAGCTCCGCCACCTTGATGTGATTCTCCGGCACCTCGTCAAACGTGGAGGCAATCACCTCGCCCCGGACGGACCGCTGCATGTCCGTGACCTCTTCTGGGCGTTCGTCAATCAACAACACAAACAGGTGGACGTCCGGATAGTTGGTCGCGATGCTGTGGGCGATTTCCTTCAGCAAAACCGTCTTGCCTGCCTTCGGAGGCGCGACAATCATGCCGCGCTGGCCAAATCCAATCGGCGCGAACAGGTCAATCAGGCGGGTCGCCATGTTTTCGGGTGTCGTTTCAAGCTGGATACGTTTGGAGGGAAACAGCGGGGTCAGCGCTGCAAAGTGAAGTCGCTCAGCCGCCACCTCTGGGCTGTATCCGTTCACGGCCTCTACGTGCAACAGGCCGAAGTACCGCTCGTTCTCCTTGGGAGGCCGCACCTTCCCGCTGACGAGATCCCCCGTGCGGAGGTCGAAGCGGCGGATTTGCGATGCTGCAACGTAGATGTCTTCCTGACTCGGCAGATAGCCCACAGGCCGCAAAAACCCGTAGCCTTCCGGCATGATTTCCAGCACGCCTTCGGCGAACATCAGCCCATCTCGCTCGGCCTGCGCCTTGAGAATGGCAAAAATCAGTTCTTTCTTTTTCATCGATCCGTAGTGTGGGATCTGAAATTCTCGAGCATATTTGTATAGCTCTGTTAATTTCTTTTCTTCAAGTTCTCGAATGTCCAAGCGTCGTCCCTCACATTTCTGTCCCGGCGGCACACACCGCGCCACGGGCAAATTCAGACGGCTTGAGGCGGGCTGAGTCATCCTATGCGCCTTGCGTCGTCGCGGCTTGTTCTGACACCACACGGGGACCGAGATTACAGCATTTGAAAGAGGCAATCCAGCACGATGCGTGCCATCCAGATGAAGGCCATTGGAGTCTTCGGTGCGAGGAGAAACGCTGCGCGCGAGGAGCGCGGGAAGCGATTCCAACGGCTCAACCGGACGTTGTTGCGGCTATCCGTAGTATAATCACGACCCGCCCATTCTACAAGGGCGAGTCTTGTCGAACCGCCTGTAACATGAGCGAGCCAGGGCCTCCCGTCGGCCCTGGCCATCGCGTCACTTCTGATTCAGCTTATTCCAATCGGCCAAAAACCGCTCGATGCCGCGATCCGTCAGCGGATGCTTGATCATCTGATCCAACACACTGAACGGACAGGTGGCGATGTGCGCCCCCGCCTTCGCTGCGGCGGTCACGTGCATCGGATGGCGGATGCTCGCCGCGATGATCTCCGTATCGATGGCGTGGATGTCGAAAATCTGCGCGATATCGGCAATCAGTTCGACGCCGTCCATGCTGATGTCGTCAAGCCTGCCAATGAACGGGCTGACAAACGACGCGCCGGCACGCGCCGCGAGAAGCGCCTGGTTGGCGCTGAAGATGAGCGTCACGTTGGTGCGGATGCCCTTCTTCGCGAGCTCATGCACCGCCTTCAGCCCTTCTGCCGTCATCGGGATTTTAATCACGATGTTCGGATGGATCTCCGCGAGAGGCAGGGCCTCCTTGACCATGCCCTCCGCGTCCAGGCTCACGACCTCAGCGCTAATGGGGCCATCGACGATCTCGACAATCTCCTTGAGCACCTGAATGAAGTCGCGCCCTTCCTTCGCCACCAAGCTCGGGTTGGTCGTCACGCCACTCAGAATGCCCATGGCCGCTGCCCGGCGAATTTCATCGACGTTCGCCGTATCGATGAACAGCTTCATGTTCCTCATCCTCTCCTGTCCCCAAAATCTCCGGTCCTCCGGTCGCCACTCGTTGTCTCTCTGCTCGGCTCACCTGAGGGCTCGCGCGGGCGACCCGCGTACCACTTCTATGATACCATGCTTTGCGCGCACCAACTCACCTTTCGGCCGTCCAAGGCGCGCTCACATCATTCCAGAACTCGCTTCGAGGTGTTCCCGGACGGTCCGCCTCAACTCGTCGATGTCAAACGGCTTGGTGAAGTGGGCGAGCGCCCCCATTTCCATCGCCTCGTGAATCAGGTCCAACTCGCCGTACGCCGTCATCATGATGACCTTGGCATCCACGCCAAGCTTGCGGATGTTGCGCAGGATCTCCAAGCCGTCCATCCCCGGTATCTTCATGTCCAAAAGAACCAGATCAGGCCGCTCACGCTCGACGATTTGGAGGGCACTCGGCCCATTCGCAGCCTGGAACACCTCATACCCTTCCCGCTGCAGGACTTCGTGCAGCAGCACGCGGATCCCAAATTGATCGTCGACCACGAGCACCTTGTACGCCATGCCCCCACCTCTTCGCTAGCTCAACTCGTCTTCAGGATCTTCGCCGGGGCGGATCGAAATTCCTGTTTGCTTTCTCCGGCGTCTCGTGGGCGGAGGTCAGAGCGCGGCGCGCCGCTCGCGATACGCCAAACTCGCAGCGATGAAGTCGCGGAAGAGCGCGTGGGCGCGGTTGGGCCTCGACTTGAACTCGGGATGAAACTGCACACCGACAAACCAAGGATGATCTGGAATTTCCACAATCTCGACGAGCCGCCCGTCCGGCGACGTGCCCGTGACGGCAAGTCCGCGCGACTCGAGGTGTTCCCGAAAATCGTTGTTGAACTCGTACCGGTGCCGATGGCGCTCGGAGATCAAATCCGAGCCGTAGGCGCGATGCGCGCGCGACTCCGGCTTGAGCCTGCACGGATAGGCCCCCAGGCGCATGGTGCCACCCTTGTCCTCAATCTCCTTCTGCTCCGGCAACAGGTCGATGACCGGATACGGCGTGCGCGGATCGATCTCGCTCGTGTGGGCGCCATCAAGCCCCGCGACGTGGCGCGCGTACTCGATCACGGCAATTTGCATGCCGAGGCAAATCCCGAAATACGGGATCTTCCGCTCGCGCGCGTATCGGCAGGCGACAATTTTCCCGTCGATGCCGCGATCGCCAAATCCCCCCGGCACGAGGATGCCGTCCACGCCGCGCAGGAGCTCGTCCACGTTGTGGTCCGTTACGTCTTCCGAATTCACCCAGCGAATGTGCACGTGGGCGTCGTTCTCAAACCCTCCGTGCTGAAGCGCGGCCACGACGCTCGCGTAGGCGTCCGGCAGGGCCACGTATTTGCCGACGACGGCGATCTCGACGTCGCGATGCAGGCGCTTGATCCGCTCGACCATCGCCTCCCATTCGCGCATGTCCGCCGGCGGAGCGGAGATGCCAAAGTGGCGGAGCACGATGTCGTCCAGGCCCTCGTCGCGAAGGCGCAGCGGCACTTCGTACAGCACCTCCGCATCGCTCGCCTCAATGACGCTATCCTCATCAGTGTCGCAGAAGAGCGCGATTTTGCGCTTGACCTCCTGGCTGAGCGGCACTTCCGTCCGGCAGACGATGATGTTTGGGCTGATGCCGATGCTGCGCAGCGTCGCCACGCTGTGCTGCGTGGGTTTCGTCTTGACCTCGCTCGTCATGCGCAGGTACGGAATGAGGGTGACGTGGATGTACAACACGTTGTTGCGGCCGACCTCGTTTTTCATCTCGCGGATGGCCTCAAGAAAGGGTTGGCTCTCGATGTCGCCGACGGTGCCGCCAATCTCCGTGATGACGATGTCCGTATCCGGCTTGGCGGCCTGCATCACGCGCTCCTTGATCTCGTTGGTCACGTGCGGAATGACCTGGACCGTGGCGCCCAGATAGTCGCCGCGGCGCTCCTTCTGGATAACGGACCAATAAATCCTGCCGCTGGTCACATTGTTGTCCTGGCTCAGGTCATTGTCGATGAACCTTTCGTAGTGGCCGAGATCGAGATCCGTCTCCGCGCCGTCGTCGGTCACGAACACCTCGCCGTGTTGATACGGGCTCATCGTTCCCGGATCGACGTTGATGTAGGGATCAAACTTTTGAATGGTGACGTTCAGGCCGCGGTTCTTCAAGAGGCGGCCCAAGCTCGCGGCCGTGATGCCCTTCCCGAGACCGGACACCACACCGCCCGTCACGAAGATGTACTTCGCTGTCATGCATCTGTCCTCCCTGCCAAGCGCGACCAAAGCACACAAAAACCGCGTTCCGGAAGGCCCAGAACGCGTCCGAAAGGCGCGGAAGACGTCAGTCCTCCTCGTCTTCCTCGACTTCCTCGTCTTCGTCGAACAGCGGCGCATCGTCGTATTCGTCTTCGGGGAGAATTTCGTCCTCGTCCTCCGTCACTTCGACGTCGTCGAACTCGGACTCCTCGTCCACCGCCTCGACGGCGTCGTAGTCGAGTTCATCTTCCTCGAGGACGTCCTCCTCGTACTCCTCTTCGTCGTCCTCCTCGTCGCCAAACGCATCGCCGGTCTTGCGGATGAACTTCTTGCCGCTCGCCAACCGCTCCGCGTTGCGATCCGTCGGATACCAACGATTTAACCCCCACACGTTGTGACCAATACAGACGAACCGGCCATCGACGTTGATCTCCGTGAACACCCGCGCGATCACGTCCGCCACCTGCTCATCCGTCATATGGCGGAGTTCCTGAATTTCCTTCATGATGTCGCGGAAGTACATGGGCTCTTTGCGGGCTTTCAAGATCTCATACACGAGCTCCACGAGAGGCATTTCCTGTATCTCGTGTTCCGTTCGTGCCAATGAAATGGCCATCTTTGGAATCTTCCCTTCCAACACGGGATAGGCCGGTGGCCCATTTCGACCCCATGGACGAAGCTCGAATGACCGGCTTACATGTTATCTAAGTTTAGCACATGACGTCCAGACTCCAAACCGACATTTTTGCGGCCGTGCCCGGAACATCGCAGGATGTCAAGGGAGGCCGAGATCGCGCCGGATGCGCAAACGGCGAAGGGCGCCGTCCGCCGATGCGCGCCGTCCGCCGATGGGCGCCGGGCGCCAACCCCCAACCCAGGCGCCGCGAGATCCTGCACCCTTCTTTTCACCGCCACGCGAGCCGATGGAGCAAAGCCGTGCAAAGCTCGTCCGCGCGCCAAGTGCGGCGCAAACCGCTCCGCGCGCGGATACAAGCCTCTGAGGGACGGATCGGGCCGGCGTCAATCCTTGTGGAAGCGGGCCTCTCGCTTTTCCTTGAAGGCGGCCATGCCCTCGCGAGCGTCCCCGGAAGCAAAGCACAGTCCGAACTGCGCGGCCTCATACGCCTGCGCGCGCCCGGCGTCTTGACCGAACCCGTGATGTGCCGACCGCTTGATGGCGGCCATGGCCGCGCTCGACTGCCCGGCGAGCTTACGCGCAAGCTCCATTCCGCGCGTCTCCAGCTCATCCGGCGCCACCACCTCCGTGACGAGGCCGTACTCGAGCGCCTTCTCGACGGGGATCCGCTCGCCCAGGAGCATCATCGAGAGCGCGCGCGAAAAGCCAATCGCACGCGGAAGCCTGTACGTTCCCCCGAAACTGGGGTTGACCCCGAGCGTCACCTCGGGAAGGCCCACGACCGCGCCGGAAGCCGCGATGCGGAAGTCGCACGCCAGCGCAAGCTCGAGCCCGCCGCCGAATGCCCCGCCATGGATCAAGGCGATGACCGGGATGGGCAGCTGCTCAATGGCCTGAAACACGCGCTGTCCGAGCCGGGCCATGCTCTCCGCCTCGACGGCGGTCATGTGCTGCATCTGCGCGATGTCGGCGCCCGCGCAGAAGACCCTCCCCTCGCCGCGAATGACGAGGGCGCGCACCTCTTGTAGGTTTAGCATCGCGAGATGTGCGCCGATTTCCGAGAGGACCTCCCGGGAAAGCGCATTCAACGCCTGCGGGCGCTGGAGCGTCAAAACCGCCACGTGATCTTCCACGCGATAATTTGTCCACTGCTCTGCCAATGCCCTCACCTCATCCATCCGATTTCCATCATCCATTGCGCGCTCGGCTGCGCGCGGACGTTCGCCATCGCGTCCACGTCATGCGGGCCGCAGCCGGACGCCCGCCTGTGTCAACCGCTCGTGGAGCGTTTTTGCGAGCTGGACGGCCTGAGGCCCGTCGCCGTGCAGGCAGATGGTATCCGCCGCCACCTCGAGCCACTCGCCCGTCCGCGCGCGAACGCGCCCCTCCTGCACCATGAGCAACACCTGTTCGCACGCCTCGTCGGGATCGCGAATGACGGCGTCGGGATGCTGCCTCGGCGTGAGTTGGCCGTCCGCCTCATAGCGCCTGTCCGCGAAGACCTCGCTGCACGCGCAGAGACCGAGGGCCTCGGCCTGGCGTGCCAGCTCGCTCCGATAGGGCGCATACACCTTGAGTGACGGGTCAAAATCGGCGATGGCGCGGCAAATGCCGCGCGCGGCGGCGCGATCGACCGCGGCGCGGTTGTACAGCGCGCCGTGCGGCTTCACGTGGTGCAGGCGCACGCCGTGAGCGCGGCAAAACGCGGCCAGCGCTCCCATCTGGTACAGCACAAAGGCATAGATTTCGTCTTCGCGAAGCGCCATGTCCCGCCGGCCGAAGCCTTGAAGGTCGGGATAGCCGGGATGCGCGCCGACGGCCACGCCGCGCGCCTTCGCGAGGCCGACGCTGCGCGCCATGACGACGGGATCGCCCGCGTGCAGGCCACACGCCAGGTTGGCCGACGTCACATAGGCGAGGATGGCGTCGTCATGCGCCAGGCGATAGTGGCCAAAATCTTCACCGAGATCCGCGTTCACATCTACCTCGGCCACGCTCAAATCCCTCCTTGACCTTCCCACGCTTGGCGCGCTCGCTCCGCGACGAGCCTCAGCCACACGCGGGCGAGCTGGGTATGCATGCGCCTCAACCGAAACGCGTCCGCCACACTCACTTCCACAAACCGCACGAAACTTCCTGGTCGAAGCTGTGCCAATTTGTCGAGATCGGCGGAGATGACCGTGGCGAGCTTTGGATAGCCGCCGGTGGTCTGGCACTCGCGCATGAGCACGATGGGCTTGCCGTCCGGTGGCACCTGAATGGTGCCTGGCACCACCGGCTCGCTCGCGAGCTGGCGGGCGGAAGCCGCCAGGGCCTCGCCGCTGAGCCGCATGCCCATGCGGTCGGACTGAGGCGCCACCTGCCATGTGCGCTCGTAGAACGCGTTTCGCGACTCGGCCTCAAACCAGTCGGCCTGCTCGCCCGGGACGACGCGCACAATGTGGATGTCGTCCTCCACCTGGTCCAGCCATCCGCCGACCTGAAACGGCGCGACGGACGCGTGCGGCGCAATCGGGCGAAACCCGGCAGGCGGTTGAGGCGGCCCGGGCGCGTAGGGAATCTCGTCGCCGGCAGCGAGAAGGCGCCCAAGCCCGTAGCGCGGCAGAGCGCTCTGGCTTGCCAGTGCCGGTTCCCCAAGAAAGCCTCCGGCGATGGCTAAATAGCCACGAAAACCGCGGCGCACGTTGCGGATTTCCAAGACTGCGCCCTCACCGAGCCAGATGGGTCGCCCGGTCGGCAGCCGTTCCCCATCCACATACGCCCCAAACTCCGCGCCGCACAAGGCGATTGCAGCGGGCGCCTCAAAGGCAAGCGCGGGCCCGACGCCCGTGAACTCAAGCGCCGCCAGGTCCGAAGCATTGCCCGCGAGCCGATTGGCCGCCCTGTACGACAGCGCGTCGAGCGCACCTCCAAGCGGCACGCCCAGATGGCGATGATGGGGGCGCCCTCCGTCCTGCACCGTGGTGTACATGCCCGGCGACAACACCCGAACGCGCGCGACGCCTGGCTCATGTGTACGTGCCAAGGCGCTCATGGTATTCCTCCTCCGTCACCGCGCGAAAGCGCACCTCATCGCCCGGCGCAAGCAGGCTCGGCGGATTTCGCTTCACGTCAAACAGCCCGAGCGGCGTCCGGCCGATGATCTGCCAGCCCCCAGGCGTCGCAAACGAGTACACGCCCGTCTGAAATCCGGCGATCCCGACCGATCCCCGCTCGACCCGGCTGCGCGGCGTCTTTCTGCGCGGGACGCGCAGGCGCTCCGGCAAGCCAATCAGGTAGGCAAATCCCGGCGAAAAGCCGATCATCGCCACCCGATACGACCCCTCCTGGTGCAGCCGGATGACGTCCTCCGGCAAAAGCCCTGTGCGCTCGGCCACCTCGTCGAGGTCCGGCCCATACGCGCCGCCGTAGACCACCGGCAGCGTGACGATGGCCTTCCCCCCAACCGGCCCGCCCCTCGCCCCGGCCCGCCCGATGGCCCGCCTGGCGCGAATCAAGAGCTCCTCCGGAGAGACCTCGTCGAAGTCCGCATAGACCGCGACCGATCGATAGCCCAGGGTGACATCGTCGATACCTTGGGCATCGCCCAGTTCGCGGATAAGCGCTTCCCTCAGCGCCAACAGCCTGTCGAGCGCTTCTCCCGTCTCAATCGCCACATGCTCCGGTAAGCGCAGGAGCAGAGCCTGATCGCCCATCCATTCCAGCTGCACGCTCCCGCCTTCGATCACGGCCATTCCCACGCCCTCCGCAATGATTTACACTCATTGTATCGGATGCATTCGCGAAATTCTCTATGCCGGAGCGATGCTGCAGGCGGCACGGCAACAGGAGGTCATGAGCGCATGAACACGGATGCCACGCCGCGCGTGACGGTGGTCATCGCGGTCCACAACCGAGCGCAGGAATTGCCGACGGCCATGGCAAGCGTGTTCGCGCAGACCACGCCTCACTGGCGCCTGCTCGTCGTCGACGACGGATCGACGGACGAGTCCGCCGAGGTTGCGCGGCGCCACCAATACGACGAGCGCGTGCACGTCCTGTCGCTCCGAGCGAACGTCGGCCTCGGCAACGCCCTCCAGGCCGCCCTCGAGCACATCCACACGCCGTACTTTGTCACCCTGGACAGCGACGACTGGTTCGCGCCCACCGCGCTCGAGGAACTCCTCGCCGCCATGGACGCCTCGTCGCCCGACGCCGTGCTGGTGTCGGCCAACGCCCAGCACTGGCGGGAGGAGGGTTCGCGCCTCGTGCGCGATCACGTCCTTTTCGGGCGCCCATTTGCCGACAAGTTCGATTTCTTCCGCTACGGCCCCTATCTCGTGCCCCGCTTTTACCGCACCGAGGCCGTTCGCCGCGTGGGAGGGTTTGAGCGCGACCCAGCTGGCCAGGGCCGCGTCTACGAGGACAAGCTGATCCTGCTCAAGCTCGCCGCCGTCGGCCGGTTTCTGCACGTCGATCGCGTCCTCTACCACGTGCGCCTGCACAGTGCCAACCTGACGCGGCCCGAGGAGCGGGCGCGCCTCAATGCCATCAAGAAGGCGATGTACGAGCGGATGATGCGGGAATGGGGAAATCCGTACGAGATCGTGTGGAAGACGCACCCGGAGGGGTGGCTAGATGTGGCCGATCTCGTCCCGCGCGCGTCCGCCGGTGCTCAGGACCGCCGGACCCACTGAAAGACGAGATCGACAAATTGCGCTTCCTGGTCCGCGTAGACAAGGTCGAAGGTCACGTGCGCGCGGCCTCCCGCCTCGCCCACCGACACCTCGACGGACCGCGTCTCGGCGCGGACCGGCAACTCCTTCCCGTGGGCGCGAAGGACGAGATCCTGCGACTTGCCCTCGGCGAAGATTTGTGTGAGCGACACCTCCCCGCGGCGCACCATGAGGACGCGATCGCGCTCCATTCGCACGACGTACAACGCCTCGCCGTCCTGAAACGAGAGCAGATGCCCGCCTTTCACGTGCAGCCAGCGCGCGTCGCGCGCCTCGCCGCGGGTGGTCTCGTACCGCGTTCGGCGTTCGTCATGAAGCCGGGCCCGCCGCCGCCAGGTGACGTGGCAGTCCCAGCTCACGCCCTCCTGAGGTTCCAGCCAAGCGCTCATCGGCCGTCACCGCACAAACGCCAAGAGCGCCTCGCGCACGATTTTGGAGGCGAGGATCTGCGTCTGCTCGGTCGGATCGATCTGCGGCGCCACCTCGACGAGGTCGAAGCCGACGACGCGGAGGGCCTTCATATAGGTGATGGCGCGAAACGCCTCCGGCGCGAAAATGCCGCCGTGTTCGGCCGTGCCGGTCCCGGGTGCGGTCGCCGGATCGAACACGTCGATGTCCCAGGTGATGTAGACGGGCTTCCCATGCAACTCGGGGAGCGCGGCGCGCAGCGGCTCGGCGAGCTCAAACGGCGCGAAGTGCGTGTGCTCGCGGGCCCATTGAAATTCCTCGCGCGTCCCGCTGCGAATGCCGAACTGGTAGACACGATCCGGCCCGATGAGATCGCACACCTTCTTGATGACCGTCGCGTGCGACAGGGGCTCGCCCTCGTAGTGATCGCGCAGGTCGGTGTGCGCGTCGATGTGGATGACGCGCAGATCCGGGTAGCGCTCGAACGCCGCGCGAATGGCGCCCCACGAGACGAGGTGTTCGCCGCCGAGGCCGATCGGCAACTTGTCCGCCGCGTAGAGCGCCGAGACGTACTGGTAAATGCGCTCGAGGCTCTCCTCTGGATTGCCGAAGGCAAGGGGGATGTCTCCGGCGTCGAAGTAGCTGATCTCGCTCAGGTCGCGATCGAGATAGGGGCTGTATTCCTCCAGCCCGAGACTCACCTCGCGGATGCGCGCGGGCCCGAGCCTCGCCCCCGCGCGAAACGAGACCGTCCAGTCCATAGGCATGCCGTAGATGACCGCCTTGGCGGCGTGGAAATCGTCGGTTGCGCCGATGAACACATTGCCGCTGTAGGCGAGCGGAAACGCTTTTGCCACATCGAACGAGAACGTCATTCGCCGACAAGCTCCTTCACAAAATTCGGCAGGGCGAGCGAGGCGTGATGAATCTCGCGGTTGTAGTACTTGGTGTCATGCACCCGAACCTCGCTGACGTCCTGCGGGCGATACTTTTTGCTGCCGAGGGTGAAGCTCCACATCCCCGTCGGATACGTCGGGACGTACGCCAAGTAGAGCTTCGCAACCGGGAACGTGGCGCGCACGTCGCCGTAGACCTGGCGGATGAGGTCCTGATTGATGAACGGCGACTCGGTCTGGGCCGCCATCAGGCCGTCTTCCTTGAGCGCGCGGAACACCGACTCGTAGAACGGGCGTTGGAAGAGCCCCACCGCGGGCCCGACGGGATCGGTGGAGTCAATGAGGATGACGTCGAACTCGTTCGGGTGCTCCTCGACGTAGCGGATGCCGTCCACAATCTGCACGTCGACGCGGGGATCCGAGAGGCCCGACGCGATGTGCGGAAAGTATTTCTTGGAGGCCTCGACGACGCGCCCGTCGATCTCGGCGAGCACCGCGCGCTCCACGGACGGATGCTTGATGACCTCGCGGATGATGCCGCCGTCGCCGCCACCGACCACGAGCACGCTCTTCGGGTTCGGATGCGTGTGCAGGGGCACGTGCGCCAACATCTCGTGGTACACGAACTCGTCCTTATCCGTCGTCATGATGCAGCCGTCGAGCACGAGCAGGTTGCCGTACTGAACCGTCTTGTAGACGTCAAGCTGCTGGTACTCGGTCTTCTCGCTGTGAATCGTCTTTTCTATCCGCAGTCCGATGGTCAAATTGTCGTTCTGAAGTTCTGTAAACCAAAGATGGGTCTGTGCCACCTTCATCCATCCTTTCTCGGGCGGTATTATACCAAACTCGCCGCAAAGGCCCGAGGACAAGGGTAACGAATTCGCCGCGGCGGATCCAGCTTGCCGCGTGGGAGCAAGGATGAAGCCGTGACACGACAAGTGGCCGAAGGCGCCCTTCCGGGCCCGTTCGGCCACCGTCATCCGCGCAAACGCGCGATTCCTTCCTTCTCTTCGTGCGGGCGTCAGTCGAGCGGATAGCCGCCCCTTTCGACGACCAGGTTCGCCAACCGGCGCCGGTGGGCAATCCCGTCTGGATCGCGAAGCGCCGCGAGATGGCGGATGGCGTCCAGGCCTCGCTCCCTGCTCCCGGCGTGATCGCCCACGGCAGCAAACAGCCCCATGGCGGCATCGGCCGCAGACTGCACCTCAAGATCGAGCGCCACCGCGGCGAGCGCCCGATGGACCTCGGCGTCGTCAGAAGCGGCCTTTTCGGCCCGGAGAACGGCACTCTCCGCCGCGTAGAGGGAAATCGCGAGATCGGCCAACTGCATCGCAATCTCCTGCTCCGCGTCCAGTCGCCCGGCAAATCGATCCGCCACAAGGGCACAGCCTGCAAGATAAAGGGATCGCATGATCTCCAGGGCCGCGCGCCCGAAGGCCGCCTGTGCCGCACGCCCAGAAGCCAGCTTGCCGAGCGCGTCCACCGCATCGGACAGGCGGGCGAGTGCCGCGCTGTCCCGGCTGATGCGCCGCAAAAAGTGGGTGGGGATGAGGAGGCGGTTGATTTCGTTCGTGCCCTCAAAGATGCGCTGGATGCGCGCATCCCGCAGCATGCGCTCCACGTGATATTCGCGGATGTAGCCGTATCCGCCGTGGATTTGCACCGCCTCGTCGGCGGCCTTCCAAAGCGTCTCGGACCCGTACACCTTGCACACCGCGCACTCGATGGCGTGCTCCCGCAGACGCGACTCCTTGTCCTTGGTGGGCAGCTCACCATAGAGCGGCGCGAGCTCGTGTTCCAGCATCGCGGCGGTGCGATAGACGAGCGACTCCGCCGCGTAAATGCGCGCCGCGATCGACGCGAGCTTCGCCTGCGTGGCAGGAAACTCGGCGATGGCCCGGCCGAACTGGCGCCGTTCGGCAGCGTAACGGGCCGCGGCCTGCAGCTCCCGCTTCGCGCCGCCGACGTTGCCGGCGCCCAGGTTGAACCTGCCGAGGTTCAACACGCCGAGCGCGACCGCGTGACCGCGTCCGACTTCCCCAATGACGTTTTCCGCAGGCACCGGGCAGTCCTCGAAGATGACCTGCCGCGTGGACGATCCGTGGATGCCCATCTTCTGCTCCTCGGGGCCGAGCGAGATGCCAGGGAACGTCCGCTCCACAAGAAAGGCGGTGAAGTGTTCGCCGTCCACCTTGGCGTAGACAATGAAGGTGTCCGCAAAGCCCGCATTCGTGATGAACTGCTTCGTCCCGGAGATGAGGTAATGCGTGCCATCCTCGCTCCTTCGCGCCACGGTCTTGGCGGCAAGCGCGTCCGATCCGGCCGTCGGCTCCGTCAAGCAATACGCGCCGAGATACTCGCCGCTCGCCATTTTCGGCAGGATGCGCTGCTTCACGCCTTCGCTCGCAAAGTAGGTGATGGGCAGCGTCGCGATACAGGTATGGTTGGAATGAGCGACGCCGTAGGCGCCCGTCATCCCCACCATCTCCCCGACGATGGCTTTCGAGATTTTGTCGAGGCCGAGGCCGCCGTACGCCTCTGGCACGCTGTGCGCGAGAAGGCCGAGATCCCCCGCCTGTTTCAACAGGCGAACGACGCAGTCGAAGTCCTCCTGCTCAATGGCATCCTGCTTGGGCCACACCTCGCGCTCCACAAACTCGCGCGCCGTTTGGCGAATCATGCGGTGCTCGTCGGTGAACTCTTCGGGCGTGTAGACCTCGGCCGGATCGACCTCGTGCAAGAGAAAGGTCCCGCCAGGCACCCGAACTTCCATCATGCTGATGTCCCCCTTTGTCCGTACAAGGCCACGCCGATCACGGCGCAGCTACAATCACTTTTCCGACGCTTTGCCGGCCGCCGAGCGCGTCCATCGCCTGGATGGCTTCCTCAAAGGGATAGATGTGGCGCACAAGCGGGCGGATTTGCCCCGCCTCATACAGGCGAAGGAGCGCGTCGTGCATCTCGCGCACCGCCTCTGGGTACAGCCGGTGAAAGAGCCCCCAGTGCACGCCGACAAGGCTGTAGTTCTTGACGAGCGCGTGGTTCATCGGCGCCTGCGGAATTCGGCCGCTCGCAAACCCGATGACGAGCAACCGCCCTTCGAAGGCGATGCATTTGCGCGACTGGTCAAATACGTCTCCGCCGACCGGATCGAAGATGACATCGGCGCCGCGGCCTTGTGTGAACGCTTTCACCGCTTCCACGAAGTCGCCTGTCCGATAGTCGATCGCCTCGTCGGCGCCAAGCTGACGGCACGTCTCCACCTTCTCTGGGCCGCCCGCCGTCGCGATGACCCGCGCCCCCGCGGCCTTGCCCAGCTGAATGGCGGCCGACCCCACGCCGCCCGCTCCGGCGTGCACCAGCAGCACTTCGCCGGGCTGAAGCCTCGCCAGCCTGTGGAGCGCGTAGTACGCGGTGTGATACGTGATGAACATCGCCGCCGCTTCGGCGGGTGACGCCCCTCGCGGCACCTTGTGCACCTGCGCGAGCGGCACGACGACTTGTTCCGCCAGGCCCCCCGCGGGCAGCGCCGGCAGGGCGATGACGCGATCGCCCATGTGGAAAGGCGCACCTTGCGCGACGTCCTCCGCGATGTCCTCGACGATGCCAGACACCTCGACGCCTGGCGTGAAGGGCAGGGGCGGCTTTTCTTGGTACTGTCCCTGGCACACCAGCAGATCGAGAAAGTTGAGGGCCGTAGCTTCCACGCGGATTCGTGCGGCGCCCGCTTGCATGGAGGGCGCCGGAACGTCCTCGAGGCGAAGCACGTCGCGATGCGGCCCCAGTTCGCGCACCACCCAGGCCTTCATACAAACCCTCCTCATCCAGCGATGGAAGCGACACCACGCCCACCCCGGCGATCCCGTCCCGGCGCTCCGCCGAGCGCGCGGAAGGCGGCGTTTGGGCTGGGTCCGTGCGTCGCCTGCCGGCCTGCGCGCGGCGAGATCACGGCAGGCACAGTGCACAACATATGAAACGCGATTTCACCATCGAAACAAACGAGCCAACCCTCTCGTTCTCAGTCTACGCCACGCCGTCCGTCCTGACAAGAAGGCGCACGGGCGATACCCCATCTCTTGGAATATTTTTCATCGCGCCGCTCACACTACACGTGTGTCCATCCTCTCGCCGGAGGTCCCATGTCATGCCTAAACCGTTCATTCCCGACACCGAGACGCGCCCCCTGCACCGCGGCCGCATGTCCTTTGCCCGCATCGCCGCGATCGCATTTGGCAGCGCGTTCGGCGCCGGTTTCATCGGCACGTCGCTCGTCCTGGTCGGTCTGAAACTCTTGCCGCTCCCTGCGACCGCACAGGCCGCGCCCACCCAGCTCACCTCGGAAGACGGGCGGCCGATTGCGCTCTGGTCTCCCGCCGGCCAGGTGCGCACCACGGTCCCGCTCCGCGCGTTCCCGCACTGGCTCGTCGAGGCCACCCTCGCGACGGAGGACGCCAATTTCTACCGAGATCACGCCATCAGCGTGCGGTCGACGCTGCGCGCGATCGCCGTGAACGTGCGCCACGGCGAGATCGTGCAGGGGGGCTCGACCATCACGCAGCAGCTCGCCAAAAACCTATATCTCACGCAGGACCGCACCTTCGGCCGCAAGGTGCGCGAGGCCTTGCTCGCCCTGCAACTCGAGCTGCACGAGCCGAAGAACTGGATCCTGGACCGGTATCTCAACGTCGTCTACTACGGACACGGCGCGTACGGGGCTCCTGCGGCGAGCCAGCTCTACTTCGGCAAACCCGTTCAATCGCTCGATCTCGCCGAGTCCGCAATGCTCGCGGGACTGCCGAAGGGCCCGACGCTCTACTCTCCACTCGACCATCCAGAACGCGCCAAGGCGCGCCAAAAAGCGGTGCTCGAGCGCATGGTCGCGACGGGTTACATCACGAAGGCCCAGGCGGACGCCGCGATGGCTGAACCGCTCCACATCGCGCGCCACCAGCCGCCGACGCTCAGCGCCCCTTACTTCAGCGAAATGGCGTTCAACGAAGCCAAGCGCATGGCCCGCCTCACCGATAACGATCTCGACGCCGGCTACGTCCGCATCCACACCACGCTCGACCCGCTTCTGCAAAAGGCGGCCGAGCGGGCCATTCAGTCGACCCTGCCGCCCTCAAGCGGCATCCAGGCCGCGCTCGTGGCGTTGGACCCAGAGACGGGTGCGATTCGCGCTCTCGTCGGCGGGCGGGACTATCGCGAGAGCCCGTTCAACCGGGCGCTCGGCAAAAGGCAGCCGGGATCGACCTTCAAGGCGTTTGTGTACGGCGCCGCGCTCGAGCACGGCTGGACGCCCGCGCGGGAGGTCGACTCCAAGCTGACGACGTTCATCTACGGGCCGTCGCCCGCGGACGAGTACATCGTGCACGACTACGGCGACATCTACGCGGGCCGGCCGCTCACGCTGCGCGAGGCCATTGCGCGATCGGACAACGTGTACGCGGTGCAGACGGAACTCGCGATTGGAACGCAAAACGTGGTGTCCTTTGCAAGGCGGCTCGGCATCGACGAGGACATGAAGCCATACCCATCGCTCGCCCTCGGGGTATTCCCGGTCACGCCGGTGGAATTGGCCGCCGCGTATGCCACCTTTGCCAACGGAGGGTACAAGGTGACGCCGCACGCGGTCGAGTCGGTCGACACGCCCTACGGGCGCACGGTTCACCCGCTCGATAAAACGCGCGTCATATCGCCGGAGCTGGCGTTTCAAATGACGGATTTGATGCAGAGCGTGCTCGCGCCAGGAGGGACGGGCTACGGAGCGCTGCCGTACCTGCACGGACCGGCCGCGGCCAAGACGGGCACCACCGACACGGACGCATGGATGGTCGGCTACACGCCAAGACTCGTCGTGGCGGTCTGGGTGGGATACGATTCCGGTCGGCCGCTCACCGTACAGGAGTCGCACCTGGCGGCGCCCATCTGGGGCAAGTTGATGGGCACGGCGCAGGCACATCTGCCCGGCGACTGGTACAAGCCGCCGTCGGATCTCGAGGCCGTCCGCATCGACCCGCTGTCCGGCGCGCTGGCCACGCCGCGGTGCGGCGCCGTAGAGACGGACTACTTCCTGCCCGGAACGGCACCCACGGCAACGTGTCCGCTGCACCGGGCTCCGGTCGTACCCGAACCCGCGCCGAGCCGGCTTTGGAACTGGCTCAAGCGGCTCTTCTGAGAAACGGCGATTCAAAAGCTCGCCCGGCGCGGCAGCGGCTTTCCCAAGCAGCCGGGCGACTCGCGGAACGCTCACGCGACTTCCCGCGCCTCGCGCCCAGTCGATCCACAACGTCACGCCCGCTCCGCGAGCCCGCCGCCGGCGCCGGCGGATCGTTCCCTGTGGCGGTCGCGCCGCGCGGTGGCGCGGAATCTTGCGACAAGTCGCGCGCGGCCTGTGTTACAATGGCGGAGAGTAATCCATGGGGGCGTGAACGAGTGGAAGAGCGTTTGTCGAAGCGAGTCAGAACCATCCGGCCGTCGGCGACCATGAGCGTCGACAGCAAGACCAAGCAACTCATCGCGAAGGGCCAGCCGGTCATCAACATGAGCGTCGGCGAGCCCGACTTTCACACGCCGGTGCCGGCGGCATTTGCGGGGATTCGAGCCATCACCAATGGGCAGACCCGCTACACAGAGGCCTCCGGCATGCTTTCCCTGCGCAAGGCCATCGCGAACAAGCTCCAGGCCGAAAACGGCCTGCATTACGCGCCGGAGCAGATCGTGGTGTCGAACGGCGCCAAGCATACGTTGTACAACATTTTCATCACCATCCTGGACGAAGGGGACGAGGTCATTCTCCCCGCGCCGTACTGGACCTCGTATCCCGAACAGATTCGCGTGGCCGGCGGAAAGCCCGTCGTGATCGAATGCGGGCCCGAGACGGGTTTCAAGCTCACGCCCGATAAGCTGGCGGCAGCCATCACACCTCGGACCAAAGCGGTGCTTCTCAACAGCCCCTGCAACCCGACGGGGTCGGTGTACCACGAGGAAGAGCTGAAGGCCATCGGAGATGTCCTGCGCCAGCACGACATCTACGTGGTGCTCGACGAGATCTACGAGCGCCTGGTCTACGGGGTCCCGCACGTGAGCCTCGTGGCCGTGTGCCCGGATCTGTACGACCGGGCGCTGGTCGTGAACGGCTTTTCCAAGGCGTTTGCGATGACGGGCTGGCGGCTCGGCTATGTGGCGGCGCCGCTCGATCTCGCCAAGGCGATGTCGAGCTTTCAGAGCCACTCGACGGGCAGCCCGGCGACCATGTCGCAAATCGCGGGCGAGACGGCGCTCGCGCACTTTGATCCGGGCGTGATCGACGTCTTCAGGCGCCGCCGAGATGCGCTCGTGGCAGGCCTGAACAGCCTGGACGGGGTGCGCTGCTTGATGCCCGAGGGCGCGTTCTACGCGTTCCCGGACATTCGCGGCGTGTTGGGCCAGCGATACGAAGGACAGACCATCGAGTCAAGCGCGGACTACTGCGAACTGCTGCTGGAACACGCGCTTGTGGCGAGCGTCCCGGGCGAGGCGTTCGGCGCGCCGGGCTACGTCCGCTTCTCGTACGCTGTGGCGGACGAGGATGTCGTAGAAGCGGTGAACCGCATGCGCGAGTTCCACGCGAAGCTCACCCGCTGAACGCGAAGCGCAACGCAATCATGGAACGAGGCGCAACCAGGGCCCCGCACCGCGCGGGGCCCTCGGGTTTGCATGCCGGCACACGTCACTGGGGTTCGCTCGAGGCGCCTGGGTGCGCCGGGTGAATTTCTCCGTGCGCGTCGAGCAGCTGGTGATCTTGTTGCACCTCGATGAGTCCCGCGTTGTGCAGCTCCTGCAGCACCTCGAACAGGCTGTCGCGCTTGTCCTCCGGCAGAGACCTGACGAACTTGTTGATATCCTGTGCGGGAGCCAGCTGCACAAAGTGAACGCCTCCGTACTTGGCGTACAAATCGCGCCGGTATGTCATCCGCTTCCCTCCCTGTTCAGCAACAAGCGTATTGTCCGTCAAACCAGGCGCGCCTATGCCACATGGGCGCATGCCTCGCACGGTGCCGGGGCGCGTGTCATACGCTTTAGGAGCAGGCTGGGGAAGCGAGGTGGACCTACATGAATGCCAAGCCCCAGAAGTCCAGGCACATCCCCGGCGTCGCGCTCGCGAAGGCACAGGTCACGCGGCCCGCGAACGGCCGGGGATCGAGGCGGCCCCATTCGCGATCCGGCGGAAGGAGCGGCGCATCCGCCCAGGCCAAATCCGGCGCGAAGCCGCCTGCAACGTCACAGCTCCTGACGCCCAAGAATATGCAGGATACGCTGAAAACGGTCGGCAACCTGCGGGGCATGGTCAAGAACTGGCTGAACTATCTGCAACAGGCCGACAAGATGCTCGATACGTTCTATATCACCACCGGCGCGCTCAAGGAGAGCGGCGTCCTCGACAAGCTTCTGAAGTTCAAAGGGCGAAATCTGACGACCGAGGACTTCACCAATATTCTCGCTGCGCTTCTGTCATCGCCGCTCGCGGAAGGCTTCCTCAAGGGCTCGGGCGGCAACGGGAACGAGAACAGCGCGGCGCAGGAACCGGCCGGAGCGGCCCAAAGCGCGCCCGCCGCACCGAGCCCGCCAAACACCATGGCGCCGCAGCCACCGCAGGTGCAGCACGCGCCCCAGGCGCAGCAGGCGCCGGGGCCCGCCTACGGACCGCAGCCCTACGCACCCTACGCCCCAGCGCAGCCCTATGCCGCGCCGCCGATGTACGGAGCGCCGCCGTATCCGTACGCGTACGGGCCCCCGCCTTCCCCCGTGCCACCGCCGACGAGGCCTGCCGCCGGAACGGACGGCGGTCGCGCGCAGAACTGAACCGGGTGATGAGCCGCATACTGAGCCGCCTGGACACGGGTCCCGGCGGCTTTCTTCGCGCATGCGCCCGCACGCTCATTCCGGCCATGCGCCACAGACGCGCGCGAGATCTGGGCACAGAGCCCGCATGGCCGCCGCTCTCATCCCCGCACTGCGCTCATCCCCGCACTGCACTCATCTCCGCACCACCTGCGCAAAAAAGGCTGATCCCTCGCCGCGCGGGCGGGGTCAGCCCTGCTCACCTCAAGCTTGACTTTCAGTCCTTCGTCTGCTTCGGAACAAACTTCTTGATCTCTTTCAGCGTCTTATCGTCGACCGGCGGGCCATACTTCTTGACGATCTCGTCGACGTTCGTCGTCGGCCCATTCTTCGTCGCATCCGTGTACGCCTTCACGAACTGCTTGAACCGGCTCTCCGGAACCGGCAGGCCGAGTTTGTTCGCGAAGTTCTTGGCGAGCGACTCCACCTGACTCGGATCCCGCCAGGCCTCTTGCGGAACGTTTTTGACGTCTTCCAGAATTTCAAAAATGGCCTTGCGCTTGCCGGCCAGGTTTTGCTTCAACACATCGAGCGATCCCGCCTGCGGCGCAGGCGCAGCCACCGAAATCGGTGGCTGATCCGTTGTGGCCTGCTGCTGCCGCTTGGCCTTCGGCTGTGGCTTGCGCCCCTTCTTTCCGGATGAAGCCGCCATGGTCCAACCTCCCTCTCGCATCGCCCCTGTCGGAGCCTCTCCTCAGGGTATGCGAAAGGAAGGGCGGACGCTTCGGCGCATGCCGCCCAAAATGGCGCACGCCATCGCGTCGTCGCCCGACGCTTCATCATCGTACGGCCCTTACGATTGCCTGATCTCCGGGCTTCGCAGGCGAATATCGATGGCCGCCGCGAGCACCGCGGCCAAGACCATCAGTGCGCCGCCGATAACCCCCCACCACTCGCGGTGCGAGGCAAAAATGACGAGCGCGAAGCCTGTCAACAGCATGAGGCCAAGCCCCACAAACGCCACGACAAACATGTGAAGGACTTTTCGAACCACCTTCACGACCGTTCCCTCCGCGTGCTTGGTGACAGCATCATACCAAGCCCTGACCCAAACGAAAACACCTTACCCGCCGATGCGCGACATTTCCACCTTGGGCTTCGCCTTCGTGTTCTCGCTCCGAATCTCCGAGTACCGATCGCGCCGGCGTCGCCACACGTCCGCGACAAAGGCCGCGATGTCCTCCTCTGAGGCGCCGCGATCGAACAGAGGCCGAAGCGAAACGCCATGCGCGCCAAACAGACAGGTGTACAGCTCGCCCGCGGCCGTCACGCGCAGCCTCGTACAAAACCGGCAGAACGGCCGGGAAACCGAGTGGATGACCCCGATCTCCCCGCTTCCGTCGATATACCTGTACCGCGTCGCCACCTCGCCCTCTCGGCGCGGCGGCAGCGCCTCCAGCGGAAACCGTTCGCCGATCAGGCGGAGAATTTCGTCCGCCGTCACGACGTCCTCCATCCGCCATCCGTTGGTCGTCCCGACATCCATATATTCGATGAAGCGCACGATGACGCCCGTGCCCCGGAACCGCTCCGCGATGGCCACCACTTCGTCCTCGTTCCACCCGCGGCGCACCACGACGTTCACCTTCACCGGTTTCAGCCCGGCAGCGTCCGCCGCTTCGACGGCCGCAAGCACGCGCGAGACGGGGAACTTCACCCCGTTCATACGCGCGGCCAAGTCGGGGCGCAGCGCGTCGAGACTCACCGTGATCCGCCCGAGTCCCGCGCGCTTAAGGGCCACGGCCTTCTCCCGCGTGAGCAGGCTGCCATTGGTGGTCATGGCCACGTCGCGAATCCCCGGCACCTCGGCCACCTTTTGGACAATGTCCATCACCTCGCGGCGCAACAGCGGCTCCCCGCCCGTCAGCCGTACCTTCTCCAGCCCGAGCGGCACCAGGGCCCGGACCAATTTGGCGATCTCGTCCGGCGACATCAGCGCATCCGGCGGCAAAAACCGGTATTCTGGACCAAACACATCGCTCGGCATGCAGTACGGGCAACGGAAGTTGCAGCGGTCCGTCAGCGACACGCGCAAATCGCGCAGCGGCCTTCCAAGGCTGTCCGTGAGCGCTTCGTCCCCCCTCGCCATGGTCCATCCCCCATTTCTCCGTTGCCTACAGTGTAACACCTCCGTCCATCATTCCCCCAAAGCCAGGTTTGCGCTACACTGGGGGCGTAAGATTCGCCGAGGAGGCACAGAGATGAACGTTGCCCTCATTGCCCACGACAACAAGAAGGACGACATGGTGAACCTGGCCATCGCGTATCAGAACATACTGAAGCACCACAACCTGTTCGCCACCGGAACCACAGGCCGGCGCATTCGAGAGGCGACGGGGCTTGAGGTCCACTGCTTCCAATCCGGCCCGTACGGAGGGGACCAACAGATTGGCGCCATGGTCGCCAACGACGAAATGGACCTCGTCATCTTCCTGAGGGACCCCCTCACGGCACAGCCGCACGATCCCGACATCTCCGCGCTTTTGCGCATCTGCGATGTTCACAACGTCCCGCTGGCCACCAACCTCGCCGCGGCAGAAGTCCTCGTGCGGGCCATCGAACACGGTCTGGCCGAGTTCCGGCCGCGCGACAGCCGGGGTTGAACGCTTCCGAACCGCGTGGGCCCCATCCGCGGGCGCCCATCAAGCGCCCATCTTGAGGAGGTCTCCCTCATGACAGAATCCAAGCATCCCTACACCGCACGCCGCGAGCAACTGTTGCGCCGCCTTCCCGAAGGCTCCGTCGCGCTCTTTTTCGCCGGGCAAGCCCCGCCCATGTCGGGCGATCACGCCTACGGCCCGTTCCACGTCAATCGCAACTTCTTCTACCTCACCGGCATTACCCAGGAGCACTCGCGCCTTTTGCTCGCGAAGCTGAACGGCTCGGAACAGGTCACGCTCTTCACCGAGCACGTGTCCGAGGTGGAAGAAAAGTGGACGGGCAAGCGCCTCGCGGACGCCCAGGCGCGGGAGATCTCCGGCATCCAAGACGTCCAAGATCTCGCCCAGTTTGAAACCGTGCTCGGGCGCCTGCTTCGCACAGGCGAATACGAGTGGCTGTACCTCGATGTCGAGCAGGATCGGTATCACCAGCTCGAGACCGAGGCTCATCGCTTCGCTCGCGTCTTCCGCGACAAGTATCCCGGCATCCAGATTCGCAACCCGTATGCCGAACTGTGCCGGATGCGCACGGTGAAGGACGACGTGGAAATCCAGTCCATCCGCCGCGCTATCGACATCACGCGCGAGGGCGTGATCGCCATGATGAAAAGCGCGCGGCCTGGCATGCGCGAGTACGAACTGGAGGCGCACTTCGACTTCGCACTTCGGTCGCGCGGCGTGCGGGAACACGCCTTCCCGCCCATCGTGGCCGGTGGAGAGCGCGCATGCGTGCTGCACTACGTCGACAACGACCAGGTCATCGAAGACGGCCAGCTCGTCCTGTGCGATCTCGGCGCCCAGTACGGCTGTTACGCTGCGGACATCACGCGCACGTTCCCCATCTCCGGCAAGTTCACGCCGCGCCAGCGCGAGATCTACAACATCGTGCTGGCGGCCATGGAAGCGACCATCGAGGCGATTCGGCCCGGCGTCACGACGAGTGAGCTGAACGACGTCACCAAGGCGGTGCTGGCGCAAGAGCTGAAGCGGATCGGCCTCATCCAGGAGGACAGCGAAGTCGCGCGCTATTATTACCACGGCGTCAGTCACCGGCTCGGGCTCGACACGCACGACGTCGGATCGCCCAAGTGGCCGCTCGAAGCCGGCGATGTCATCACCGTCGAACCTGGACTTTACATCGCGGAAGAGGGCATCGGCATCCGAATCGAAGACGACGTGCTCGTGACCGAGGACGGCCCGGTCAACTTGTCGTCGGACATTCCGAAGGATCCAGACGAGATCGAGCGCATCATGCGCGGCTGATGTGAAGGGCCGCCTCGAAGGCGGCCCGTCCGGCTTTCGAAGGCGGCGCCCTCTCCTGCCGGCGATCACGGCCGCCGCTCTTTCTGATGTAAGCGCATCCAATCGCCGCCGCGACCATCTCACCCGCCAGGCGGCGTAGAGAGGAAGATTCGATGGTACGTCCCGTTCGCAGCCGTTCTCCCCTGCGCATCGCAACCATGGTCGCAGGCTGGATCTTGGGCCTGTTGATTCTCGCTTGGCTCGCGACCATGGTCATTGCCTACGTTGTGGCAGAGAAGCTCACGCACCCGGCGCGTAAGCCCATTCCCGTCACGCCTAGCGCTTATGGGCTCTCGTATGAGAACGTCCGCTTCCCGTCGCGCGTGGACCACCTGATGCTCTCGGGCTGGCTCATCCCCGCCGCCAAGTCGACGGATCGCATCGTGATAGAGGCGCACGGCTACCGGCAGAATCGTGCGCTCGACCACCCCGCCCTGCCCGTGGCCGAAGCCCTTCACAAGGCGGGCTTTGCCGTGCTCATGTTCGACTTCCGCGACGAAGGACAGTCGCCGGGCACCGAGGTGACGGTCGGCGACTACGAACTGCGCGATCTCCTTGGCGCCATTGACTACGCACACAAGCTCGGCTATCAGGAGGTTGGGCTCATTGGCTACTCGATGGGCGCGTCCACCGCGCTCGAGGCCACCGCGGCCGATCCGTCCGTCGATGCGACGATTGCGGACAGCCCGTTTGACGATCTCGAAACCTACCTCCAGCAGAACCTCAGCGTGTGGACCAACCTTCCGCCGTTCCCGTTCAACGCCGAAATCCTGTGGGAGGTCAAGCACCTGTTCGGGTTGGATCCAAATGCGGTGGATCCGCTGAAGCAGCTGGCATCGGCCAAGCCCCGTCCGATCCTCCTCATCGCCGGGACCGCCGACACCACCATTCCGCCGTCGAACAGCGAAGCGCTCTACGACGAGCTGCACCGGCGAGATCCGGAGGACACGCTCTGGCTGGTGCCGGGGGCGAAGCACGTCGGCGCGTACGACGTGGAGCCGAAAGCCTACCTGGAGCACGTCGTCAACTTCTTCGAGGCGTACATGCCCGTGAAGGTGACGTCGTCGTGAAGGCGGCAGCCTTCATCAAGGAGCGGTGATTTCAGCGCTTCCGCGCGATCAGCCACGCGTTGTCGGCCTTGTCAAAACCGATATGCGGGTAATACGACATCGCCGTCGGAGCTGCCAACAGGAGCAACATCACTTCATCCGACAACGCTTCGCGCGTGATCTCCACCAGCCGCTTGCCAATCCCCTGCCGCTGGTAAGCGCGGTCCACGGCGAGATCGGACAAATAGCAGCAGAAGCAAAAATCGGTGAGCGATCTCGCCACGCCCACCAGTCGTTCGCCGTCCCACGCGGTGACCATCAGGTCCGCCGCGCGGGCCATGCGCTCCATGCGGGCGAGATCGTCCACGGGGCGGCGGATGCCTGAGCGGCGAAACACATCGGCCAACTGGGGGCCGGAGACGGGACGCGTGCTGGAGTATTCGATGTTCATACGATGCTCCTTTCGCGGACCGCAAGCTCGGCAAGCGATTCGAGCCCGTGGGACATCATTCCCATTGGCTCGCATCTTCGCCGTTCAATTTCGCCATCACAGCCGAGACCTTTTCGTCCATGGAATGATAGACGTCGCGGCGATCGTCGATTTTGATGACGGTCGACAGCCGCTTGGCGCCCATGGCCACCAGCGCCTCGTGCATCTCGTGAATCGCCGCAAAGATAGTAGGTAAATCGCCCTCGATAGTCGTGAACATCGGATCCAGCCGATATTGGAGGTCAGGGTAGCGCGCGAGCACCCGCTGCGCTTCCGCGACAAAATGGCTCACGCTCGTCTCGCCCGTGCCGATGGGTGAAATGCTGACGGCGACCATGGCCATGCACAGTCCCTCCCTTGCTCAACACTGTAATCCCCAAGCACCAAGGCTCCAGCACCAAGGCTCCATGGATGATTTCCGGATTGCCAGGCGATCGGCGGAGGGCTCGTGGGAGCGTTCCTGGTGAAAGCGCCTATTCCCCGCACACGCGCCGTCCGCGCGGCGCGCACGCTCGCCTCGCCTCATCTCCCATCCCTGGCGCGGCCTCGTGAAGGTTGACTGCACATTGACGAATATCCGCCACATGGTACACTTAAACTGAAAAGGGCGCCGGAGGTCGCAACTCCGGCGCTCAGGCACCGACGCCTGGGCAGTGGCCCTGCCCGTCGCTATCTGGCGTGATAGCTGTGAGCCGTGACCGCCCCGAGGCTGGGAAACCTAGGGGGCGGTCACTTGCGCGTTAAGGCAAGAACCAGAGCCACAACGAGCGACAAGAGCGCAATCACGAACGACCCAAATTGAATCGCCAGCTTGAATCGCCAGCGATACGGCATCCGCCGCCGTCAAGGCCTCACCCCCTCCCGTTCTCGCGAGCGGGCAAGGAGTGACCCCCAAGTTGGTGCCTACCTGTAGCCTACCAAAACTCCGCCCAACCGTCACGGTGCCGATGGAATTCTCCGTCGCACGGATGGAGACCCTGCGTAGGGCGCCCCTTCTGGTTCTTTCGTTACGTGAACGGCACGCTCGCCCGATGATCCTCTCACGATGCCCACTCATGCGTTCTGGCTGCGCCCTTACTTCCCCCAGCCCAGTGGGCCATGCGGGCTCGCCGCCCAGGTGCCCATCGCCCTTGCGGAATCATGAAACCCGCAGAAAATGCCCCTTGCTCCGTGAAGCGCTTTCGTGTATGTTATGTGTATCGATTTCGTAAATCGTTTTCTTCCCTTAGACGCAGAGCGTCTACGCTCCCTGGCACACCAGGCATGCCTCGCGCTGGCGTCGTCTATCCTGACTTACAAGGAGGATGGTTCGTGAAACGTTGGTGGATTGGCCTTCTCATTGGCCTCGGCGTACTCATCAATTACTTCGACCGCACCAACTTATCGGTTGCGGCCACACCCATCTCCAACTTATATCATCTCTCGGACGCCCAGATGGGCATCATCCTGTCGGCTTTCGGATGGTCGTACGCAGCTTTCCAAATTCCGGTCGGGGCTTTGCTCGACAAAATCGGCGTCAAGTGGTTGAATCGCATCGCGACCGTGCTCTGGTCCATCGCCACGTTCATGACGGCTCTGGTCAGCGGCATGGGCCTCATCATCCTGTCGCGCGTGTTGCTCGGCCTCGCCGAAGCGCCCGCTTTCCCCGCAGCGTCCAAGGCGACGGGTTACTGGTTCCCCGTGCGCGAACGCGGCGTGGCCACGTCGCTGTTTGACGCAGCTGCGAAGTTCTCCAACGTCATCGGCACGCCGCTCGTCGCTTGGGCGGTCACGACGTGGGGCTGGAAGGGGGGCTTCTGGCTCACAGGCGCGCTCAGCATCGCCTACGCCGTCTTGTACTGGGCGCTGTATCGCGATCCCCACGAGGCCCGCTTGTCCAAGGAAGAAGCCAGCCTGTTGCAGGAAGGCGGCGCACAAGAGGCTGGGGAAGCCAAGGCCGGGATCGGCAAAAGCCTTGCGTACCTGCTTCGCCAGCGCAAGGTTTGGGGTCTCACGCTCGGGTTTGCGGCCTACGGTTACTCGTTCTACCTGTTCCTCACCTGGTTGCCGAGTTACCTCGTGAAAGAGATGCACATGACCGTCCTGAAATCCGGGTGGTACACCGCCGGCCCGTGGCTCGTCGCCACCCTCACGGATCTCCTGATCGGCGGATGGCTCGTGGACCGGCTCATCCAGCGGGGGCACGACGTGACGCGCGTGCGCAAGACGGTGCTCATCGTCGGCATGATCTTCGGCCTCGCGGTCATTCCAGCCGCGTTCACGCACAACGCGAACACGGCGGTCATCTTCATCGCCATCGCGCTCGGTGGCCTCGCGTTTTCCGCGCCCGTCGGCTGGAGCATCCCGTCGCTCATCGCGCCGAAGGGCACCGTGGGGCTTGTGGGAAGCATCATGAACTTCGTCAACAACCTGATGAGCATCCTTGCGCCGATCGTGACAGGCTTCGTCGTACAAAAGACGGGATCGTTCGAATCGGCGTTTGTCATCGCAGGCGTCGTGCTGTTGCTTGGCATCTTGTTCTATGTCTTCATGCTCGGTAAGATCGAGCCGATCCCGGACCCAGAGGTGTGAGAACATGTATCCGGAGATTTGTCTCGTGGGCCTCGACTTGGGCACCACGACCATCAAAGCGATGGCCTATACGCCGGCTGGCGAGTTATTCGCCAGCCGTTCGGCTGTTGTGAACACAGAGACGGGCCCGGACGGGCGCGCCGTGCAGGACCCAAACGAAGTCGCTGGAGCGGCAGTGGAGGTACTTCGCGATCTCGCGGGCGAGATCGCCCAACAAGAATGTGTCATCGCGGCGCTCGGCATGTCGGCGGCCATGCACAGCCTCGTGGCGCTCGATGACCGCGGCGCGCCGCTGGTGCCGGCCATGACGTGGATGGACGCGCGTCCAGCCGACGTTGCGCATGCGCTCTGGGCTTCGCCCGAGGGGCCGCAGCTCTATGCGCGCACGGGAACGCCCATCCACGCCATGGCGCCGGTGTGCAAGCTGGCGTGGATGCGCCAGACGATGCCGGCCGAGTTTGCGAAAGCGCGCCGCTTTGCGTCACTGAAGGAGTACGTGTGGCATCACCTGTTTCGCGAGTGGGTGTGCGATCCGGCCATGGCCTCCGCGACGGGCCTGTTCGACGTGCGAGCGCTCGACTGGGACGAAGCTGCACTCGAGTTCGCAGGGATTCGGCGCGACCAGCTGAGCCGCGTGGTGCCCGCCGAGTGGAGCCGACCGCTCTCGTCATGCCGCCTGGCCCGCTGTCTGCCACTCGCGGAAGGCGCCCAAGCGGTGCTCGGCGGATCGGACGGCGTGCTGGCCACCTTGGCCGCGGGCGCGAAGGAGCGCGAGATGCTCGTGGTGACCATCGGCACGAGCCTCGCCGTGCGCGCCGCGAGCCGGAAGGCCGCGACGAATGACCGCCTGCGCACGTTCTGCTATGCGCTCGGCGAGGGAGCCTACGTGCTCGGCGCGCCGAGCAACGCGGGCGGTGTTGCCATCGACTGGCTCGTCCAGACCCTGTTGGGCCGCCCCGGGGAGATTGAGCCGCTCCTCGCGGCGGCGGGCGAGGTTCAGCCGGACGATCTCGTCGCGCTGCCGTACGTGGCAGGCGAGCGAGCCCCATTTTGGGACGAGCGCATGTCGGCCGCATGGGTGGGCCTTCGCCTGCACCACGGCCCCGCCCACATGGTGCGCGCAGCGGTCGAAGGCGTCCTGTTTCACATGCGCTGGCTGGTAGAAGAAATGCGCGATCTCGCCGGAGGAACTCGGGGTGTGATGCTCGCAGGTCGGCTGTTTGAACAGCCCTGGATTGCCGAGACCGCGGCGGCGCTTTTGCCCGTGCCCGTTTGGATGCAGCCGGACGGCGACGGTGCCACCTACGGCGCGGCGATGGTGGCAGGGAAGCAGATCGGGGTGGACCTGCCGCCCCTCGCGGTGGTCCCAGGGCCACAGGCGCAAGCCGAGCAGCGCGCAGAGGTGGAGAGGCGATATGCCGAATGGCGAAAGTGGGTTGACAAGCTGCGAAGATAAGGTCCTGCGCACGCGTTCCTGCGCACGCGTCGTTGTGCGTAGATCTTGTTGCTGCGCGACAGCTTGGATGGCGCGGTTCGTGAGGACACGAGGAACCTCACCTCGACCCTCCGTCGCGCCATCCCGCGGCGCGCCCCGGCCGAACTGCGCCCTAGGCCAGACACGCCCGAAGATGATTCCCGCACCCCGCCGCCTCAACCCACCGCCCTCGATCAAATTGCACTTGACTTTCCCACACAACTGTGCGAATCTACAGACGGCAGGCAAACTTTTCTTCTCCCACTGGCCGGAGCGCCATGCTCCGTTCCCGAGCATCGCAAAGATGCTCCGCACAGGGTGGAACGCGCATGCAAAACCGGCTCTTCAGCCTCTTTCATCATTCAGCACACACAGTGACCCGTCTGCACCTGTCGCTGCGGGAGGGTAGCTAATGCGCCCTCGTCGAGTTCAGTCCGTGGCGGTCGTTGGTGCAGGCATGGGTGGTCTCACTGCGTCGCTTTACCTCGCTTTGAACGGCCATGAAGTCTTTCTACTCGAACGAGCCAAATATCCTGGAGGCACCGCGGGCTATTACGTGAAGCGGGGCATCGTCTACCCCACCGGCGCCACACTCACCTTTGGACTGGAGCCCGGAGGTTTATTTCGCTCCATTCTGGAGGACGTGGGCGTGGACATCGACGCCCGTCCCGTTTCGCACGTGATGGACGTCGTGCTGCCGGATCGGCGCGTGCCCATCGTGGTGTCACGAAACGAATGGCTCGACATCCTGAGAAACTGCTTCTCCGAACGGGCCACGAGCGTCCTGCAATTCTGGAGTGCGGTGGAGAAAACGGCGGAGGCAGCCTATCTGTTCGCGAAGGCCAGGGCGAACCTGCCTGCCCGGACGCGCGACGATTTCACGCATCTTCTGGCGGTCGCGGCACGGCACCAGGGGTTATTTCGGCTCTGCCTCCCCCGCCTGCGGTGGACGGTGGCCGACGCTCTGCGCGAGTTCGGGCTCGAGGATTACGCGCCGTTCCGCCTGTTCCTGGACGCGCAACTGATGGACGCCGTGCAGACGTCGAGTGAAGAGGCCGCTTGGCTGCCCTCTTGTCTCGCGCTCGACATTTACCGGTACGGCGTCTGGCTTCCCTCAGGCGGCGTACCCGCAATGGCAGCCAAGATGGCCGAACGGGCGCGCGATCTCGGCGTCCACCTCCTCTTTTCCAACACCGTCACGGATGTGAAGCGTTCCGCGTCCGGGAAGATGTGGTGCGTCAGGACGAATCGCGGACACGAGATCTGCGTGGACGCCGTGGTCAATGCCACGGGCACCCGCCTGACCGGCCAGACGGACGAACCCATCGGCACAGACTCGACATCCCAGGCCCCGCAGGCGCCGTGGGGCGCCGTGCGCGTGGACGCCCTCGTGGATGCGTTGGGACTCAAGCCCTGGTTGCCCAACGCTTCGAGCGGCGAGGTGCCCTTCGCGATTCAAATCGCAAACGATGAACCGGGCCCACACGCGGAACCCAATGTGTGCGGACCCGTGTACCTCACCATTCACCCGGAGCCCGTCCGCGCAGGAGATCGAGCAGAATGGCCAGGCGCTGCCGATCTCCGCGTGGTGACCGTGAGCGCGCACACCGATCCCGCCCGCTGGATGAACCTCGAGCGGGCGGCCTATCGAGCACGCAAGGAACAGTGGCTTCAGCAGCTGTGGCGGCTCGTGGATCGCCATTGGCCGCACTTTTCGGAGCACGTCGTGTCTTACACGGCCGGAACCCCGCTGACCTACGCGCGGTATCTCAACAAGCCTTCGGTCGGAGGTTTGCCGCTCACCGTGGCGAACGCCGTGAGCCACCCGAAGGGCCCGCGAACGGCTTGGCCTTGGTGGTTTCTGGCGGGCGACACGGTATTCCCTGGCCCAGGCATCCTGTCCGCGTCGCTCAGCGGCTTCTTCGCCGCGCGATCCATTGATCCGCGCGTCGGCACACAGGCGTACAAGAGGCACAGATACCCCGGCGCAAACAAGGTCATCGTGCATCCGCCTGACGGCGACCCATTGCCAGGCCGCGATGCTGGATCTCAGCTCAACCGCATACCATGAGGAGGACGAACCGTGGCCACGTTTCATGTCAATACGCGACAAGTTCGATCGATGCACGAACGCAAGACAGTGGACACCGCCCGCATTGAGCAGGCCGTGCGAATGATTCTCGAGGCCATTGGCGAGGCGCCCGAGCGGGAAGGGCTCGCCGACACGCCCGCCCGCGTGGCGCGCATGTACCAGGAGATCTTTGCCGGCCTGCACCGAGATCCGAAAGAGGAACTGTCCGCCCGTTTTCACGTCGAACACCGCGATGTCGTGATCGTGCGCGATATCCCCTTTTACTCCATGTGCGAACATCATTTGCTCCCGTTTTTCGGCTTCGCACACGTGGCGTATCGCCCGCACGATCACGTCGTGACGGGACTGTCGAAGCTCGCGCGGCTGGTCGATGTCGTGGCGAAGAAACCGCAGGTCCAAGAGCGCATGACGAACGAGATTGCCGACGCCTTGGACGAAGCGCTCGCAGCCGAGGGCGTACTGGTGGTTGTGGAGGCCGAGCATCTCTGCATGAGCATGCGCGGCATCCGCAAGCCCGGCAGCAGGACCACCACCATCGCGCAGCGGGGCTGCTACGAGGAGAGCGCGGCCCAGCGCGAGGAAGTGCTTCACCTGATTCGCTTCGGGGCGTGATCGCCGCGCAGGAACCACCGGGACACGAGGATGGCGTCACGCGGTGACGCGAGAGCTCAAGTGCCCGTTGGCCGAAGCACGAAGCAAGCGCGGATGGCGCGCGGCGTCCGCGGCGGAAACGGAGGCGTCGTCATGCCTGTCTCGATCACGGCTCAGGACATGCTCCTGGCCTTGGAGGATGACCTTGTCCGCTCCACGAGAGCGATTTCCGATGTTCAACGCGACATCGGCAAGATGATTGAGTACCACCTGGGCGTGGGAACGATGGCTGCGCGGAAAACGGCGAGTCACAGCAAGCGGATCCGCCCGTTGCTCTTGTTGTGTGCACACGCCGCGCTTGGCGGCGAGTGGCGCCATGCCCTGCCGGCGGCGGTCAGCCTGGAGTATGTCCATGGCTTTTCGCTGATCCACGACGACATCGAAGATCGCTCGCCCTTGCGGCGCGGGCGGGCGAGCCTCTGGGCGGTTTGGGGCGTGGATCGCGCGCTGAACGCGGGCGACGCGCTGTTCGCGCTCGCCTTTCGCACCCTGCGCAACTTATCCCATCACTTCGAGGCGCGCCTGGTGATCGACGTGTACGACGCCGTGACCCAGGCCTGCCTCGCCCTGTCGGCTGGGCAGGAACTCGATCTCGCGTTCGAGCAGACGGAGGACGTGACGACCGAGGCGTATCTGCGCATGGCGGAGCTGAAGACGGGGGCGCTGTTTGGCGCCGCGCTCGAGGTGGCGGCCATCTTGGCCGGGCAGCCCGCGCGCGTGCGCGAGGATCTGCGGCAGGCCGGCGAGAAACTCGGCTTGCTCTTCCAAATTCTCGACGACTTCTACGACTTGTTCGGAGAGGAACGGGAGCTCGGCAAGCCCGTGGCACAGGACGCGATGCGGGGCAAGAAAACGCTCCCCGTGGTCCTGGGGCTGCATCGCGACAAGGAGTTCGCGGCGATGTGGCGATCCCTGCGGGATAACCGCGACATTCTGCCGCACCTAAGGGCGCGGCTCATCACGGAGGCCATCATCCGCGAGGCGACAGCCATTGAGGAGCACATCCGCGCGGAGCTTCGGGCCTTGTGGGATCGCGCCCCCTTCGCGGACGCGTGGAAAGCCGATCTCGCCGAGATGATCGACCACTGGGTCCGGCGCCGGAGGTGATGGACGTGGAAGACCAGGTGATGCGCTTTATCGCCGATCGCGCCCGCCGAGCGGCCCAAGAGGCACCCCCTATGCGGGCGCGACCCTTCGACCCGCCGCACAAGCGGGACGAAGATCGGCAGCTCATTCGGCAGCACAGCAAGACGTTCAGCCTCGCGGCCAGGTGGTTGCCGGCGAGGTCGCGCGCGGCCGTCGAGGCCCTGTACGCGTTTTGCCGGACCGCGGACGATGCGGCAGACCTGCCGGAGGCCGGATCGCGCCGAAGGCTTGAAGACTACTTGGCGGCCATACGCGGCACGTCGCGTTCCAGCGATCCCGTCATCACCCGATGGCTCGCGCTCTGCGACGGCATGGGCATGCCGCGCACGTGGAGTGCGGAACTTGTGGAAACGCTTCTGACGGACTTTGAGATGACCCAGTGCGAAACGCTGGAGGAGCTTCTCGCCTACAGCTACGGCGTCGCCTCGACGGTCGGGCTGATGACGACGTTCATTGTGGGCTTTCGGCCGACGTCGCTCGCCGAGGACGTGTTTGCCCGCGCCATCGCGCTTGGACTCGCCATGCAAATCACGAACATCCTGCGGGACGTCGCCGAAGACCTCGCGCGGGGGCGCGTGTATCTGCCGCTTGAGGATATGCGGCGCTACGGCGTGACGGCGGACGATTTGTCTCAAAAGCGGCTTCATCCCGGTTGGCAGCGGCTTTGCGCGCGGTACATCCAGCTCGCGCGCGACCTGTACGCGTTCGCCTTGCCAGGGATTCGCCAACTCACCCCCGCGGCCCGATGGCCCATTGCGCTCGCCGCCGTCTGGTACCGGGGGATTCTGCAGGACATCGAGCGGCACCGCGGTGATGTGTTCACCCGCAGGGCCCACGTGCCGCTGGCGGAAAAGGTCGTGATCGCCCTGTGCCAAGGCGTTCCCGCCGCGATGGGGTGGCATCGCTCGCCTTCCGCCGCGCCGTTCGCGATGGTCGATCGACATGACTGAGCAAACGAGGAGAGGTCCCATGGCTGCGAAACGAGTGGTCGTCATTGGATCGGGATTCGGCGGATTGGCCGCCGCCGTTCGCCTCCAGGCGCGCGGTTTTGAGGTCCACCTGTGCGAAAGCCTTCCCGATCCCGGCGGGCGAGCCCGCACCTTTCACATCGGCCCGTATGCGTTTGATGGCGGTCCCACCGTCGTCACGGCGCCATTTTTGTTCGAGGAACTGTTTGCGCTCGCCGGAAAGCGCATGGAAGACGAAGTGCGCCTGCTGCCCGTCGATCCGTTCTACAAACTGTTTGGCCCCTCCGGAGAGGAGCTCTCCTACAACGGCGATCCCGGCTTCGTCCTGCCGCAGATCGAGCGCATCCACGCGCCCGACGGCGCGGGATATCTGGCCTTCCTCGAGGCGGCGCGCCCCCTGTTGCAAAAGGGCTTCATCGAGCTCGGCGCCGAGCCCTTCACGCGCGTGTCCGACATGGCCCGCGTCGCCCCGGACCTCGTCCGCCTGCGCGCCTACGAGTCCGTCTACACATTCGTCAGCCATCACATCCAGCACCCGTTTTTGCGACAGTGCTTCACCTTTCATCCGCTGTTCATCGGTGGCAACCCGCTCAAGGCCTCGTCCATCTACGCCATGATCCACCTCATCGAGCAGCGTTGGGGCGTCTGGTACCCCCAGGGCGGCATGCGCGCCCTCGTCCACGCGCTCGTCTCGCTCTTTCGCGATCTCGGCGGCGCCTTCCACCTGTCGACCCCAGTGGAGCAAATCCTGGTGGAAGACGGCCGCGTCGAGGGCGTGATCGCGGGCGGACATCGCATACCAGCCGACGCCGTCATCTCCAACGCGGACGCCGCGACGACCTACCTGAGGCTTCTGCCGCCGTCGGCGACGCCCAAAAAGACTCGGTGGCGGCTCGAGCGAGCGCGCTACAGCATGTCGCTCGTCGTCTGGTATTACGGCCTCGCGACCGACCGCGTGCCCGACGCGCTCGTGCACCACAACATCGTGTTTGGACCGCGCTACGCGGAGCTGATCCGCGATATTTTTGAGCGGAAAGTCATCGCCGACGACTTTTCCCTCTACCTGCACGTGCCGACGCGGACCGATCCGTCCGCAGCGCCGCCCGGCAAGACGGCCATGTATGTGCTCGCGCCTGTGCCCAACCTGTCGGCCCGCATCGACTGGGATGGCGAGATCGAGCGGCTGCAGGCTCGCGTGCTCCAGTTCATCGAAGAGAGGTTTTGGCCGGGATTTCGGCAATTCATCGAAGTGCAACACCGCATCGATCCGTTTTATTTCGCGGACGACCTGAACACCTACCTCGGCACGGGCTTTTCGCTCGAGCCGCGCCTGACGCAATCCGCCTGGTTTCGCCCGCACAACCGCAGCGGATCCATCCGCGGGCTGTATCTCGTCGGCGCCGGCACCCACCCAGGCGCAGGCATCCCCGGCGTGTTGCTTTCCGCCAAAATTGCGGAAAAACTCGTGGTACGCGATCTCGGCGAGGTGACTTCGCATGCGTGAGCACGTCCATCCAGCCATTCCTTCCACGCGCCACCTGGATGCCAAGAGCGGGCTTCGGGCGCTCACGAGCATGATCTCGCATCCCGGCAGCCCGCTCATGGGTCTGCTCGCGCTGCACCGGTCGCTTCGAGCCGACGAATTCTGCCTGGATGCGCCCCGCCTGCACATGCGTGTGGCCGCCGGCCCGGCGGCCGTCAAGCGCGTGTTGCACGACGAAGCCGGCGCGCACCGCTCCCGCGTCGAAGGCGATCCCGTCACCCGGCTGTTCGGCGACGGGCTCCTCGTCCTGGACGGCCCCGAGCACCAGCGCGTGAAAAGCCTGCTCCTCGCTGCGAGCCCGCGAAGCGCCCTCGAGTCCCGCCTGCAGAACTCGCTCACCGCGCTCGACGAGGCCGTGCAACGCGCCATCGCCAAAGGCGCCCTTTGGCTGCCCGACGCCCCCAGGCGCATCACCTGGCGGGCGCTCGAGGCCGTCTACTTTGATCACGCTTTGACGCCAGCCGAGGAGCGCGCGCATTTTGACGATCTCGTCCAGCTCGTGGACTACATCGGCCCGGGGGCGTGGATGCTGACCGGCAGGACGCCGAGACGGCCGAAGGCGTACACGCGGATGCGCGCCCGCCTCTGCACGGTGTACCGCGAGGCGCTCGAGCGCCCCGGCGATGCGCCCATCCACGCGCTGGCGCTTCGCTACGGAGAGGCAGGCGCATCGTTTGCCGTCGATCAGCTGTTGACGCTGCTCGTGGCCGGGCACGACACCGCCACGTCGCTGTTGTCGTCCCTTCTCATCCTCCTCGGCCAGCGCGAGGAGATCCAAAGCGCGTTGCGCAACGAAGTATCCGCGGCCGCCGGGGATGGCCTGCCGGACGTCCGCACCGTCGACGAACTCCCGCTCCTGGACGCCGTCGTCAAGGAGGCCCTCCGGCTCTACCCACCCATCCACTCCGGGCTGCGGGCGCACGTATCGTCTGGCGAGCGGGCGATGGTGAGCTACTTTCTTCTTCACCGCCACCAAGACTTCTGGCCACATCCCGACGCGTTCGTGCCCGAGCGGTGGAGGGTGAGCGGGCCGCCCGGCGCCTACACCTATCTTCCCTTTGGCGCAGGTCCCCGCTTCTGCCCAGGAGCCACCTTTGCGCGGCTTGAAGTCAAGTGGATCCTGGCGAGAATCCTGCAAACGGTGCGCGTAGCCCTTCCGTCGCGCCCCCCGCGCATCGCGATGCGCGCAGCCCTGGAACACCGCCCGACGAAAATCAGGGTGAGCCGGAGATGACGTACGCCGGTTTCTTGCTTCGCTTCATTGTGACCGCCAACGCCGCGCTGTGGGTTGTGCGCCTCGCCGCGAGGCGATCCGGCAAGACGGGCTGGCTCGCGCGCTGCATCGCTCGGTCCCCTTGGCGCATGACGCTCTATTTCGCCCTGTTGGCCGCGGTGATTCTCCTCTACACCACGCCGTGGGACGCAGCGCTCATCAGGCGCGGGGTGTGGGGATACGCGCCGAACCGCGTGTGGGGCCTGACCATCGACGGCGTGCCTTGGGAGGAAGTCCTGTTCTATCTGTTGGAGACGGCCCTCGTCGCGCAGTGCTTCGACCTGTCGACCGTTCGATGGCAAGCCCGTTCGAAGGCGCAGCAGCGAAGCGAGCCTCATCGCGCCGCACGTTTCGCATGTTGGACAGCGTTCGGCTTGGCCAGCGCTGGAGCTATCCTCGTCTTCGCGACGGGGACAGCGCATCTCACGTACTTCGCCATGCTCGCCCCATGGGTGTTGCTGCCAATCGCCGTTCAGGCCAGCTATGGAATGGACGGGATCGCCGCCAACCAGGCGCCCATCGTCCTCTCGACGATCGCGTCCGCAGCGTATCTATCGTGGTGCGACAGCATCGCCATCCGGAACGGCATCTGGTTCTTCCGCCCCGCGCTCGTGACAGGGCTTCGTGTGGGCGACGTCCCGCTGGAGGAAATCGCGTTCTTTGTCGGTTCGAGCTTGATGGTCGCTCTGTCTCTGGCCGTCCTGGCGTCCCAGCGCAGCCGCCGCTGGCTCCTCGCAGCGCCGGCCGCTCGGGTCGAAGACGAGGGGGTGAAAAGGTGACGCCCTGGGGGTGGCTCGGCGTCTGTGTCGCGTCGTTTCTCGTCGGCGCGTGCCCGTTTGCGGTCTGGCTGTCCCGCTGCGTTCATCGCGATCCGCGCAGCTTCGGCGACGGAAATCCAGGGGCCGCGAATGCGTTCCGCGCCGCAGGCATGGGGCTCGGTTCCGCCGTGCTCGTGCTCGACGTCGCCAAAGGCTTCTTACCCGGATACGTCGCCTTTCTGCACGCCGGATCGAACGCGCTTTTTGCGGCCATGGCTGCCGCCTTGCCCGTCTACGGCCATCGGTTCAGTCCCTTCCTGCGCGGCCGCGGCGGCATCGGACTCGCCAGTTGGGTAGGGGCCGTCGCGGGCTTTCTCGGGCCACTGGCCGCCATCGCGCTCGGCGCAGGTTTCGCGGTGGGCCTCGCGGTCAGGCGCCAAACCGTCTGGGCCGCGGTGGCGCTGGGGGCCGCCGTGCTCCTAGGGAGTACCGCCCTGGTCCCCTCGCTGCTTTGGCCAGCGTGGCACGCGCGCGCCCTTTGGCCCATCGACACCTTTTGTCTCCTGACCGCGCCGCTCGTCATCTTTGGTTACTGGGTTCGAAAACGTCCTTCAAAGCAGGTGTAAGCCCGTGGTGCATCCACTCCTATTGGCGTACGACGCAATGGTCTGCCTCATGGCGCTTTTGAACCGATGGCTGTGGCCGCGCCTCCAGACAAGCGAACACCGAGCAATGGACGAGAGGCGCGCGCCGCGCGGGGAGGAGGCCCGTCGCGCCCCCCGCATGGCGATTCTCGTACCTGCGCGCAACGAGTCCCATCAGATCAGCGCCTGTCTCGACGCCTTGCTGCACGCCACCCCACCGTCCGCGACGATCATCGTGCTCGACGATGAGTCCTCGGACGACACCTGGGCCCGCCTGTCCGCGCTTCGGCGAGCGACGGATCGAGACCTGCGCGTGGTGCGCGGGCGCCCCCGCCCACCCGGTTGGCGCGGAAAGAATTGGGCATGCGCGCAGCTGGCCGATCACGCCAGTGACGCGGACATTCTCGTCTTTGTGGACGCCGACACGCGCCTTGTACCGGGGGCCGCCGAACGGCTTGCACAGGAGATGGTCGATCAACGATGGGAGATGGCCTCGGTGTTTCCGCGCCAGGAGGCTCGCCGCCTCGCCGCCCTGCTCGTGTATCTTTTTCCATGGAGCCTCGTGGCGCACGCGCCGCTTTTTGTGCAACGTTGGCGCCGACGCGCGCTGCCCGTCGCCGTCGGCCAGGTGATCGCGTTTCAGCGCTCGGCCTACGCGTCCCTCGGAGGGCACGCTGGCGTGAAAGGCGAGATCGCCGAGGATCTCGCCCTGGCGCGCAAGGCCGCGAGGCGGAAGATGGCTGGCGCGGTGATCGATGGCGCCTCCTCGGCGTCCTGCACCATGTACACATCCTGGGGCCAGGCATGGCGCGGCTTTCAGAAAAACTGGTGTTTCACGGTCGGCCATCCGATGATTTCGTGCCTGGTCTGGGCATGGCTCGCCTACGCCTTCGGATGGCTGCCGCTGTGCGGCCTAGCGGAAGCTTGCTTGGGACACGTCAATGTCGCCGCGCTCTTACAGTGGCCCGCCGTGCTTTGGATAGGCGCCTGCGCCAAGCGACACGTGCGGATGCCCATTTGGGTGTTGTTCACGGCGCCCGTCAGTGCCGTGCTTGGCTTTGTGCTCGCGGTCGACTCGTGGATCCACCAGGTCCGCGACACGACGATTTGGTCCTGAGTGACCTCCTCACGCCATCACAAGTTTTGCAGAGACCAGGCAGGACATCACTGACATTTGCAGAACTAAACCCTGAGAGGATTCGCGACCCAGCCCGACATCTGAATCACGCGATACTTCCGCATATTCGGCACCACACAGGCTCTTTCCTGTGCTTTCGGCAGAATGATGCGCGGAACCCGGGACTTGCGCCTCGGTTCGCCCGAAACGGATGGAGGCTTCGACCGTATGGATAGCTTTGCATTTGTGGAGTCCACGCACCGGGACACGTTGGCCGTGATCGACAGCGCGACGGATGAGGAGCTCAACGCTTCTCCGGGCCCGGGGAGATGGACCGTTGGGCAGGTGTTAGAACACATCCTGAAGACGGATCTGTCGATCATCCCTGTGTTCCGCAGCGCGCTCAAGGAACGCCGACCCTACAGCGGGACGGTGAAGGGCGTGGAGCGAGCGACGAATCGCTCGGTAAAAATCGAAGCGCCCGAGTTCATTCGCCCGTCGGACGAGCCGAAGTCTCGCGAAGCGTTGCGCCAAGCGCTCGAGGAAGCGCGCCGGACGCTCGTTGAATCGGCGAAAGCCGTGGGCACCCCTGAAGAGTTGGAACACCTGGGAGCGCCTGTCCCCCATCCGGTGTTCGGCGAGTTGTCGCTGCGGGAGTGGCTCGAGTTTGTCGGCTATCACGAGCAACGTCACGTGGCGCAGGCACGAGAGGCGTTGGAAGCGGTGCGCAAGTTGTGATAGGCGCGTCGTGTGATGCGAGCAGCCGAGCGCGAACCGCGCGCAAACAACTTCGCAGGGGTTGAGATGGGGCATGGGGCGTAAAGCCAGGCGCAGAAAGCCGGCGTGAACGAGCCACGCGCACCATGGCCTGCGACGCGCGCCGAACCGGTGCGCTCCACCACCGCCCGACGCTCCCGGCGGCGCGACACATGGCCAAAGGCGCACAAAGACGTACATCGCGGTCGCGAGTCTAAAATGTTCGATACGGCAAGTACTTTCCGCTCATCGTGACGCGGACGCGATCGCCCCGAGGGTCAGGTTCTCGGTCGACGTGCATTTCAAAGTCTATCGCGCTCATGATGCCGTCGCCAAATTTTTCGTGCAGAATCTCCTTGAAGGCAGGCCCATACACCAGGATGATCTCGTACAGCCGGTACAAGACCGGATCCGTCGGCGGCATGGAGACGCCTCCTCGATAGGGCGGAACGGTCAACGTATGCGCCGCCTCCGCGGGCAGCCCGAGGAGCTCCAGGGCGCGTTCGGCCTGGTGAAGCTGAAGTGTCCCCTGTCCTAAGAGCGCGGAAGTGCAGTGGATTTCCGGTACACCCACGTGCTGGGCGATCTCGCCCCACGTGAGATTTCGTGTCAGTTTTGCTTCTCTCACCATCTCGAGCAAAGCTTCGCGTGTATACAACGTGATGATACCTCCCCAAAACCACGTTTTTGAGTATTGTATCGCTTTTCTTTCTGCCCAAATACCTTCTTTGTCAGGTATGCTGACAGACACGATAGAAAAGTTTCAGCTCGCCGCGGCATGCGCCTGTGGCTTTGAAGGCAAACTTTGAGCCGGGAAGGCCGATGTGCCCCCCGGCATCCACCCCAGCGCCCGACTCCCCTTATTTGATCTGTCCCCCGCTCAACGCCCGTCATGGGTCGCAACCGAACGCAGACGAGCTGGCGCGATCGCCCCCGATCCTGCTGTCCCTCGGATCGTGCGACGCGAACCGCGCGCTGTGCGCAGCAGCCAGCGTCATCGCGGCGCAAAGCAGGGCGACGGACACGTACCCACCGCGGACGTCAAGCCAGCCTGCGATCGCTGGTGCGATGGTCACAGCGATGTTTGTGGCAAAGCTATACCATCCCATGACGGACTCCCGGATTTCGCCTGCCTGTTCAGTGAAAACTGCGGTCAAGAGCGTTACGGCTACGCTTTGAAGCGCGCCCCAGACAAAAAGTACAAGACAAACCATCACGGCGTTGTGCATCGCGAAGGGCAGCGCGAGAAGGACGAACGCTAGAGCCAGGAGGCTTCGCACCAGGGTCCTCTGTCGTCCCCATTGATCCGCCCACCGCCCCGTCACAACACTGGTTGCAAACCCGGTACCATAAGCGAGGAGCAAAGCCCCGCTTTCAACATGCGCCGCACGGAGGTGCCAAGCCTCACCGAACAGCGCGTACATCCCGTAAAACCCGAACATATTGCCAAACGTAGCGATCACGAGCGCTACGACTCGACCGCGTGTAGCGCGATCCGCCCTCACTCTGCGCGGATCAGCAGCAACCCGCGGGCCATCTTGGTTGGAAGATACGCGCGTGCCCCGGTGTGACCATGCCATGAACAGCGAAAGGATTGTGGCCGCGATGGCGAATGTGAGGAACACCGAACGCCAACCCAGACCGCGCCCCATCCATGTGGCGAGGGGAACGCCGAGGATGAACGACCACGACCACCCGGAGACCACCCATCCTAACGCTTGCCCGCGGAATTGGTCTGCGGTCAACTGTCCAGCAAGCGCGTAGGTGCTCGGGACGGTGAGTCCAGCCGCCAACCCGGACAAGAATCTCCCTAGCAAAAACTCGAAAAAAGTTGACGAGCATGCGCACAGCAGGGAGGATACGGCGAGTCCGCCCATACCCAACCCAAGTGCAACACCTAGGCCCTTCCGTTCACCGATGCGAGTCAAAACCGGCGCCCCGAAGGCTAAGGCGAGTCCGTATACACTCACAGCGAGTGCAGCCTGAACCACCGACACTTGGAACGCGTTTGCGATTTTCCACAGCATCGGTGACAACACCATTTCGTCCGAACCCACCAACAAAATGATCAAGGTGAACGGCATGACCAGGCTGATGAATTCACCTCTCCGCCTGCCGGTACAGTGATAGGACACGCGGCTTCCCTCCATCTTGCCAGACTTGTCGATGAACCGTATCATACAAAGCAAAACTCTCATTGTACCCAGTTCATCGAAAGTTCTATTTGTATTTTTTCTTTGAAGAAAAAGAAAATCAGGAGTTGAACCTTCGATGCATGAACTCGATGAGATGGATTGGAAAATTCTCGAGCATCTGCAGTTGAACGCGCGCATCTCCTATCGCGAACTGGGGGACCTTGTGAGATTGTCCCCACCTGCGGTCGCGGAACGAATCCGCAAGATGGAGGATGCCGGGGTGATTCGACATTACCGAGCTTCTGTGGATACGAAGAAAGTGGGTTACGACGTGCAGTGCTTCATCCGCTTGACCGTCCACGGAGGCCGCTATGCAAGCGCCATCGCCGCTGCACAGGAACAACCAGAGGTTCTTGAATGCCACCGGATCACGGGCGACGCGTGCTTGCTCCTCAAAGTCGTCGCGAGTTCGATGGAACATCTGGAACGCGTCATTGATGCGCTCCTGCCCTTTGGGCAGATTGTCACCTCTCTCGTATTGTCCACGCCGATACCCGAGCGCCCGATTCCACCGATTGTCGTGAACAAATGAGGCCGCCTTCAGGCTGCAAGATAGCAGCCCACTGTGACAGCGGTCTGCCGACACAGCACATGTGTCGTCCGTCAACGAGACGCCTCGCCCTTCTGCACCTTGTCGCCAAGCGGGGCTGTGGATCCGGAATCGTGTTCTCCAACGCGGGAGATCCTCGCGCACACTTGGGCCCGTCCCAAAAGATAAGTTCGCTTTTCCTCACCGCCCATCGCTCATCGCGAACCCGACCTAGGTCTACGCTCACGGTGTGGCGGCCGGTGGGATGCATGTGCATGCGGGGCCCTGCTGCGCGGGCGCTGTATCCGCCGGGGTGAAAATGGGGAGAGTCGTGCGAGGCGCTTTGCACGAGAAGATCGATCGGCCTGCCGAGGCACGGATGCTTCGACAGGCCGAATCGTTAATGAGATGATTTGCGCGCGAGCTCTTCAATCTCTTGCCTGGAAAGGCCGGTGATATCCGCAATTTCTCCGACCTTCATGCCCTTGCGAAGCATGTTCATGGCGATTTCCATATGCCCTTCTATACGGCCTTCCTGGCGTCCTTCCTCATAGAGCTCTTCCGCCAGCTTCGACACGTTTCTCAGCTCCTTCCGCAGTTGTGCTCGCTGTTCCTCTGTGAGGCCTTGATCGCCAAGCACGAGAATTGCACTCACAACCAAATCCCGTTCGGTCTCATCCGGTACACGCGGAATGAGCTCGCGCACTCGCTCAAACGTCTTCTCCTGGCTCTCCAAGCGCATGTTGAGCGCGAGACCCAATCCGCATACGGTCGCCGGGTTCCCACTGTCCCGTACGCAGATGTTTCTCGACTTCGTCCAACGCTTGATCACCGTCGAGATGTCGCAGAAAGACGTTCTCAACGCGATAATGCGCGGTCCCGATGTCGAGCTCATCTGGCGCGCTGGCGACGCTGTAGGAAAATCGTGTTGCAAAGTCCAAGTTAGTCATTTGAGTCTGCACAGAAATCTTCGTGTAATTATTCAAATCAAAGGCTTTACCAAGGTTAATTGTCCTCCTGTCGGTAACGGCCCAGTTATCTGAGGAACAATGGTTATTCAATCTCGTCAATATAGCTTATAATGGCCTCTCTGTAGCGTTCTATATCCGAGGATTGAACATACTGCAACATAGCTCTCATAACTATCTTTAGTGCTTCTGATTTGTTCCCCTGACTATACAAGGACAAACCAAGAAACATGCTTATTGAAGGAAGCTCAGGATAACGCCGTTGTGCATCTATCAACACCTGAACAGCTTCATCGACTCTCCCGACATTTCGAAGTGAACTGCCAAGCTGTAATAAAGCGTAAGCATGATATTCAGCGGAAAGCCCAAGCCGTACAGCTTCTTCATACAAAGGTATAGCCTCGGCCTCTCGACCTAAATAGTCTAACGCACGTGCCAACTCGAACTTTGCTCTCGCCGATGAAGGATGTTGACGCTCAGTTTCCGCAAAGTATTCGACCAACCGTGATTCATCGTCCTTATAAGTCCACCCAGTTTCAACAACTGCGGTCCAATTCGGCTCCATTTTGATTCGTTCCTTCCAAACAGTCGTTACTGCAGTAATCTGTTTTGATAGCCCAGTATACGCGTAGTCCATTTGATCGAGAATCATTCCGCGGCGAATCTGTTCTCGATGACCCCTATCATCGAGGATGTGGTGGACCATGGGGCACGTTGCGTGGTTGCGTTCGTCTTTTGTCCTCAATCCCTATCCAACGTGCTTCGTTGATATTGGCACTGGACCCATGCGCAACGTGTTGGCGGAAAGCTCCGTCGGAAACGACTCCACAAGCTCCACACCGTGCAGCCCAGGACGTCCAGGGCGCCGCCGGATAGGGAACGGGCGAGCGCCTTCATCAAGGTATCCTGACGAGGCATGTGTACACTCCTTGGCTTTCAGTATATGGTGCTTCCGAGAGTCCAGCAATCCCGAGAAACACGTATTGACGAAGTTTGCCGCGCGTGCTCGCGCGCGTCGCAGCACTTCTTGGTCTCATGGCTGCATGGGCTTTCGCATACGATGACCAACGCCGTTCTTCCAGACTAATAGCCTCCGCAGACGCTCCTGCAGTGGTGGCCCGAGCCGTCTGGAGATGGCCCTGGTATGAGGACGAGCGGGTTGGGTTTCGGCGGTACGACGACGACCTCGACTTCCATTCCTGGAGAGGAAAATCCGCGGGCGTGGCTCGCCGTGCGGGCTCTCTGCGCAACAACGCGAGCGCCCCGCCACGCTGCCTCATGGAGTAGAGTAGAGCAAATCATAGATGACTTGGGTATAAACTGAAATCAGCGAGGTGCTGCGGCCAGCGGGCCGCACAGAGTCAGCGCGTGTCAATGGGGCTCCTGCCCTCGCCCCGTGGATCCATGGATCACGACGGTCGAAGGCACGGTCAAGACCGTCGAAGCGACCTCTTCCCCCCGCAACCGAGCCGTGATCATCCGCCCTGCCGCTTCGCCCATTTCCTCCACCGGCTGGCGAACGCAGGTGATGGGCGGATCGACGAGATCGGCCCAGTCCGGCTGGTCAAAGGTCGCGATGCCTAGCGCGTCCGGCACGCGGTGGCCGAGCGCGCGGAGCGCGCGGTAGCATTCCATCAGCACGAGGCCATTCGCGGTGTACACGGCGGTACGCTCCTTGCGGGCACAGGCGTCCACACGCGCGAGCGCCTCCTCGAACGACGGCCAGTCGCCGCGCCGCACGCGCACGACCACGGGCTCTCGCAGCGCCACGCGGCACGCGTCCAGATATCCGTTCAGGCGATCCGTCCGGGTCGGGATGCCGCGCTCGTCCTCGGTGAGATACACCACCTGTTTGTAGCCGAGATCGAACAGCGTCCAGGCGATCTCGCGCGACGCATCGCGGTTGTTGGTTCCGATGGCGTAGGCGTTGTCCAGGGCGAAGGCGCGATCGACCAACACCACAGGCATGTCGCGCGCCAGATCCTCGAGATAACCGTTATTCGCGCCACTCGTCTGCAGCGCGATGGCCTCCACGCGATTGGCGACGAACGACTCGATCAGTTGTCGCTCGCGCTTGGCGTCGCCCTCGGATTCGGCCACCATGAGGTGGTACCCGGCGGCGCCGAGCGTCCGGGAGAACGCGCGCAGGAAACCGACGCAAAACGGATAGCTCATGTTCACCACAATGGCGCCGACGGTCTCCGTGCGCTGCGCCTTCAGCCCCTTGGCGAGCGCGTTCGGACGGTAGCCGAGCTCCGCAATGACGGCCGCTATCTTCGCTCGCGTTTTCTCGCTCATGGAGTCATAGCGCCCGTTCAAGTAGCGCGACACCGTGGTGACGGACACCCCGGCCGCTCGCGCGACGTCCTGGATGGTGGCCCGCTTTGGCACACTGTGCCTCCTTCCATGCACAAGGGAGTCACGCAAAAGGCGGTGACAACGCCACCGCCCCGACGCTCACAGCCGCTCACGCATGCTCGACCGCATGGCCCCCGAACTCGTTGCGCAGGGCCGCCTGCACCTTGCCGCTGAACGAGTCGTCCTGCATCGAGCGATACCGCATCATGACCGAAGTGGCAATGACCGGAACGGCCGCTTCGACCTCGAGCGCCTCCTGCACCGTCCACTGACCTTCGCCCGACGCGTGCACGACGCCCTTGATCTTGTCGAGCCGCGGGTCTTCACGGAACGACTTCTCCGCGAGCTCCATCAGCCAGCCGCGGATGACCGAACCGTTCGACCAACAGCGGGCGATCTCGGCAAAATTGTAGTCGAACGGCCCTTTCTCGAGCACCTCGAAGCCTTCGCCGATGGCCGCCATCATGCCGTACTCGATGCCGTTGTGCACCATTTTCGCGAAATGTCCACTGCCCGCGCGCCCTGTGTACACGTAGCCGTTGGGCACGGCCGTATCCCGGAACAGGGGCTCGATGGTCTTGAAGACTTCGGGATCTCCGCCGATCATGTAGCAGGCACCGTGGCGCGCACCCTCCATGCCGCCCGAAGTCCCCACGTCGAAGAAGTGAATGCCGAGTTTCTTCAGATCCTCGGCGTGGCGAATGCTGTCCTTGTAGTGGGAATTTCCGCCCTCGATGATGATGTCACCCGATTGAAGCAGCGGCTTCAGTTGATCAATCAGGTTGTCCACAGGCTTGCCGTGCGGCACCATCAGCCAGACGATCCGGGGTGGGGTGAGTTTCGAGACAAGGTCGGAAACAGAGCTGGCCGGCGTCGCGCCGTCTTTCGCGACCGCGTCGACCGCCGCTTTGTGCAAATCGTACGCCACCACCTGATGCCCGTGATCCATCATGTTGAGCGCCAGGTTGTGGCCCATCTTTCCGAGACCAATGAGGCCGACCTGCATTCAGGAACACCCTTTCCTTTTCCACACGTAAGATCTGTTTCTGTCGCCCGAACTCAGTGTTCCGGTTGCACCGGCCAAGTATGCGGGCGGGAATTCGGAGATGGTGTTCTCCTCGGCGCGGCTCAGAACCGAATGGCCGTCTCCAGAGCGATCTCGACCATATCGCCAAACGACCGCTCCCGCTCGGCCGCAGACGTCTCCTCCCTGGTGAGGACGTGATCGCTCACCGTGAGCACGGACAACGCGCGGGCGCCAAACTGGGCGGCCAGGGTGAATAGTTCTGCACTCTCCATCTCCACCGCTAGCATACCGAATTTCGCCCAGCGCTCCAAATCCGCCGTTCCATCGGCGTAAAATAGATCGGTTGTCATCACCGACCCCACATGGATGGACGCGCCTTTTTCTTTCGCGACCTGGTATGCGGTTTGCAGCAGCTCGAAATCGGCGGTTGGCGCGTACTGGACGTGGCCAAACCGCAGCCGGTTCGGCGCGCTCGTGGTGGAAGCGCTCATCGCGAGAATGACGTCGCGCACGCGAATGTCGGGCCGGATGGCGCCGCAGGTGCCGACGCGGATGAGGGTCTTCACGCCGTAGTCGGCGAGCAATTCATGCGCGTAGATGCTGATGGACGGGACACCCATGCCCGTGCCCTGAACCGAGACCGGCACACCTTTGTAGCGGCCGGTGTAGCCCAACATCCCGCGCACCTCGTTGTAGCAGACGCTACCCTCGAGGTAGGTGTTCGCGATATACTTGGCCCGAAGCGGATCACCCGGGAGCAGGATGCGCTCGGCAATGTCGCCTGGCTTTGCGCCGATGTGTGTGCTCATGGAACAACCTCCCTTTCTCCTGACGGGATCATACCATGGGAATCGGCCTTCCGCAGGTGGATTCCGTATCACAATGTTCACACGTGGAGAGGAATCAGGAATATGCAGACGGCTGAAGAGATCATTCGCTATATTTCGGAAAGCAAGAAGAAGACGCCGGTGAAAGTGTACCTGCGCGGCAAGCTGGACCAGATCGCGTTTCCCGAGGCGCTGAGGCCGTTCGTAGGCCCCACGGCGGGCGTCGTGTTCGGCGAGTGGAGCGACGTGCAGGCGTTTCTGCAGGCGAATCAAGCGCTCATTGAGGACTTCGAGATCGAGGCGGATCGGCGAAACAGCGCGATTCCGCTTCTCGATCTGAAAGATATCCCGGCGCGCATCGAGCCGGGCGCCATCATTCGCGACAAGGTGAAAATCGGGGAAAACGCCGTGATTATGATGGGCGCCATCCTCAACATCGGCGCAGAGGTGGGACCTGGCACCATGATCGACATGGGCGCGGTGCTCGGCGGGCGCGCGACGGTAGGTGCCAACTGCCACATCGGTGCGGGCGCCGTATTGGCAGGCGTGATCGAGCCGCCGTCCGCCAAGCCCGTGGTCATCGAGGACAACGTGCTGGTCGGCGCCAACGCGGTGATTCTCGAGGGCGTGCGCGTCGGCCGGGGCTCGGTGGTCGCAGCGGGCGCCGTGGTGATTGAGGACGTCCCGCCGGGCACCGTCGTGGCCGGGGTGCCGGCCAAAGTCATCAAGCGGATTGAGGACGTGGCGGCGAGCAAAATTGAGATCAAGGAAGAACTGAGGCGCCTGTGATGACGTGGGACGTGCACGAAGTTCGTCGGGCGTTGCACCAGATCCCCGAGCCTGGGTTTCGGGAGTTTGAGACGCAGAAAGCCGTGCTCTCGTACCTGCAGGCTCTCCCCCAGGAACACCTGCAAATTCGCACGTGGGAGACGGGCGTGATCGCCCTCGTGAAGGGGCACAGCGCAAGGCGGCGCGTGGGCTGGCGCGCGGACATGGACGGGCTGCCCGTGGCGGAGGAGACGGGCGCGCCGTTCGCGTCTCGCCATCCGGGCATGATGCACGCCTGCGGGCATGACGTGCACATGGCCATCGCGCTTGGCCTCGCGCAGCACTTCGCCCATAACCCGCCGCCGGACGATCTCGTCCTCGTCTTTCAGCCCGCCGAAGAGGGCCCGGGCGGCGCACAGCCGATGCTCGCGAGCGAGGTGTTTCAGGCCCTGCGGCCGGAGATGATCTTCGCGCTGCACGTGCAACCGGATATGGCCGTGGGCGAAATCGGCATACGGCCCGGCGTGCTCTTTGCGAACACGTCCGAGCTGTTCATCGATCTCGTCGGCCAGGGCGGACACGCCGCATATCCGCACCGTGCAAACGACATGGTGGTGGCCGGCGCGCACCTGGTCACCGCCTTGCAGACCATCGTGGCGCGAAACGTCGATCCGCTTGACAGCGCCGTCGTCACCGTGGGGCGGCTCGAGTCGGGCACGAAGATGAACATCATCGCGGAGCGGGCGCGCCTCGAGGGCACCATCCGGGCCCTGAACGCGGCCACGATGCCCCGGCTCAAGAACCGGATCGAGGCCGTGGTGGCGGGCATTGAGCGCATGTTCAACTGTCGGGCCGAGATCGACTACGGGGCGAACTATTATCAGGTGTACAACGACGAGCGCCTCACGCGGCTCTTCATGGCGTTTGTGGAGGAGACAGGGCTCGCCGACGTGCGAGAGGTGCCGCCGGCGATGACGGGCGAGGACTTCGGCTACTTTCTGAGGGAGATCCCGGGCTTTTTGTTCTGGCTCGGGGCGGCCACGCCGTACGGCCTCCATCACGCCAAGATGCTGCCCGATGAGCGCTGCATCGACGTGGCGCTTCGCGTCCTCATTCCGTTCTTTGCGGAGCGGAGGTACGACGGCTGACGGTTCACAGCCAATGCATGATGAAATACCGGTGAACTCGAAACAGAAGCAGAATCGCGGCAATCAGCGCAAACAGCACGGCGCCGACGGCGACACGGGTACGTCTCGACTTGGTACGCATGCCATCGCCTCCAGCGGACGGGTTCGCCCATAATGTGGGCCAGGCGCGCGTTTTTCATGCGATGCGGGGAGCCTGCCGTTGGAATCCCCGTGTCGCCGGGGCGCTCAGCCCGCTGCGCCAGGCGCCAAGGTACCCGAGACCGCTGTGGGCGCAAAGCAGCGCGCTCGATCGCGTCATGCGCCATGCGGCGCGCGATGCTGCCGACGTCGCTCGACAAAGTTCGCCATCCTCGCGAGCGCCTCGCGCAACGTCTGCTCCGAACACGCGAGCGATATCCGCACGTAACCTTCTCCGTAGGACGTGAAGCACATGCCCGACACGAGCGCCACGTGCGCCTCGCGCGCCAGCGCCTCGCAAAACGCGTCCGACGTCATCCCGAGCGCCTTCGGCAGCGCGGGAAAGACGTAGAAGGCGCCTGAAGGCGCCTCCACAGGCACCTGCATGTCGCGAAGCGCCCTGACCGCGAGATCGCGGTTTGCGCGGTAGGCCTCGCGCATCGGGCGACTGTCCTCTTGCCCCCGCGTCAGCGCCTCGAGCGCCGCCATCTGGCTGATGCTCGACGGACAGCTCACGCTAAACTGCGCCGCCTTGGCCATCTCCGCCGCGATGGGCGCCGGCGCAAACGCAAAGCCGATGCGCCACCCGGTCATGCTGTGGGACTTCGACAGGCCATGAAGGACCAGGGTCCGCTCGCGCATCCCCGGCATCTGAGAAATGCTGACGGGTGATCCGGCAAACTGCAGCTCGGCGTAAATTTCGTCCGATAGGACGTATAAATCGCGCTCCACGCAGACGGACGCGAGATCCGAGAGCTGTTGCTCGCTGTACACGCTGCCCGTCGGATTGGCGGGCGACGCGAGGATGAGCAGCTTGGTGCGCGGCGTGATGGCCTCCCGGAGGGCGTCCGGCGTCAGGAGAAAGCCCGTGGATCGCGTGTCGACAAAGACAGGCGTCCCGTGCGCCAGCCGGACAGCGCCTTCGTAACCGGGGTACGCGGGCGCAGGAATGACGACCTCATCGCCGGGTTCGAGCAACGCCCGCATCGCGATGTCGATGGCGTGGGTGGTCCCGACAGTGACGAGGACTTCGCTGCCGGGATCGTAGCGATAGCCGGTGAACCGCTCGTAGTAGGCAGACGCGGCCTCGCGCAGCGGCAAGATGCCGCGGTTCGGTGTGTACGACGTGAACCCCTCGTCGATGGCCCGCTTGGCCGCCTCCGCAATGTGCGCGGGCGTGGGGAAGTGAGGCTGGCCGATGGTCAAAAAAATAGCGTCCGGCTCGTCTGCGACGAGATCGGCAAATCGGCGCATGCTGGCAAACGCGAGTTGGCGCGTGCGCGCGGAAAGTTCCTGCATGAAAATTGCCCCCTTGATCGACACCTTGCCAGCTCCATCATACCGTTTGAGCATGCTTTCTCCCAACGCGATTCGCATGACACCCGCGCCGTGAGCGAAATCCAAGGTTGCCCATACCCAACTTTTATGCAATCATAGGTCTAAGATTGTGGTTGAGGAGGTAGGACATGTCTACCGCTCGGCGCAGCACCCCATGGGCGGCTCTGGCTGGGTTCTTCGCGGCGCAGTGGTTCATTACGTTCGCGCTTTACTTTGTCTTCGGCATCCTGTCCGTCCTATCCATCTTGATCATCGGATCGTATAGCTTCATCCTCTCGGGGCCGGTCACGTTCGCGCTGTACGCTGCCATCTGGGGCGGAATTTGGTTGGTTTCGTACCGAAAGAGCGGGATGGCGCACTTCACGGCCAAGCTCGCGGCGGCCACCACGCCTCTCGTCGCCATGACTGCAGCGTACGTGCTGTCGCATCCAAAGCCCAACTACCGCCTGATGATCCCCCTTCTCCCAGAAGAGATTCACTTTTATTTTGCGGCATTGGTCACACTGACACTCTTGTTTCCCTGGTACGCGATGGTGTGGAGACAAACCCTTGCGAGCCCCCGCCCCGCCGTGCGATTCACCGCGCTCATGATCCCCAGTGTCATCGCGGGGGTCCTCATCTTCGCCGCTTGCGATGTGATGCTGCCCGAAAACTGGTGAACGATGTGGAAGGTGCGCCCAGAGGATTCTGGCCACACTCTTTGGAATATGGATACGTGAAGCGAGTTTCGCAAAACTCGCTCCCTTCGCAATGTGCGCAATCAAAAGGGGGATCTGTGCATGAACGGCACCTCAGTCTGGAAAGCGTCAGGCATCGCAGCCGCCTCGTGCCTGACAGCCGCGGCACTTCTCGCCTGGCCCCACGCCACATCCACGTTGGACGCGTCGCCCGCCATCTTCCACGCGCCGCGGCACGCGCTCTCGCCCAACACCAGCCCGAAACCGAACAGCGTCCAGGCACAGAACTTTGGTTGGTCGGCGTCGAACTGGTCGGGATATGCCGTGACCGGCAGCACGTACAACGACATCACAGGCAGTTGGATTGTGCCTGCGGTGAGCCCATCCAAGAGAAGCACGTACTCTTCGAGCTGGATCGGCATCGACGGGTTCAACAACAGCGATCTCATTCAAACCGGCACGGAGCAGGACTATGTCAACGGTCACGCGCAGTACGACGCCTGGTGGGAAATCCTCCCCGCCCCCGAGACGGTCATCTCGAACATGACCATCGCCCCGGGCGACCGGATGAGCGCGCACATCCACAACAACGGCAACGGAACCTGGACGATTACGTTGACGGACGTGACCCGCAACGAGACGTTCTCCACCACGCAGTCGTACTCGGGCCCTGGCTCGTCGGCCGAGTGGATCCAGGAGGCGCCGGAGATCGGCGGCCGGATCGCCACGCTCGCCAACTACGGCGAGACCACGTTCGATCCCGGCACCGTAAACGGCGGCAACCCAGGTTTTACCCTGTCCGACGCGGGCTACATGGTGCAGAACAACGCGGTCGTGTCTGTGCCGTCCGCACCCGACTCGGATACCGACGGCTTCAACGTGGCCTACGGCTCCAACCAGCCGAGCCCACCGGCCTCCTGACCCTCGACGATCGCGGCGGCCCTGCATGGAAGCGCAGGGCCCCGCTTCGTTTTTCGCCCGAACCCTCGCCCCTTCGCGCGACGTCGCTGCACATGCGCCCCAGGGCCACCGGCCAAGCGCCCTTGTGCGGCGCGCCTGACCTCCCCCGCACGGCCATTCACGTTGGTCTGGGACCGCTTGTTCGCGAAACTGTCATCGGCCTCTCGCTTGCGCGCACGCGTGGTCCTTGCTATATTCTCAGTGGAGTCTAGCGAGACTTGCGAAATCTCCCAAGCATCACCCCTTCCCTTTCGACTGACCAACATACCTGTTCCGCTGTGCGACTGGCGGCTAAGCGTGGAGCACCACGAGGGAGCACAGCGATGACTGCCGACCGCCTGGGCCATGGTACCCAGGCGGTCGTTTGCGTATTTCCAGACGAAGCGAAACGGTTAAACGCCCACGTTCCAAGCGATGCTAGTTCCAGGAGGTCATCCCGCCATGCCGAAACCCTTGCTTGGGCGCCCCGTCGCCAGGGCTTTGTCGCATGACGTGCGACAAACGGTTGAATCGTGGAAGTCGCGCGGCATCCAGCCGAAGCTCGTCACCCTGCTCGCCAACGACGATCACGCCGCGTCCGTCTACGCGAACCAGAAAAAGCGCATCGCCGAACGGCTCGGCATTCACTGCGACGTGATCGAACTGCCGGAAGACAGCAGCACAGAATCCATCATCCGGCAAATTGAGGCCCTCAATGGCGATCCCGACGTCCACGGCATCATGATTGAGATGCCCCTCGCGCCGTCCGTCGACGTGCAGCGCGTCGTGGGGGCCATTCACGCGCTGAAGGATGTGGACGGGCTGTCGCCGTGCCACTCCTTTGCCAAGCCGACGCCCGAAGCCGCTCTCTACCCCGCGACGCCGCTCGCCTGCATCCGCCTGCTTAAGCACTACGGCTACGAGCTCAAGGGCGCCGACGTCACGCTCGTCGGCTGCGGCCAGACGGTCGGCATGCCTCTTCTCCACCTGCTCATCGCGGAAGGCGCAACCGTGGCGGCTTGCCACGAGTACACCCGCGACGTGCGCGGCCACCTGCGCGACAGCGAGATCGCCATCGTCGCCGTCGGCAAGGGCGGCCTGCTTGGCCCCGACATGGTGCACGAGAACCTCACCGTCGTCGATGTCGGCATTTCGCAGGCAGAAAACGGGGATGTGCAAGGCGATCTCGCCCCTGAGGCCGCCGAGCAAACGAAGGCGTACACCCCGACGCCTGGAGGCGTCGGCGCCGTCACGACGGTGCAGATCTTCGCCAATCTGATGCACGCCATGGAACTTCAGGAGGCGGCGGGGATGGTATGACCACAGCCCCGCCGTGCAGGGCCCGACATTGCGCCGCCATCGGAGAGACAACCGTGAATCTGGAAACGTCTCGGGCTCGGCATTGACGTTCGCGTTATTTTTCTGTATGTTTTGCTATAAATGCTCCGCACTGTGAGCGAGGTGACCTCCCATCGCCCGCCTCTACACGATTCGCGACCTCGCCGACATGTTTGACATCACGCCGCGCACGCTCCGCCACTACGAAGACATGGGGCTTATCCAGCCGGCGCGCCAAGGCGCCACCCGCCTCTACTCCGAGCGGGACCGGGTCCGCATCCAGCTCATCCTGCGCGGGCGCCGCTTGGGCTTCAGCCTGCCCGAAATCGCCGAGATGCTTGCCCTCTACGACGCAGATCCGACGGAGATCACCCAGCTGCGCGAAGTCATCCGCCGCGGCGATGAAAAACTGCGCCAAGTCGAGCTGCAACTCTCAGAACTCGAAGCCTTGCGCGACGATCTTCTCGCCATGCGATCCCGCCTGCAGCAGGTGCTCGAAGAAAAACTCAAAGCATCGCAGCACAAAGGAGATGAACGCTGATGCGCGCCTTGTCGTACGCCTACGGGACCAACCACTTCTCGCAAGATGTCATCCTTCAGGACATCCTGCGTCACTTCTGGCCGCAGTTCGAAGCTCACGAGCCCGACCTCACGCGCTTCGGCGCCATCGCCGGCCGCGAGGTGTATGAGACGGTGTACCACGTCGATCACGACGCCCCTCCCGTCCTCATTCACCACGATATCGACGGCCGCCGGATCGACCGCGTCCGCCTATCCCCGTCACACCTCGCCCTCTTGAAAGCGCTTGCTTTCATCAACCGCCCGCCCTACGAGGGTGGCTCCTGGCACCATCACTTCGCGTACGGCTACTTGATCGGCGATCCCGGGCTGTACTGCGTGCTCACCATCACGAACCAGGTCGCTTACGCCATTCACAAGTATGCGCCGGAATTTGCGGATTGGAAGGAGGCGCTCCTTTCGGGCCGCGCGTTCGGCGCCACATGGATGACCGAGGTGCATGGCGGGAGCGATCTCGGCGCCAATCAAACGACGGCCCGCCCGGACGGCGACACCTGGCGGATCACGGGCGAGAAGTATTTCGCTAGCGGCGCCGGGCTCACGGATTACGCCATCACCACCGCGAGGCCGGCTGGCGCACCAAGTGGCCCCAAAGGGCTCGCGCTCTTCCTCGTTCCCCGGCTTCGGAAGGACGGAAGCCTCAACTTTCACGTGCGGCGCCTAAAGGATAAGAGCGCCACCCGCGCCGTGCCGTCTGGCGAGGTCGAATTTGACGAAACCGAAGCCTTCCTCGTGGGTGACGCGCACCTTGGCATCTACTACACGCTCGAAAACCTCACCGTGTCGCGCCTGGCCAACGCCGCCGGTGCCATGGGCATCGCGCAGAAGGCCCTGCTTGAAGTCATGCATCGCGTGCGTCACCGCCGTAGTTTCGGACACGTCCTCCAGGATCACGCGCTCATTCGGCGCGACCTCACCGACTTCGCCGTCCGACACGCAGGAGGTTTGGCCCTTACGTTCCAAGCCATCGACCTGTTTGACCGGTCGTGGCACGAGCGCCCGCCCTACAGCGCGAATTACCATCTTGCGCGCCTCTATACCCATCTCGCCAAGACGCGCACCGCCGATCACGCCGCCCACCTCACGGCGATGGCCATGGAACTGTTTGGCGGGATCGGCTTTCTCGAGGAGTACGGCATCGCCCGCTGGCACCGCGAAGCCCTCATTACGCCCATCTGGGAGGGCCCGAGCAACATTCAGGCCCTGGATTTTCTGGAGACCTTGATGAAACTCGGACATGGGGACGACGTGATCGAACGGATCACATCACCCATTACGCGCGCAAACGCGCCGGGCGGGGCGGATGCCGCCTCGCGGCTGCGCCAGGAGGTCGCAGCCTTGCGGACGCTGCCACGCACCGAGGCTGAATGGCGAGCCAAATTCGTTTTGCGCATGATGGCCGATGTTGCGCAGGCCGCGAGCCTGTACCAAATTGCCGAAACAGCCGGCGAACGATACGAGAAACTCGGACATCTGTACCTGACGCACTTCATTGGCGGGCAAGAGTACCCTTCGTGGGCCTTGTACGATGTATCCATCTGGGGGTGGATGTGACATGCGCCGGGGCGTCATTCATGAAATCCTGTTCGACGCCGCGTGGAACCACGGCCAGGCGGAGCTGGTGAGCGAGGAGGTACGGATGGCCTACGCGCAGGCATGGGAGCGAACGGTGAAAGCCGCGCGCGCCATGCGGAGAATAGGCATCGGGCGCGGCGACGTGATCGGCATCCTGGACGTGAACTCCCATCAGGCGTTTGAATTACAGTACGCGGCGAGCCTTCTCGGCGCCATCGCCCACCCGCTCAACTTTCGCTTACCGGCCGAACACCTGGTGCATACCGTGCGCCAAGGGCGAGATGTCATTCTGTTTGCAAACGGCGCCATGGCTCCCCTCGCAGAAGTGTTGCGACCTTTGGTACGCCACGTTGTGTGGCTCGGCGAAACCCAGAGCGGTCAGGACGATCCGGCGAGTGGGCACGCTGATTTCCTGTACGAAGATCTCCTGTCGAACGAAGAAGCAGGTTCTACGCCTGAGGCGAGCGTGACCGACACAGACCCGTATTCTTTGCTTCACACGACGGGCACCACCGGACGCCCAAAGGCGATGCGCTACCGCCACCGCGATATCGTGCAGGCGCCGTTGCAGATTGCGCACCACCTCGCACTGCATGAGACGGGTGCAAAGCTTGGAACAAGCGACGTAGTCATGCCTCTCATTCCGTTCTTCCATATTCACGCCTGGGGCGTCCCCATCTTCGCGCCCTACTTGGGCCTGAAATTGGTCTTACCGGGTAAAGCCACCCCGCTGGAACAGGTTCGCCTCGTTCACTCGGAAGGTGTTACCTGGTCAAACATGGTGCCGACCCAACTCCTCATGCTACTCGATGCCATGCGCAGCCACGGCGAGACCTCTGTTACGCTGAAGGTATTAACCGGCGGATCGCAATTGCCCATGGGGCTTGCATCCAGGGCGTACGAGGCGGGCATTCGTTACTCGCTCATCTACGGGGGATCAGACCAGCTTGGCGCAGCCATCAGCGTCAGCTCACACACGGCAGGTTCGCGGGAGAACCTCGAGGCCCTCTCGAGCCGTCTCAATCCCATCCCCATGGTGCGAGTGAGCGTCCGCGGCGACGACGGCCGTGAACTGCCCGCGGACAGCCAATCGACCGGCGAACTGTGGGTGGAAAGCCCGTGGCTGCCGCATGGCTACCTGGAGGACGAGATGACGACCGAACGGACCTACGTGGACGGCTGGTTTCGCACGGGCGATCTCGCCGTCATGCATCCCGACGGCACGTTTTCAGTGGTCGACCGGGTCAAGGATGCCATCAAGAGTGGGGGCGAATGGATTATTCCGAGCGTCCTTGAGGCCATCCTGTCGGAGATCCCGGAAGTCCGCATGGCAGCGGTGATCGGTCGGCCAGATGAACGCTGGGGTGAACGGCCCATTGCCATCATCGCCGCTGACGAGCGCGTCGACAAGGCAAAGGTTGAGACGCATCTCGCCAAGGCCGTCGCGGACGGGCGGCTGGCGCGCTTTTGGCTGCCAGACGCCATCCACTGGCTGCGTGAACTCCCGCTCACGAGCGCGGGCAAAATCGACAAAGTGGCTCTCCGATCTGCGTTCCTGGGCGCGCAGGGAACAGGCGCTTAGCCCCAAACGGCTCGCGTGAGTCCTGCAAACACCTCACAGCGCACACGTTTCAATCTCAAAGCCCAGGTCCTCGATCATCGCCCAGTCCTCCGTCGGCGCCTGGCCGGGCGTCGTCAGATAGTCGCCGACAAAAATGGAGTTGGCGGGGTAGAGTCCGAGCACCTGAAGGCTGCGTAGGTTGCGCTCGCGCCCCTCTGCGATGCGGATCTCTTTCGACGGATTGACGAAGCGCATCATGCAGAGCAGCTTCAGGCAGCGCCGGGGGTCAAGCGTCTCCAGGCCCTCGAGCGGCGTGCCGGGAATGGGATTCAGGAAGTTGCACGGGATGGAATCGGCGTCGAGCTCTTTCAGCGCGAAAGCCACGTCCACCGCCTCTTCGTCCGACTCGCCCATTCCAAAAATGACGCCGGAGCACGGCGACATGCCGGCTTGTTTCACGTGTTCCAAGGTCTGGACGCGATCGCCGTACGTATGGGTGGTACAGATGTCGCCATACCGATCCCGGCTCGTGTTCAAATTGTGGTTGTAGCGGTGAACACCCGCTTGTGCAAGCCGTCTCGCCTGTTCGGGCGATAAAAGCCCAAGGCAACAGCAAATTTTCAGCGAAGTCGTGGCGCGGATCTCCTCCACGGCTTCCGCGATGCGCTTAATTTCCCGATCCGACGGCTTCCGCCCGCTGATGACGATGCAATAGGTGCCCGCCTTGCGGCGCTCCGCTTCGCGGGCACCTGCGAGGATCTCCTCTTTGGACACGAGCGGGTACTTCGCGACGGGCGCCTTCGAGATGGCCGACTGGGAGCAGTAAGCGCAGTCTTCCGGACACATCTTCGACTTGGCGTTGATGATCATGTTCAGCTTGACCTTCCTGCCGAAGAAGTGGCGGCGGATTTGGAAGGCCGCAGCGAGAAGCTCGAGCAACTCGTCGTCGCTCGCGCGCACGATGGCGAGGGCTTCACTGCGCGTGATGGATTCGCCGCGGAGCACGCGCGACGCAAGGGAGGACCAAGAGGTCGGCATGGTCTCAAACTCGATCACGGCCATCGCTCCATTCGTTAACTATTACATGCATATAGGTTAACATACTTGGCTCGCGCTGTGACTCGTCCGCTCCCACATCCCCCGCCAAACGGTTTAACCCCCCATCATCCACGTCCAGGCCACCTTCTCACCGAGCGGCGCCATCGCGCGAAACACGGCGTCGCGCACCGTGCTCGACGCCTTGCCCTCCCATTGCATCACATCGCCGAGGAGGCGCGTCACACAGGCCATCTGCGCCACGCGCAGCCGCCTGCCTCGCGCGTAGGTGCCGAGCGCGTCCGGGAGCGCCTCAGGCAACTCCGCGACACGGTGCACCGAGAACGCGCGCATCAGCGCGGCGCCGTCTTCCAGCGCCAGTCCGCCCCCAAGCCCGAGGTTCGGGGTCACGGCGTGCGCCGTATCGCCGATGAGCGCAATTCTCCCGAGCGCGAGTGGCGCGCCCGGGGCGAGATCGTGAATGTCGTGCGCGTACACCGTTTCCGGCGGTGTGCCCGCCAATAAGCGCGCGACCTCGGCGGGCGCATGCGATGCCATCTGCACGGCGGCGCGCCAGGCTGCGGCCGGATCGACGGCGGAGCCGAGTTGGCTGCGGTTGAGCGTGAGAAACCAATAGACCCCCTCCGGGCCCATGGACGCATAGCCGAAGCGAAACCCGCGCCCCCAGATCTCGCGCATGCGTGGACCGACGGAAAGGCCGCGCGCGATGCCGCGCCACGCGACGTAGTGCGCCGGGCGCAGCCGCACGTGGACGAGGCTCGCACGCACCGCGCCGCGGATGCCGTCCGCCAGGATGAGGCCGTCGTAGCGCCGGGTGCCATTCTCTGTTTCCAAGTCCACCGCCGCGGAACCCTCCGCCCATGCGCGGCGCACCGTGAGCCGCTCCACGCGGGGAGCCCCCGCCGCCTCATGCATTCGGCGCAACAGCATCGAGCGCCGCACGCACACCGGCCAAAACCCAAACCGCGCCTTCATCCACGGGAGCGGCAGGCGATACAGCGTCCGCCCCCGCATGTCGACGATCTCGCCCTCCTCCACCGGCACAAACGCCTCCAGGTCGCGCGCATCGACGCCGAGATCGGCAAGCGCCCGCAGCGCGTTCGGCCACAGCGTCAGCGCCACCCCGCCTTCCAACGGCTGCTCGGCGCGATCTACCAGGTCATACGCCACACCGGCGCGCGCACACGCCAAAGCCGCCGCGAGCCCCGCGACGCCCGCGCCCACGATGGCGAGCTTCACGCGATCACGTCCTCCCTCAGCTGCTGGTACCGGTTGAACAGCGTCGGATACGTCAAAAACCCAATGACAATGCTCGTCACCGCCGATCCGGCCAGGATGCAGAAGAGGATCATCAGCTGATAGCGCACGGCCTGCACGGGATCTTGCCCGGCGATAATCTGGCCGGTCATCATGCCTGGGAGCTGGACCAGCCCCGTGGTCTTGGTCGAGTCGATGGTCGGGATCATCCCCGCGCGGATGGCCTGCACGAGCCGCGGATACATCGCTTGCCTGGGCGATCCGCCGAGCGCCAGGATGGCCATGATCTCGCCGCGGCCGCTCTCCACCTCGCGCCGCAAGCGGTTCATCAGCAGGCCCGCCGCCACCATCGAGTTGCCGACGATCATGCCGGACGTCGTGATCACGTAGCGCGCTTGAAACGGGATGACGCCAAAGCCGACGAGCACCGCCTGCGTGAGAATCTCCGTCGTGACGAGCCCTGCCGCAATGCGCCAGAACGCGCCCGGAATCCCCTTTGCCCGCCCGCGCGCGTTCCAGGCCGCAACGCCGATGATGAGCGCCACCATGAGCAGGATGAAGATCAGCCGATGGGAGGCGAAGACCCACTTGAGAATGTAGCCGATGACCACGAGCTGGATCGCGGCGCGCACGGCGGCGACGATGATATCGCGCTCGACGCCCAGGCGAAGCCACAGCGAAAGCGCGATGGAAAGCGCGACGAAGAGCACCGTGAAGGAAAGCGACACATAGCTCACGATCCCGACCCCCCTTCCGCCAAAAACGACCTCAGCGCCTCCGTCTTGGGTTCCGCAAACAAGACGTCGGGCGAGCCGCGCTCCAACAGGCGACCTCCGGCGACAAACCAGACCTCATCGGCGACGCGCCGGGCCTGGTCGAGATCGTGCGTGACCCAGAGCATGGTCTGATGGAGTTCTTGCTTGAGCCGCAAAAGCGTGGATTCAACCTCCCGCTTGGCGTGCACGTCGAGCGCCGCCGTCACTTCGTCCAGCAACAAAATGTCCGGGTCCATGGCGAGCGTGCGGGCGAGCGCCACTCGGCTCTTCTGGCCGCCCGAGAGGTCCTCTGCGGAATGGTCCGCGAGGTCAGCGGGCAAGTCTACCATGTGGAGAAGTTCGGCCACATCCCGCGCCGGGCGGCGGTGCAACTCCAGTCCGAACATCACATTCTCCCGGACACTTCCGGGAAAGATGACCGGCGACTGGAAGACCATGCCCACCCGCTGCCTGAGCTCGCGCACGGGCCAGTCGCGCACCTCACGCCCAAGGACGACGATCTCGCCCTCCGTCGGCGTGCGCAGGAGATTGATGAGCGAGATGAGCGTGCTCTTGCCGGCGCCCGACGGCCCGATGATGGCCACGGTCTGTCCCACGTGGGCCTCGGCGGAGATGCCGCGGATGAGCCAGAGGCCCCCGGTTTCGAACCCAACATTTTTCAGTTCCAGTGCGCGCGACGCCATCGGTCTTTCGCCTCCCGTCTCCACGTGGTGTATACTGAGGCCGGGGATCCGTATTGTGCCCCAACGATTGGTGTATCGCATTCGACGGAGGTGTTCTCATGACTGTCACCGCCCAACGTATCGTGCTCGCCAAACGGCCACAGGGCACGCCGACCACGGACTGTTTTCGCTTCGAGTCCGTCGATCTCCCTCCGCTCGAGGAGGGCCAAGTGCTCGTCCGCACCCTCTACCTGTCGGTCGATCCGTACATGCGCGGGCGCATGAACGACGTCAAGTCGTACGTCCCGCCCTATCGCCTCGACGAGCCTATCACAGGCGGTGCCGTGTGCGAAGTGGTAGAGTCCAAGGCCGCACACCTCCGCCCAGGAGATAAAGTGCTCACCCAGACCGGCTGGCAGACGCACGCTGTCGTCGCAGGGTCCAAGGTGCAGAAGCTCGATCCGGCTCCCGAACCGTTGACGCTCGCACTCGGGCTGCTCGGTATGACCGGTCTGACCGCTTATTTCGGTCTCATCGATGTGTGCGATCCGAAACCCGGTGAGACCGTGGTGATATCCGGTGCGGCTGGCGCCGTCGGTATGGTGGTGGGTCAGATCGCGAAAATCCTGGGCTGCAAGGCCGTCGGAATTGCCGGGTCGGATGACAAGATCCGCTTTCTGGTGGAGGAGCTCGGCTTCGACGCGGCCGTCAATTACAAGTCGCCCACGTTTGCGGAAGACTTGAAGCGCGCCTGCCCCGACGGCGTGGACGTGTACTTCGACAACGTCGGGGGGACCGTGTCCGACGAAGTGCTGAAGCGCATCAACGACTTCGCACGCATTTCGCTCTGCGGTCAGATTGCCCTCTACAACCTCGACAAGCCCGACGTCGGCCCGCGGCCAGGCCCGCTTCTCCTGACGCGCAAGTCGAAGATGCAAGGGTTCATCGTCGGAGACTACGCGTCCCGCTTCCCTGAAGGACTGCAAAAGCTGCAGACCTGGTTCAACGAGGGCCGCCTGAAGTCGCGTGAGACGGTGATTGAGGGCTTCGACCGAACCATCGACGCGTTTTTGGGCCTGTTCACCGGCGTCAACACCGGCAAGCTTGTGGTCAAAGTTTCTTGAAAAGCCTCTTGACGGTGCACAGGAAAAAAGGGCAAGCCCTGGGGCTTGCCCTTTTTTCACGCGCGCCAGAGGTGCTCGTGAAAAAACTGACGGTACATCCAAGCCGTTAACACGGCAGACAACAGGATGTGGAGCGCGAGCGCAATGTCGTGCCCCATCGCGCTATGCGGGTTGTACAAGTAGCGGAACGCCACAATGCCGACCAGTTCAAAGTTGAACGCAAACAACACTGCGGCCGTGACGACGGTCAACAAACTTCTCGCCAATGTCGTGAGTGCGCGCAACACACATGGCCCCCGCATTCCGCACAAACTTGGTATCTCGGATTATAGCATGGAACAGAACGGATCAACATCAAATTTTCCAAATGGACCGCCGCGCCTGCGTCACCAAGACCAGCTGTTCGCCCGTCTATCCATCGAAGCGGTGGATTGCGGTGCGAATGGCTGTGATCATCGGCATGTTGCGGGCACGGCAGCATACACGATGATCACAGGGATCCTGCACCATTCGACAGCTTGTGACGCTACAATCAGGTAAAGTATAGTTGGAAGAAGATTCTGTCGACCCCTGCACCAAGGGGTCGCCGGAAGAGGGCGGAGAGATGGTCATGCGCACTCGGTGGATTCGATGGATGGCTTTGGCTCTCGCAGTCTGTGTCTGGCTCAGCCCGTTTCCCTTCTCGTGGGGCGCGACGAGCCTCGACGCTGATCTTCCACAACCCACGATTCCGCCATCCGCGTGGAGCAACCTCAATCAGGACTGGAAGGACCTTCAGCGCTTGGCGCAAAACACAGTGCCGCCCTCGAAAGAGAGCAGCCAGACCCACGCGCCCACACACAAGTCATCGCAACCGCCTGCCCAAGTCCCGCAAGGGCCGCTCGTCGGGGTCGGCGATACGGGCGAAGCGGCCCGGTGGTTAAACGAAGCCTTGGCCGTGCTCGGCTATTTGCCCGCCGTCTTCTCTCCCGCGGCGCAGACGTCCACCCGTCAGGTGCGGCTCGCACTCGCGGCGAGCGCCGAGCATCAGACGCTCGTGCCCATCCCAGGCTCGTTTCAACTTCTGTATCACGCGCCAAGCTCGTGGGTGGCGCTCTGGTCCGCCGACGAAGACACGCCGATCACGGAGGGCGCCGTCATGGCGTTTGAAGCACAACATCACCTGGGCGTGGATGGCATTGCCGGGCCGGACGTCATTCATGCGCTGGCGCAGGCCCTCGCCGGCAATGAGACGGCAGAAAAGGCGCCCTACAGCTACATCCTGGTGACCACGTCGTTGCCCGAGACGCTCGAACTCTGGGTGAATGGCCAGCTTGTCCTCAAATCGCTGTGCAACACAGGCATCGCGCAGTCACCCACGCCGTATGGCACGTACGGCGTCTACGTGCAGTACACGTCGCAGGAAATGAAGGGCAAGGATCCGGACGGCACGCCCTACGACGATCCCGGCGTTCCATGGGTGAGCTACTTCTACAAAGGTTGCGCGGTCCACGGTTTCCTGCGGGCAAAGTACGGCTTTCCCCAGAGCCTCGGTTGCGTGGAACTGCCGTATGCCGCGGCCAAAACGGTGTTCTCCTATACGCACATCGGCACGCTTGTCACCGTCACCGCCTCGCCGCTTTCCGCGTGAGTGTGTCGTTTGTCCGAACATGCGCAGGAAGACGGGATCCGCCGGCGTGAAACGAGGTAAACTAGGTCATAGAACAGGATCCTTCGCGCGAGGAGGCGCAGTGGGAGATGAAGTTTGTCTACTGGCTGATCTCCGCCGTGATTGTGCTCGGTGGATGTTATTATCTGTATCTCTATATCCGCAGGCAGGATTCAGTCGAAGACCGCTATTACCGTCTCCTGAAAGAGTTGCCGCATCACCCGGACGACGAGGCGTTGCGACAGGAAATCTACACCTTGGGCCGCAAGTTCTACAGAAACCGCAAATCGGGCATCGACGACGCGATTCGCTGGGACATCGAGCAAGCCCTTGCCGGCGCGTTGAAGACGCCGGAAGACTACAAGCTCCAATGATGGCGCGGCTGCGCCGCGGACGTGCGTACCTCGCGCGCCCGCGGCGCTGCGTTTTCAGCCGCCGCGCTTTAAACGTTGGAGAACGCGGACGAGACGGCCTCGCGGGGCGCAAGAGCGTGAATGGCGTGGTACAAGAGCTGGTTGACGGGCGTCGGCACGCCGAGATCGGCACCGAGTTGAATCACCTTGCCTGCAAACTGCTCGACCTCGGTAGGCCGGCCGGCCTCGACATCCTGGAGCATGGACGTCTTGCCCTCCGGCGACATGGCGCAGAGAATTTGGTCGAAACCCACCACGTCGTCCTCGGTGAGCGCAATGCCGCGCTTTTGGGCGATGGCCACCACCTCGCGCATCGCCAGGCGCATGACCTCGCGCGCATCGGCGGACTGCTGAAACACGCCGTAGGGCGCGCGCAAAATCGCCGAGGCTTGGTTGACGCCGACGTTGATCATAAACTTCCACCACACGGTGCGCAGGATGTCCTCCGGAATCTCGTAGCGAATTCCCGCCCGATCGAAGATCTGCCCCACCGCCCGTACCGCGTCTTGGTGGCGTCCCGTCGCGTCGCCGAACGAGATGTAGCCTAGCGTGGAATACGAGATGTCGCGCCCCACGCGCACAGCATCGATGGCCACGCTGATGGCGTGGAGCACCGCGTGATGGGGAAACGCCGCCTGGATGTCGTCCTCGCTCGCGATGCCGTTCAGGAGCGACATGAAGGCGGTGCGCGGGCCGACGTGGCCTCGCACCATCTCGATGGCGCGGGCGAGATCGTCGTACTTCACGCAAAACAGCACGAGGTCCGCAGGCTCCGCGCGGTCCGCAGGCACGTGCAGCGGAAATGGGACGGGACGCCCATTGACGCGGATGCCAGAGGCCTCGTACCGCCGCTTCCGCTCTTCATCGACCAGCACCCGGAGCTCCACGTCCGGCGCGGCGAGGAGCCGCTCGCCGTAGCTCGCGCCGATGGCGCCGAGCCCGATCAGGGTGACGCGCTGAACAGGTGCCAACTGCCATTCCCCCTCACAAGTCAAACGTCGCAGTCATCTCCATCTTGTCGGAAGTCGGCCAGAGCGTAAAGACCGCCGCTTCCCCGCCTGATCCTGTGATACACTCTTCGTGCAGAAAGGTGTCACGCGGAAAGGAAGACCGTGCATGAAGCCATTTGTCCGTGTCACCCGCGGTGCCGTCGACGAAAGCTGGCACGCGGGCGCGATTGCCGTGGCGAATGAGGCAGGCGAAGTGGTCGCGCATGTCGGCGATCTCGACTTCTTCACGTTCGCCCGCAGTTCCTGCAAGCCGATTCAGGCCATTCCCGTGGTGGAATCGGGAGCGCTCGAGGCGTTTGGCCTGGACGACAGCCACCTCGCCATCATGTGTGCCTCGCACAGCAGCGAACCGATGCATGTCGAGAAGGCGAGCGAGATTCTCGAGCGGATAGGTCTCGAGCCGCGCCACCTGGTGTGCGGCGTGCACATGCCGCACAGCCGGGAGGCGTACGAGGCGCTGGTGCGGCGCGGAGAGACGCTCTCCGCCATCCACAACAATTGTTCGGGCAAACACGCGGGTATGCTCGCGTACTGCCGCGCCACCGGAGCAGATCCGGCGACCTACGCGGAGCTGGACCACCCTCTGCAGCAGGCGATCTTATCGACGCTCAGCGAACTGGCGGGCGTGGACAAAGCGGCGATTCGCGTCGGCGTGGACGGCTGCGGGGTGCCGGTGCACGCGCTGCCTCTGAGGAACTGGGCGCGCGCGTTTTCGACGTTTGTGGCCGAGGATGGCCCCCACGCCCCGGCGATGCGGCGCATTCGCACGGCGATGGGGGAACACCCGGAACTCGTGGGAGGCAGCCGGGATCGGTTTGACACGGATTTGATGCGGGCCACGCGCGGGCGCATGGTGGCGAAGGGCGGCGCTGAGGGATTTTTGGCCGTGATCGACACCAAAGAGCGCCTCGCCATGGTGGTGAAGATCCTGGACGGCAACGCGCGCGCGATCCCGCCGGTGGCCCTGAAGGCGCTGGAACAGCTTGGGTCGTTGACGGCTGCGGAGTTGGATGCGCTCGCGCCCTATGTGGAACCGGCTGTGGTCAACACCCAGGGGCGCGAAGTGGGGCGCATCATCGCGGACTTCAGCCTGACGCGGGCATGACGCCAGGCGGCATGTCGCCGGGGTGTATGTCGATGGAAAGCAGGATCTTGGGGCCTCTTGTCGAAGATGGACATTGGTGATGACCGTGTCTCTGCCTGAAGAAGTTCGCGAGCTCCGCAATGGGGCTCAGCGCGCGATACAAATTCATCGGATGTTCGTGGGTTTATTTCTGGTGGGAGACCTCCTGTTTGCGCCGGGCGAGTGGTGGCTGCATCGGGCTCACTTGCTGCCGCTCGCCTTGCGGGCCTGGTTGGTGGCTCCCCTCGCCGTCGTGCTGATTCAGGCGGGCGCCGAATGGATGGTGCGGAAATACCCGCACGTCCGGGAGAATACGCTGATCGTCGCCGGAACGCTGCTCGCGCTCGTGGCGATTGCCGCGTATCCGAACGTGGACGCGGTCCGGGCCTCCCTGTTGTTGCCGGTGATGACCTCCATTCTGCACCTTCGGGTCGAGAAGGTGTGGGTCGCGGGCGCGGCGGCTTGGGCGGCAGAGCTCGCGCTGACGATGGCGCAGATTTCAGGCGTGACAAGTCCGAACGTGATCTTAAGCGCGCTTTGCCACCTGGCCATGTGGACGCTCATCTTGGCGTGGGTGGCATCGGCCTCTCACGTCATTCTCCGCTTTGGGTTGCGCATCTGGAACGAGCTGCGGGTGCAGACGCGGACGCAGACCGAACTTTGGGTTCGGCAGATTCTGTCTGAAAAAGAGGCGAAGACCGACGCCCTGACCGGCCTTTACAACCGCAAGTCGTTCGATGAGTACCTTGATTTTGCGCTTCAAATCAGCGAAGAGACGAACACCCCGCTGCACCTCGCCGTGATCGACATTGACAATTTCAAGCAAATCAATGATCAGTACGGCCATCTGATTGGAGACGAAATTCTTCGCCGCACGGCCCAGGCCATCCAGCAACATCTGGCCGCGGGAGACTTTTTGGCTCGGTACGGGGGTGAGGAATTCGCCGTCATCATTCCCGAAGTGACGCACGACGAGGCCGTTCAGAATATGGAGAAAATCCGGGAGTATATTGCGAACCTGCATCACGTGGAGCTTGAGGGCAGTCGCGCGACGGTGAGCATTGGGCTGTCGACGTACCACCCTGGCGAAGCGAGAGACGCGCTCTTCGAACGGGCGGACCAGTGTCTGTACCGGGCGAAGCAGACGGGCAAGAATAAAACCGTCGCATGGGAGTCGGCAGCTTCCAGGTGAGCGGGCCGCGGGCCGGAGGGCGGACCCATCGCCTGGGCCGCGGGCCGGACGGGGACATTCGCCCGAGCCCGGCCCTGGGTGCAGACGTCGGCTCACCTCAGCGCGTGGACGCGCGCATCGGGTACGCCTCGCAAGCCATGAACGAGCCTGCAGTGCCAACTTCAGCGCCAACTACAACGCCAACTTCAATGCACCCTCTTACCGCACCTTCACGGCGAACGAAATGCCCTCGGCGGACGCCCGTTTTTCTGCGCCGTCGGCCGTCAAGATCCGAATTTCGCTCTCCGTGCTTCCCCCTTCTCCCGAGCCGTAGACCAGGGTGCATTCGACACATATCCCGTCCCCGGTGTCGACCGCGCGCAATTGGCGATCGCAGTAGGCGCCGTCCTCATAGGCGAACGTCTCGCCGTCGTCCTGATATAGTCGACCGATCGCCTGCCCGTCAGCGCCCAGGTAGATTTCCCAGGCGAGTTTCGTCTCCCCCGGTACCTCCGCGAGGTTGACCGGAATGGCGCTTCCCGCGCGGACGAAGACGGGAATCCGCTCGAGCGGCGCCTCGACGAGCACGTGCTGGCCGCCGCGATACCGCGCGTGGGTGTCATAATCAATCCACTCGCCCTCAGGCAGATACACCGCGCGGCAGGTGAAGTCCGGCTTGAGCACAGGTGCCACAAGGAGATCGGTCCCAACGAGAAACTCGTCGTCCAGGTTGTACGTGGCCGGATCGTCCGGATACTCGAGGACCAGCGGCCGCATGACGGGCAGCCCTGTCTCGTGCGCCTCGCGAAAGAGCGTGTAGAGGTAGGGCAAGAATCGATAGCGCCTGCGAATCGCCTGCCGAATGATGGCTTCAAATTTTGGACCAAACGACCACGGCTCCTGGCGATGCGTTCCCATGGCACTATGGTTGCGGAAGAAGGGAAAGAAGGCCCCCATCTGCGTCCAGCGCGCGAGAAGCTCCCCCGACGCATGATGCGCAAATCCGCCGACATCCGGCCCGCCAAACGCGATGCCCGACATGCCCATGTTCAGAACCATGGGAATGGCCATGGCCATGTGTTCCCAAAAGCTGCGGTTGTCGCCCGTCCAGACGGCCGCATAGCGCTGAATGCCGCTGTATCCCGCCCGCGTGAGGACAAACGGCCGCCTGCCCTGCAGCTGTTCCTTGAGCCCCTCATACGTGGCCGCTGCCATCCAGAACCCATAGAGATTGTGCACCTCGCCGTGCGTGCGCATCTCGTCGCCGTCGCGGTGGAGGACGCCGACGTCCATGGTCTTCGTCTCGTTGAACACCGCGGGCTCGTTCATATCGTTCCAAATGCCTTCGATCCCGGCATGCGTGAACACGCGGTGCCAGTCTCCCCACCATGTGCGCACCGCTGGCGCAAAGAAGTCTGGAAAGGCGCTCATGCCCGGCCAGACCTCGCCGAGGTAGACTTGGCCTTCGGCCGTCTTGCAAAAGCGGTCCTGAGCGAGCCCCTCGCGATACACCGGGTATTCGGGGTCCTGCTTGACGCCCGGATCGACAATGGGGACCACATGGACGCCTAGGGATTGAAGTTCTCGGCACATGCCGGCCGGATCGGGAAATCGCCTGTCGTCGAACGTGAAGACGCGGAACCCGTCCATGTAGTGGATATCGAGGTACAGGGCGTCGAGCGGGATGTCGCGGTGCCGAAAGGTCTGCGCCACGGAGACCACTTCGCTCTGGGTCTCGTAGGAATACCGCGACTGGTGGTAACCCAGCGCCCACCTCGGAGGCAGGGGCATCCGCCCCGTCAGCGCGGTGTACCGGCGAATGGCGTCCTTCAGCGACCGAGCGAAGATGAAGTAGACGTCCAGGCCGCCGCGCTCTGTGGCGATCTCGACATCCGGGTGACGCGATCGAAAGTCGAAGCGCGAGCGCCCGGGATTGTCGACAAAGATGCCGATGACCTGTTGCTGCTCGAGCCGGATGACGAATGGCACCGACAGGTAGAGGGCTTCCATTTCCGGCACGTGCGGCGCGTAGACGTCAGAATTCCACATCGTGTACGCCTCGTTCCGCTTGTCCAGCGGCCCTGGCTTTTCGCCGAGCCCGTAAAAGCGCGCGTCTTCCGCCGATCGGAAGGTGCACGCACCGCCGCGCTTGGCGCGGTACCACGTGAGCCCTGCGAGCTTCGAGGCGAGGTCGCGGTGCGCCACGCACCACGTCCCGTCGACCTGGTCGATCTCGACGCGCCAGCCGGCTTCGGAGACGAGCGCTGCGGCGCGATCGCCCCGTTCCAGCCGCCAGGGCAGACCACTCGACACGTCCTCGACGATGGCCGGCGTGCTCTTGGGCCAATCGCCTGTGGGCCCGAGGATGGCCACGCGCAGGACCTCCGCGTCGATGGCCATCACCCCGAGGGACACCTTGGCCTCGTGTGCCACGGTGGCCGCGCATGAGGTTGCCTCGAAGGCAACCGGTTTCCCGAGATACATCCAGTCCGCCGGCGGCGGAACAGAAGCATCGGGGCGGATGGCCTCACTGGTTGCAAAATCGGTCTGTTCGTGAATCATCTCCACACCCCTATCTATCGCTTTCCCAAATGACGAGTCTTCGCGCGTCACCCGATGCCCGTGACGTCGACGCCCAAGCGAAGAGCGGCGCCCCCTCGTGCGGCACCGTGTTTTCTCCCGCGCAGATGGCGACGTGAATCTGCGGGCCCTGCGGCGTGCCGCGAACGTAATGGAGCACACCTGGTTCCGCGCGCAGAATGACCGTCCTTTCCGCCGCAAGCGCGGCGTGCGAAGCCTTCAGGCGAGCCAACCGGCGCACCGCGTCTCGCAAGTCGCGATGCCATGCGCCTTCATCCCACACCATCCCCCTTCGGCAGTCCGGGTCTCCCTCGCCTTCCATGCCGATCTCGTCGCCGTAGTACACCATGGGAATCCCGGGAAGCGTGAAGGTCAGCGCGAGCGCCAGGCCGACCTTCGAGACATCCCCTTGCGCGCGCGTCAGGATCCGCTCTGTATCGTGGCTGCCAAGCAAGTTCCACATCGCGCGCCACGCGGGCCGAGGATACTGCAGGAACAGGCGCACCCAAGCTTGTGCGAAGCCTGCCTCGTCCAGCGACTCGTCGATGGCATAGCGCAGGATGAGGTCCCGAAGGGGATAGTTCATGACGCCGTCGAAGGCGTATCCCATGAGCCACGGCAAGCTGTCGTGCCAGATTTCCCCGATGAGCAGGATGTCCGGCTTGATGGCGCGGAGCTCGGCGCGAAGCCGGGGCCAAAAGGACGGATCGATCTCGTTGGCGACGTCGAAGCGCCAGCCGTCGATGTCGCACTCGAGCACATAGTGGCGTGCGACCTGCAGGAAGTACTCCGCTGCGGCCGGCTCCGCCAGGTTGAGCTTGGGCATTTCGCGCAGCCTGGTGGCAAACGTCTCGTAGTTGACCTGTTGGACATCCACTCGGTCTCCGTGTAGGAAGAACCACGAGGCGTACGGGGACGCGCGGCCGCGACGCACGACGTCCTGAAACGGCGCGAAGTTGAAACCCGCGTGATTGAACACGGCGTCGAGGACGATGCGAATGCCAAGGAGGTGCGCCGTTTGCACAAGGGCCTGCAGGTCGTCGAAGGTACCGAAAGCTGGGTCGATGGCGAAGTAATCCTCCGTGTCGTACTTGTGATTCGACGGCGCCTGGAAAATGGGCGTCAGGTAGACGAGATTCACGCCGAGATCGCGAAGATACGGCAGCTTTTCCGTGATGCCGCGCAGGTTGCCTCCGAAAACGCTCGTCGGGGTCGGACGCGCATGCCAGGGATCGGAGGGTTCGACCAGTGGGCGGCCGCCGATGGCGAACCGGTCCGGGAAAATCTGATAGGCGACACTCTGCGCCGCCCAGTCAGGCACGGTCAGCACGCGGGACGCATGAATGTACGGGTAGTGAAAGGGCCGAACCTCCTGAAGGCTCGACGCAGTGCCCGTCTCGCCGACGTAGGCCGTGTGGCCCGAAGCGAGCTGGACCTCAAATGCGTATTGGAGGCGTCGCGTCGGCACAGCGACGTCGCAGGCGAAAACGTCCCACGTTCCGTCCGTTCCGCAAGTCTCCATCGCATGCACAGCCTGAAATGCCGGCTCATACCTGTCGGCGACGTGCACGCGCACAGCGCGCGCGTGCGCACACCGCGCGATGCGCATCACGAGCGCGAGTGTCCGCTCATCGAGCGGGTACACATCCGAGCCAAAGCGGTGTTGCCATACGAGCGTCACAGACCTGTCCCCCGTTTCATGAGAGCGCGAGTGATCCCATTGGCTTGGCGCCACACGAGTACCGAACCACAAGCTCGTGGCCGACGACCACCTGCCGATGGAGGGGCTTGCCCCGTTCGATCTCCTCGAGCAAAAGCAGTGCGGAGCGCACCCCGAGCTCGTGCATGTGGACGCGCACGCTGGTGAGCGCCGGATGGGCAAGCTCCGCGAGGCGAATGTCGTTGAACCCGACAATGGCGAGATCGCCCGGCACGTCGAAGCCAAGTTCGTGCGCCGCGCGCATGCCGCCGAAGGCGAGCACGTCGTCCGCACACAGCACGGCGGTCGGCCGATCCGGAATGGCGAGCAGGCGCATCATTCCGAGATAGCCCCCTTGCTCAAGGAAAAAACTCGATACCTCGAGCCTAGGATCGGGCTCCACGCCGTAGTCGAGGAGAGCCTGGCGGTAGCCCGAAACGCGATCGATGGTGACGACGAGATCCGAGGCGCCGCCGAGAAAGCCGATGCGGCGATGCCCGAGCTTCAGGAGGTGGACGGTCGCGTCGTAGGCCGCTCGGCGGTTGTCATTGTTCACCCAGCTGATGGCCGTGGCGTCCGCCGGTCGCCCGAGCAGGACCGCTGGACAGCCGAGTTTCACCACTTCCTGCAGGACGGGATCGCCCCGCCGCGCGCCGATGAGCAGGACGCCGTCCACGCGCCGGCCGCGCACCATGTGATCGAGCGTCTCGACCTCGCTGCGGGCGGAAGTGGACAGCACGGTATCGACGCCGCGCTGGCGAGCGACCTCGGCCACGCCCGCCATCCACTCGGCGAAAAAGGGGTTGACAAAAAACTCCTCGGCGGAGGGCGGGATCAAGATGCCGATGGCGCCGGTTGAATTGGTCACGAGCCCGCGCGCAAAGGCGTTGGGATGGTAGTTCAGTTGCTCGAGCGCGGCGCGCACCTTGCGCTTGGTCTCTTCTGAAATCCGCGGCGAGTTGGCGAGCACGCGGGACACGGTGGATGGAGACACCTTGGCCAGTCGCGCAACGTCCTTGATGGTGGCCACCACGTTCCCCCCTTCCAAACGACGTCAGCCTTTGACCGATCCCGCCACCAACCCCTTCGTCAAATAGCGCTGAGCGAAGGCAAACACGATGGCGAGGGGCACGGCCGACAGCAGAGCGGCTGCAGCGAATTCTCCCCAGTTCTTCGCGAATTGTCCGCTGATCAAATTGTACATCCCGACGCCCAATGTGTAATTCCATGGGGACTGCAGGATGGTGCCTGCGAACATGTATTCGCTGAAGATCCCGACGAGCGTGAGAAAGAAGATCACGACCATCATGGGCGTGGCCAAGGGCAGCGTGACGTGGATGAATCGCTGCCACGTGCTCGTGCCGTCGATGACCGCCGCCTCATCCAATTCCTTCGGAATAGAGTCCATGTACCCTTTCAACAGCCAGATGTTGAACGCGCTCGTCCCGAGCATGACAAGCATGTACGAGCTGAGCATGTCGATCATGTTCAGCTTGGCGAGCGCGGTGTAGAACGCCGCGATCGCGAGGATGTTCGGGAACATCTGCAGCAACAACAGCGCCATGAGGCCGTACTTGCGACCGTAGAATCGCAGCTTGGCGAAGGCGAAGGCCGACATCGCCGTGATGAGCGACTGAACGACGGCCACGACGACGCCGACGAGCAGGCTGTTGCGGACCCAGATCCAGAATTGGCCGCCTTGGAACAGGGCCCGGTAGTTGGCGAACGACGCGTTGGACGGAAACAGGGAAAACGAGATGTACGAGTTGGACGGGTTGAACGACGCGATCACGACGAACCACATGGGCAACAGCACCATGACGATCACGCACCAGATGACGACCCGCGATACCCAGAGCGCCACCCGTTCGCCGGGCTGCATCGACTTTTTGACGGCCCGGGCGGGGCGGGATCGGCGCGCAGAGGCGGCCATGCTTTCGTGAGCCACGGACATCACGCATCCACCTCCTTGAACGCACCCGTGTAACGCATTTGCAGCCAACTGATGAAGGCGACGAGGATAAACAGCAGCACGGAAATGGTGGCGCCGAGATCGTACCGATTGAAGGTGAGTGTCATCTTGTAGGCCGCCGTCGCCAGGATGTCCGTCTGTCCCAAAAACGGGTTGTTGGAATTGGGTGGTCCGCCGCCCGTCAGCAGGTAGGATGCGTTGAAGTTATTGAAGTTGAAAGAGAAAGACGGTATCAAGAGCGGCAGTGAGATCCTCCACACGGACGGCATGGTCACGTATCGGAACTGTTGCCACCAGTTGGCCCCGTCGATCTCGGCCGCCTCGTACTGATCGGTCGGGATCGACTGCAGGGCCCCGAGGCAGACCGTCATCATATAAGGGAAGCCGGCCCACACGTTGACCATGATCACCGCGACGCGAGCCCACAGCGCGCTGGTCAACCAAGGAATGCGCGGCAGGCCAAAGACGCCGTGCAAAAGCGCGTTGATCTGGCCGTACTGGTCGTTGAGCAGCCCCTGCCACGCCAACATCGAGATCAGGTTGGGCACGGCCCATGGGACGATGAGCAGCGTGCGATAGAGTGTGCGCTCGCGCATGTGCTTGTTGTTCAGGAGCACGGCGAGAACGAGGCCGGCGAGATACGCGAGCACCGTCGTGCAAAGCGCGTACACCAAGGTCCAGACGAACGTCGGCAAGAACAGGTTGGACAGAGGATCGTGCGGGTTGAGCAGTTCCTCGTAGTTTTTGAAGCCGACAAATTGATACGACAAGAAGTGCATCTGATTAAAGTCTGTGAATGAAATGTAAATTGTGTACAAGATGGGCAAGATGCTCAGCACGCAGATGGTGACGAGCGCGGGTGTCAGGTATCCATATGCGACCCAGTCGATCCGGCGCTTGGTGCGCGCCGCGCGGCGAGACATGCTCATCTCCACGGCTGTTGCCATACGCTTACCCCCTAGTAAGGAAAGGAGCCAGCCACAGGCCGGCCCCTTCACAAACCCTGCCGGGTTCAGGATCCCTGCGCCATGATGCCTTTCTGCACGTTCTGGACGAAGTCCTTGCCGCCTTGCTCCGGCGAGACCTTGCCCCCAATGATGTTCTGCAGGATGCTCATGGCCTGCCACACGGCCTGCATCTGCGGGATGTTGGGCATCGGCACCGCGTAGCGCAGCTGTTCCACAAACGCCTTGAAGGTCGGGCTCGACTGCACGGGCGCCGACTTTTGCACGGACAGGAGCGCCGGGATCTGTTGCGAATCGCGGAAGTACATCTCCTGCGCCTGGGCGCTCGTCAGCGCTTGAACAAGGCTCCAGTCGGCCGCTTGCGTCTTCGACTCCTTGTTGACGAACGCTGTGATCACGCCCAAAAAGGGCGTGGCATGTTTGCCGTTGGGAAGCGTCGGCCACGGCGTCACGCCGAAGTCGATCTTCGCCTTCTCGATATCCGCCGTGTCCCACGGCCCACTGACGTACATGCCGATTTTGCCTGCCAAGAACTCCGCCTTCGCGATGGAGCCGTTCGTGCTCGGCGTCATCCAGTGGTATTTCGCCACCATGTCGCGCATGAGCGTGTAAGCCTGAACGGCGCCGGGTGTATCCAGCCCGATGTTGTTCGGATCAAGCGTGCCATTCGTGTCTTTGAACACGTATCCGCCATACCCGCCGATCAGCGCGTAGTCGAAGTAGAGGTTGGCCTGGTCATACATGAATCCGTGCGCCGTCGCATCCTTGGCGAATTGTGCCCACGTGGTGGGAGGCTGCGGCACGAGCTTCTTGTTGTAGTAGACGGCCGCCACCTGCACAGACACAGGCACCGAGTAGATGGTCCCATTCACCTTGACCGCGTCAATGGTGTTGGGCGCGTACAGGCTCGTGTTGATCACGCCGGCCGGCACCGGGGACATGAGGCCTTCCTCAGCAAAGACGCCGTTGTTGTCGTGCGGCATGCCGAACACGACATCGGGGCCCTTGCCGGTGCGCGCAGCCGTCGCGTAGAACTGGAAGCCCTTTGGATTTGAGCTCTGGTCGACCACAATGACCTTGTCACCGTGCGCTTTCGCCCACTGCGCCGCAATCTGCTTTACGTCCTGCAGTTCAGGGCCGGTTTGCCAAGACCAGACCGTGATGGTTTGCCCCTTCGGAATCGCGCTCGCTTCACCCTTTGCACTGGACGATGCCGCTTGCGAGGCGCTCTGCCCATTCCCCGACGTGCCGCAGCCCACCACGGCTCCTCCCGCCAAGACAAGCGCCGCGAGACCCGTCGAAACCATCATCCTCCGTCGTGCCACCATCATAACCCCCTCTGTGTGTTCATTGCGCAAACGTTTGCGCGATCAGTATAACGCTTTCATCTATTTGCGATCAAGAGTTTAGGGAAGTTTTCTCGCAGACATCGTTTGCATCACGCGATTCCCCGCGAGCGTCACCGTCAACGGGTCAGACACCGCCTGCCCATCGTCGTTTTGCGCAGCGACCCTGAAGGTCAGCGAAGTTCCCGGGTCGGGCGCGGACAGCTGAACGCGGACGACGCCGTGCGGCGCGCCTGAACCGCCTGCCGAATCTGCTTGCGCCTGCCCATTCGGCCCTGCAGGAACCTCTGCGACCGGTTCGTAAGATCCGTCCGGTTGCTCCTCGTAGACGACGTACTGGGTCGCGCCGACCACAGGCGTGATCGACAACACAACGTGGTCTCCCGCCACTCGGCCGGCCACTTGAGGCGGGCTGAGGCGTAGCGCCGGGACGTCGACGGGGAGCGAAAATCCGCTCGAGGCGGACATGCCGGCAGACCCTGCGTCGCCCGGTGACGTCACGGCTTGCACGACAAACATCTGCGCCGTCGCCCCGCGTTCAACGGGCAGGCTGAGAACCGTCGATGGCAAAAGCGGTCCGTCAGGAACCCAATGGCCGTCTGGGTTTTGCCGCCACACGCGATAACCTGTCGCGCCTTGCACGGGGGTCCACGCCAATTCGTTCTGCGAGCCGTCTTCCTGCAGGTACGCGACGGGCGCAGAGGATGGCGTGACGAGGATGGCGCCCTGGTAAGGCCCGAGTTGAACGGTTAGGGTGCCGTTTTGCACGGTGTACCACTGGTCGGTGAGCTCGTCGAGCATCTCGGTCCCGTCCGGAATCCAGCTCGACACCGGCAGGGTGACGGTCGTCGCCTGGTTCTCGTTGTTGAGCGCCACGATGGCCGTCGCATTGTCCGCAGGCTTCCCGAACACGTCGTGTCCGTCGCGAATCGTCCGCGCAAACGCATACACCATCCCCTGAGCATACAAAGGTTGAAAGTCCCCCGTCTGCAGCACTGGATTGGCGTCGCGGATGGCGCCCAGTTTGCGGTAATGGTTCAAAAGCTCGAGGTTTTGGTGATCCCAGGGATACGTGCGCCGATTGAGCGGATCTGAGTAGCCGGTGAGACCGGCTTCATCGCCGTAGAACACGGTCGGATCGCCCGGGAACGCAAACTGGAAATCGGAGACGAGCTTCAGCCTTTCGATGCCGAGCTCCTCATCCGCAGGCGATGGTTGGTACTCGTCCTGCTGGAGCGCCGAGAGGCTTCCAGGCTCGGGCGCGTTCTCGAGGATGGTCAGGATGCGCATCGTGTCCTGCGAATCGACCAGGTTCATCATGGCGTAGAACGACGGAAGCGGATACTCGCTGTACAGGCGCATCAGCTCTTGGTTGAACCCTTGAGCGTCCACCGCGTGATGCTGGACGTTTCCGTCGTTGTACGTGCCGCGGAAGAAGTCGATCACGGCGTTTCTAAACTGGTAGTTCATGACGCTGTCGAAGGTCGATCCCGTCAGCCAGTCCACGCCGTTGTCGTTCGTCGCGTTGTTCCAGATCTCGCCCACGATGGCCGCGTCGGGATCGATGGATTTGACCGCGCGGCGAAATCCGCTCCACCAGGCGGGGTTGAAGTTGCTGTTGTCCGCGGAGTCGAGGCGCCATCCGTCCGCACCTTCGCGCAGCCAATACCGCGCCACCGAATCGTCGCCCGCGTAGACGAACTGTTGGTACGCGGGATTGGACGTGTTCGTCAGAGGCAGCGTGTCAATGGAGAACCACCCGTTGTAAGGATTTGACGAGTTCCCCGTCCACTCGTACCACGAGTAGTACGGCGAGAGCGACGGATCGCCCTTGAGATACGCTTGCCACGCGCCTTCCGAATGGAAGTTGCCAAACTTGTTGAAGTAGACGCTGTCGCTTCCAGTGTCTTCAAACACGCCATCCAGGAGGATGTGGAATCCTTTCGCGTGCGCGGCACGCACGAGGTTCAACCAGTCCTGAAGCGTGCCGAATCCCGGATCGATCTTGAAGTAGTCGGCCGTGTCATACTTGTGGTTGGACTCCGCCTCAAAGACCGGCATGAGGTACAGCGTGTTGACGCCGAGGCTTTTCAGATAGTCCAGCTTGTCCTCGATCCCCTTCAAATCGCCCCCAAAGAAGTCGATGTTCCACTGGCCGTTCCCACGGAGCGCCTCGATCTTCGGGTCGGACGAGGGCGGGATGTTCGGATCATCGGGAGGCGAGTCCCACTGCTGGTGAAACTGGATGGGCCCGAGCGATTCACTGCCGTCGGCGTTGACGTAAATGCCCTTCTGCGTGTTCGGATTCTCTTCCGTTGCGATATCGCCGTTGTAGAATCGATCCGGCATGATCTCGTAAATCACGGCGTGCTTGAGCCAATCGGGCGTCTGAAAGCCCTGTTCGTACACGCTGATCTGATAGCTTGGTCCGTCTGGAGACAGGCCCACCTGGCCCACGCCTTCGAGTTGGGCGCCGTTGTCGTCGTAGTAGACCACCTGTCCACTGTCCGTGACCGTCTTAAATTGGTACCACATCGTCCCCGGCACCGATACGTCCGACGCAGGAATGGTCACGGTCCACCACGTGTAGTCGCTCGCGTCCGCCACGCCCGCCTCGCTTGCGATCTCGTCCGGCGCCGCATCGAGCGGTTGCATCGGAAGGTCGGTCTCCCCCGCCTTTCCCGCCGCGCCCCAAAGCCTCAGCGTGGCGCTCGTCACGCTGCGCGGAGCCCGCAGGCGAAGCGTGATGGGTGTGCCCGTCGGCACCGCCCCAAACGGAGAGCGATAGAACGCCTGGTAGGAGTCGTGATCGTAAGCCTGCATCCAGGCGGGCAGCGGCCCCACGATGAGCTCTGCACTCCGGTGGAAGGCGACATTGACCGCGCCGTCCGCGTCTTTGGCCACGGTGTCGATCTCGACGCGATACAGGCCATCCGGAAGTGACTGCGGCACGGTGAATTGCACCGAGTTCCAGCTCGGATTCTCGCCCTGCACCGTCGCGACGGTATCGCCCGACGAGTTCACGAAGGAGACCGTCGTCTGATTCGGCTGCGCTTGGCTTCCCGCGAAATCGCCGACCGGATCGGAGACGGTCACCGAATCCCCGGGGTTCGCCTGCAACGTCGAAAGCGACACCGATCCCACCGGCAGTGGAAAGTTGTTGTTGATGTCGTCGGACGTGTGCAACCCATCGCCGGAAAGGCAGGCAAAACTCGTGCCATCGTACAGATCAAACCGGTAGTAAATTGTCCCTCCTTGGGACGCAGGGATGGTGGCCGACCAGAGCTGATACGGCCCGAACGTTTTACCCGGCACCATGTCGATCTGGAAGCCTTTGTTCTGCGCCGTGTCCCAGCAGTTCAAGACCACCTTGGTCAGGTTGCCGCTGTAGGCCCTCAGACTGATGGTGACGTTTTCACCCGGTGCAGGGTCGGGATCGGACACGTAGGTCGGATCGTCCGACGTGTAAATGCCATCCCACTGCACCGTGCTCGCCGTCGTGTACGGCGCGACCTCCAGGCCCTGACCCGCTGGCGTCGAGACGGACGCCCCGCCGCTCTCCACGGTGACGGTGTACGTTCCGGCGCCCACGCCCGCCTCGCCACCGGGCAGGTTCAGTTCAATCGTGCTTGAGCCCTGCAACGCCGCGTCCTGTGTCACGTCGATCACGCCGTTTTGCGCGTTGGAAAGCGTGATCTTCCAACTCGACGGATCGAGCGTCACGCCGCTCACGGCGAGCACCACCTTCGCGGCCTCCCCGGCGCGGAACCCGTTCCCGCTCACAATCTGGACCTGGCCCTGGTAGGTGTCCGACGATGTACCGGCCTGAGCGGCTCCCGAGGCATTCGTGGCACCGGTGGCGTTCGTCTCTGCCGCTAGCACGGCGCGTTGGCCGCTTGTCGCTAGGCCGCTTCCAAACGCCACAAACGGAAGCCCCGCCGACATCACGACCGACGTCGCCAATCCCGCGGCGCCCTTCCACCGCACAGCCATCACGCTCCTTCGTACCAACTCTATTCGAAGGCCTGTGTGCAAACGTTTGCACTATGGCCTTCGCTCCGATTATACGCCCGGACTGTGGCGCGTCAATGGTCCATTGCGGCTGATTGTTGTCCTTCGCGAGAGGCCCGCCCTCCAGAAACCGCCGCCTCTATCCGTGGTGGAGGTAAAGCGCAGTTTCCCTCCACGCAGCCCCACTGTTAAAATGTAAGTGTATGTCCCATCGTTCAGAGGAGGCGATTGACGTGCCGCTCGATCCCGTCATTCAGCAGGTGCTTGATCAGCTGAACCGCATGCCTGCCCGCGACTACAGCACCCTCTCCGCATCTCAGTTCCGATCGCAACAATCGATGTTCCCGCCCGTGAAGCAAGAGCCCGTCGCGGAGGTCCGCGACATCGAGGCCGAGCTCCCCGGGCGCACGCTCAAGATCCGCATGTACCGGCCCGAGGGCATCGAGCCTCCCTATCCGGCGCTCGTGTACTACCACGGAGGAGGATGGGTCGTCGGCGACATCGAAACGCACGATCCCGTCTGCCGCGTGCTCGCCAAGGACGGCCGCGCCGTGGTCTTCTCCGTCGACTACCGCTTGGCGCCGGAGCACAAGTTCCCCGCCGCCGTCGAGGACGCCTATGACGCGCTGCAGTGGATTGCGGATCGCGCGAGTTCCTACCAGCTCGACCCCGGCCGCATCGCCGTCGGCGGCGACAGCGCCGGAGGCAATCTCGCCGCCGTCACGAGCATCCTGGCGAAGGAGCGCAAAGGCCCCGCCATCGCATTCCAACTGCTGATTTACCCGTCGACCGGTTACGATCCGGCACAGCCACCTGCATCCATCCTGGAAAACGCGGAAGGCTATCTGCTGACCGGCGGCATGATGCTCTGGTTCCGAGATCAATATCTGAACAGCCTCGACGAACTCACGCACCCCTGGTTCTCGCCCGTTTTGTATCCCGACCTGACCGGCCTGCCTCCCGCCTACATCGCGACCGCACAGTACGACCCGCTGCGCGACGTCGGCAAGCTGTACGCGGAGGCGCTCGAGAAGGCGGGCGTGAAGGTCGAGATCGAGAACTTCGAAGATTTGATTCACGGCTTCGCGCAGTTTTACAGCCTGTCGCCCGGCGCGACGAAGGCGCTCCTTCGCATCGCGGAAAAGCTCCGGGAGGGACTGGGCACCGGGCGCGAAGCGCACTGAAAGGAGGCGCTCACGTGGCATGGGTGAAGTTTCCTGGCGCGCATCGCGCGCCCCTCATGTTCTATGAACACGCGCGCATCTTCCCGTCGCGCACCACGCCGTACATCGACCCGTTTCTGTTGCTCGACCACTTTTCCATCCAGCACCCGGACGGATTTCCCGATCACCCGCACCGGGGCTTCGAGATTCTCACGTACGTGCTGCGAGGCGCCGTGGCACACGCGGACAACGCCGGCCACCAGAGCGTCATCCCCGCAGGCGGGGCGCAGCATGTGACGGCCGGCCGTGGCATCGTGCACTCCGAGATGCCGGGCACGGACGGGATCGACAGCGGCCTGCAACTGTGGATCAACCTCCCTCGGCGCGACAAGGGCATCGAGCCTGGCTATGAGGATATCCCGCCGGAGGCGCTGCCCGTCGACGAGCCGGCCCAGGGGGTGCGGCGGAAGTGGATTGTGGGCGGCGGATCGCCCGTGAAGACGCACCGGCCGATGACGTACCAGGACCTCGAGCTCGATCCCGGCGCGTCCTACACGCTCGAGGCCCCGCCGCATCACCAGGGGTTCGTCTTCGTGCTCGAGGGCGCCGGCCATCTCGGCGAAGAGGAATTGCCCATGCAGAAGGGCGATCTCTTCCTATGGCATCGCGCGCAGGACGAGTCGTTCGCGCCGACGCCCGTGCGAGCCTCGGAGGCGCTGCGCTTCGTGGCGGTGTTCGGCGAGCCCGTCGGCGAGCGCCCCATCTTCAACGGCCCGTTTGTCGACTGACGGTCAATCCGCGCCAAGAAGGAAGCGCGCCAGAAGCTCCAGGTAGGCGCGCGATCTCGGCACGAAGTCCTGCCACGTGGCGAGGCGAGTGTCGGTCGCGCGCCCGCCGGGCCAAACGCGGTAGCCCGAGAGGGTCGCGGACGCCCGGCGGTGAAAGGCGAGATCGAAAAAGTCGCCAACCGAAACCTCGTAGATGCCCGCGATCTCGTCGGGCGCTGGGTTCAGCTCATCGAGCGAGAGCCCTGGAGCGAGTGCCACGTACAGATGGTTGAACTCGCGGTCCCAGACAGCGCCCATTCGCGCCTCGTGGGCGACGACGCCGAGTTTGTGCAGCCTGTCGGCGGAGATGCGCAGGCCGAGCTCTTCTTCCAGCTCCCGCACGCCGTCTTCCGGCGCCTCGCCCGAGGAAAGGTGGCCGGCGGCGCTCACGTCGAAGCGCAAGGGGTGGGTGTCTTTGTCCGGCCCTCGCAGCTGAACCACCAGGCGCCCTTCGGGCCCTGGGCCTGTGGCCACCCAGGCGTGAAACGTCTGGTGCCACCATCCCCGCTCGTGTACCATAGAACGTGGCGCCGTGCCACAGGGAATCATTTCGGAAGTAAAAATATCGAGCCACTCTTCACGTCGATCATCCTGGTCCATCGTTGCGCCACCTCAATCCCACCGTACCACACGCGGCCATCCCGTGAAACAGCAGAAGGAGGACCCGCCGTGCCCGCATATGTATGGCTCGCATGCGGCCTGTACCTGATGAATGGCATGGCCACCGTCGTCTTCGGCGCTGTCATGCCCATCGCGCTGCACAGCCTTCACCGCAGCTACGTGTTCGGGAGCGATCTCGTCTTCCTTCAATTCGTCGGCTACTGGATCGGCGTGCCGCTCTCGGCGTGGATCGTTCGGCGCCTCGGCTATCGCACGGCCATCTGGGTATCGAGCCTGTCGACCGGCTTGGCTCAAGCAGGGCTCGCGCTCTGGTTGCGCCCTGGCCCGTACCTCGCCTGTTCATTGGTCAGCGGCGCCGGCATGGCGCTCATGCAGGCCACCGTCTCGACGTCCCTCATCGAGTGGTTCCCGAGCCGGCGGGCGGTGATCATGAGCCGCACAGAGGCCGCCTTTGGCCTCGGATGTGTGCTGAGCCCGCTCGGCGCAAGCGTTTGCATTGCACACGGCGCGTGGCGCGCGAGCTTCGCCTTTGTCGCCGCCGCTGCCTTGGCACTCGCGCTGGTTTCTGCATTCACGCCGATGCAAGCCACCGACCATCCCGGCGGCCCAAAGGACGCGCACACGGACGCCATTCACCTGACCGGCCGGCGCGATGGCGCCCTCGTCTTCGCGCTGTTCATGGTCTGCATCCTGGTGTACGTCGGCGTGGAGTCGTGCGTCAACAACTTCCTGCCGGCCGTGTTTGTCCAGCACTTCGGCGTCTCGGCCACCGCGGCATCCGTCACCGTCAGCACGTTCTGGGCGGCGATGGTGGTCGGGCGCATGGCGACGGGCTGGATCGCCCGCGTGCTGCCGTATCGCCCGTACCTCCTCCTGGCTTCGCTCGGCACGCTCGCGACGCTTGTGGCCATGGTCGTCACGCGCAGCCACGCCGTCGGGTACGTCGAATGTTTCCTGTTGGGCATCTTCATGTCGGGGATGTACGTGGTGACCCTGGTCTTCGCCAATCACGCGTTTCCCACGCTGACGGGGCTCGTGACGCGCTGGGTCACCTTCTTCGCTGGCCTCGGCGGCGCGACGCTGCCCTACGCCTTCGGCTGGGTCATGGCGAAGACGGGATCGCAGGCGGCGGACGTGTGCCTCGCCCTGTTTGCGGCGCTGCTTTTTGCCGTGGTGGCGTTCACCGGCGTCGTCACCAAACGAAAGTCGCCATCGCGGCCGGGCGTGCGCGCCGCAGGCTGACGCACCGCGTCGCGCCGCCGCGTCGCCAGAATCGAATGGCTCGAGGCGGCAACGGGGCGATGGCCCGTCAAGTTGGCCCCGAGCGCCGTACTTGGTCCCGGTCGGGCGGCGCGTGCGCGCCAGCGTGCAGCTGTGCAGCCTTGCATGCTACCGCTGGGGAAATTGTGCGAATCGCCGCAGAAGAGGAAAAGGCCACCGCCCATATGGACGGTGGCCCGAGGCCTCACGGGGTCTCTGCACAAGCTGCCCAATCCGCGAGCAGCGCGGACAACAGCTTCAGCTTGCGGCCATTCAGCCTGTAGATGGCGAAGCGCTCGTCGCCCGGATGGCGGCGAACCTCGACGAGATCGCACTCGCGGAGCTGCCTCATGTGATGAGACAAGGTGTTCTGCCGAAGGCCCAAGCGCTCGCTGAGCGCCGTGGCCGAGTGCTCGCCTTCCGCCAGCGCCCGCAAAATGCGCAACCGCTGGGGCTCGCTGAGGACGGCGAGACATCGCAAATGGGCATCCTCCGGCGCATCCAAAGTGTAGGGCACCGCGCCTCACCTCACGTCGGTTTCCCGAGATGGTCCGGCAGGGAGCGCCTGCGCGCCAAGCGCCCCAGTCAGCCTACGATGCTCTGGTGCGTTTTGGCGTGTGGCGCCACCTGAATCTCTTCGTTGTCCTCGAGCGAGCGCTGCTTCATCTCAGGCACCGCCACGATGGTCAAGAGCGCGCCAAGCAGCGCCACACCGGCCAACATCCCCATGGTGGTGCTCAATCCAACAGCCTTCAAAATGCCCGGTAGCACGAACGCGCCCAAGAACGCACCCACCTTGCCAGCCGCGGCCGAGATGCCGTGCGCCGTGCCGCGCAGGTTGGTGGGGAACGCCTCCGACGGCACGAGGAACGTCGTGGTGTTGGGTCCGAACTCGATGAAGAAGTAGCTCACCGCGTACAGCGCCAGGAAGAGGAGCGGCAGCTTCGCGATGGTCGGCACCAGGAACAAGGTGGCGTACGCCACGCCCATCACCACAAAGCCGAGGCTCTGAATGAACTTCCGGCCCCACTTATCCATCAGGTTGGCGGCCACAAAGTAGCCAGGCAGCGCCGCCACCATGAAGATGCCCGTCGCCACGAGCGTGGTGGTCACCAGGTGCGCGTGAGGCAACAGGGCCTTCAGAATGAGCTGGGACGAGACGCTGTTGCCGTAGAAGGCGACGTCAATCAGGAACCAGCTGCCCGCCGTGCCGAGCAGGCGGAACAGGTGCTTGCGCGTCCACAGGGACTGCTTGGCGATCACGGCCTGCTGCGCCCCACCCACGGGCGTGTGCACGGCATTGCCGGTAAGCTCCATGGCCGCGTTTGCCGCCGCATCGGCGTCCTGTTTCACAGCCATCAGGTAGCGCGGCGACTCCGGCATCTTGCGGCGCAGATAAATCACGGAAGCCGCAGGAATGGCCCCAAGCGCCAGCATGATGCGCCACGCGATGTCTTGCGGAATGCCGACCGACAGGAGAATCGACGCCACAAGCGGTCCGGCCAGCAGGCCAAGCCCCTGCATGGCGAACACCATGGTCACCATGAAGCCTCGGTTTTTGCGGTTGGAGTATTCCGTCATGATGACCGAACTCGTCGGATAGTCGCCGCCGACGCCCAGGCCCACGATGAAGCGGAAGATCACGAGCCAGATGAAGGACGGCGCACACGCGGAGAGAATGGCGCCCACGGCCAGCATGATGACCTCGAACCCATACATGGCCTTTCGGCCGAGCCGATCCATCAGCTTGCCGAAAAACAGCGCTCCGAGCGCCGCCGCAGCGAGGGATGTGCTATTCAAAATGGACAATTGCGCGGTGGACAGATGCCAGAGTGGCGTCAAAATGGCGGTGACAGTGCCGATGATGAACAGGTCATACGCATCGGTGAAGAATCCCATACCGGCGGTGAACATCGTCTTCCAGTGGAAGCCGTTCAGCCGACTTTCGTCCATGGCCTCGAGAACCTTCGAATTGACGGACACGCGAGTCGCCCCTTTTGGCTAGGTTTGGACTGCGACGGGTTCATGACTTGCCGCGATCGCGACAGGATCCATCTCGATTGTTTCAATCGACATTGATCCTTTCCGTCATCACATGCTACGCGTCATTTGTGAAGTGCGCGTGTTGGGATTGTGAAGAGTATGTAAAGGCGAAGGGAGGTCGTGGATCAAGCGCGATCCCGTCCCCACACGTGCAGGGCCGGGATCGCCTCGAAGTTCACCACTTGGCGACGGCGTACATGAGCAGAATATTGACCGCGAGGATGATCACAGCCGTGGGCCACTGCGCGCGAATGACGGCGTACTGGCTCCGCAGCCCGAGGAGCGCCGCAGGCACGATGTTGAAGTTGGCGGCCATGGGGGTGAGCAGCGTGCCGCAGTAGCCCGCGAACATCCCGATGGCGGCAACCCGATCCGCATCGACGCCGAAGTGCCCGATGATGAGCGGAATGGCGATGCCGGCCGTCATCACGGGGAACGCGGCAAAGGCGTTGCCCATGATCATGGTGAAGACGGCCATGCCCACGCAGTACGCAAAGACCGCCCAAAACAGCGAGTGGTGCGGAATGACGCGATTGGCCATGCGCGCGATCACGTCGCCAACGCCGGCCGAGGCGAAGAGGGTGCCGAGCACGGCCAGCATCTGAGGCAGGACGGCGGCCCAGCCGATGGCCTCGATGAGCCGCCTCGCCTCGCGCAGGGACGCTACCGGCGAACTCCGCGTGATGAACCAGGCGGCGATGAGCGCAAGGGCGGCGGCCAGGCCCAGCGCGACCAGCGTGACGTTGGCCGGATCGAGCAGAGCCGTTCCCGCGAGACGGACGCGCCCGAGCCCTTCGACGCCAGCGACGGTAAGAAGCGGGATGAGTACGGCGGGAATGAACAGCCGATTTCCGAGCCTCTGGCGGCTCGCCTCGCGTTCCACCGGGCTCGCCTCGCGGTAGCTGCCCGTGCGCACGCCGCCGAAGCCCGCGAGAAGGACGATGGCGATCACGACGAGGCCGAGGACGAACGAAGGCAACACGTCGGCCAGGATGAACGCGAGGCCATAGAGCAAGTAAAAGAGCCCTGTGGTCATGCGGCGCGGGTTGGCGCGATCGCGGAACGTATACAGGCTCGACAGGACGAGGATGAGGCCGACGAAGTCATAGACGTACTGCACGCGAATCACGCGTGAACCCCCTCTCCCTGGGCGGACGAAGCCGTCGGCCCGTTCGACAGCAGGCGCCGCAGGCGCCGATCGAGCAAGTACAGGCGCACGCTGTGCACGATGAAGACCGCGATGGCCGTCGGCAGCGCCCAAAGGCCCATGAGAATGGGCGTGCTATGGATGTGGAATTGATTGAAGACGCCCTTCATGAGGAGCACGGCGCCGACGGCGACGAACACGTCCTCGCCGAAGAAGAGGCCGACGTTGTCCACCGCCGCGGCGTGGGCGCGGATGTGATCGCGGACGTGATCGGGCACATGACCGTATGCGGCCTCGGCGGCGCCTTCGGCCATGGGCGCGACGACGGGGCGCACCATCTGCGCGGGCCCGCCGATGGAGGTGAGGCCGAGTGCGGCCGCCGCTTCGCGGATGAACAGGTAGACGTTGAGGATGCGGCCTGTCGTGGCGGCGCGAATGTTGGCCACGAGCCGCTGGGCCTGTTCTCGCAGCCCGTGCCGCTCAAGCAGGCCAATGACTGGCAGCGTGGCGACAAAGACGGCCATGTACCGATCCTTCGCGAAGGCCGCGCCGAACTGCGACAGAATGGCATAGAGCGACTCATGCGCGAGCAAACCGGTGACGATCCCGGCGACCGTAACCACGAGCAGCGGATTGACGCGGAGAGCGAATCCGACGATCACGACAAGGACACCGATGAGAACCATGAGGCCATCTCTCCTACCCAGTTCGAAATGAGCGCTTGGTTGATGAAGATGCGCAGGTGCGCCCGGCGCACGAACATGCGGCGCGGACGTGACGCGTGTGGGACGTGACAGGTGTGCTGGCTGGGAAAACTGCGAGTCGCGAAACATCTCCTTTCGTGCGGAATGGGGCCGTCCTCGGGGCAAGCTGACCATCGCGCGAAGCCCCGCGCGGCGAGGAGGGACCGACGGGAATGGCGGTGGATCCGCCTTTGGCAAGATGCCCACGGCGTGAATGCGCGCGCGGAGAGCCTGGAAACGATGGCGACGCCAGCTTCGAGACCGAAGCGATGTCGCGCTGAGCTGCTGCCCGCACATCGCCAGACGCGAGCGGCAACGGCGTGTCGGCGCCCGTAGAGCGCAAGGTACTGCCATCCCTCTACCTCTGCGACCTTGCGACCACGGCGGCGGGCCCGACATTCGGGTACCGGCTGCAGGTACCGAGGCACATCCTCAAGATGTGGGTACCGATTCGCCGCGAATTGTAGAGAATCCTGCATCGATTCTGTACGAAACGTGTGAAGTGGATGGATCCGGGTTGGCGGCGGGCGCGCGAACCTCTATCGTCGGCGAAAACCCCGGGGGTTCGCGCGATCTGAAAAAGTCGCACGGGGACTGGATTTTTGGCAGGTGAGAGGCTATGATGAGGGTAGTTGGAAAGTCTGCGCAGGGTGCGCCGCGGGTAGGTTCGCGTTTTGCGGCCGAGAACCCGCGCCAGGACTGGGCTGTAGAGGATGGAGTTGTTCCGCCGAGATCGTCGGCGGCCCTATTGAAGCCCGGCACACCAACAAGCGTTTTGGTCGTCATATCCCGGTTGTTCCGCCGAGATCGTCGGCGGCCCTATTGAAGCCTAAAGATCCCTGTAAAGCTGATCAGTCTCTAATCCGTTGTTCCGCCGAGATCGTCGGCGGCCCTATTGAAGCAGAATTGCGGCGAATTCCCAAACAATGACATGGAGTTGTTCCGCCGAGATCGTCGGCGGCCCTATTGAAGCGTCACCCCAGACGTCGCATGAGCGGCGAAGACCGGTTGTTCCGCCGAGATCGTCGGCGGCCCTATTGAAGCATTGCTAAAGCTGCCAACAGGTACAGACATCGAAGGTGTTGTTCCGCCGAGATCGTCGGCGGCCCTATTGAAGCAATAAAAACCATGTGCCTACCCGTAGGCCTTGTCCAGTTGTTCCGCCGAGATCGTCGGCGGCCCTATTGAAGCTCAATCCGACGAAGTTCAAGCAACTGATACATCGTCGTTGTTCCGCCGAGATCGTCGGCGGCCCTATTGAAGGGCCAGAGATCCTTTCTTAAAGGCGATGTCACTGCCGTTGTTCCGCCGAGATCGTCGGCGGCCCTATTGAAGCCACATCTTTGAAGCCCGAAACCTACTTCCGATGTTTGTACCGCCTTGCGCGTTGATCCGCCAAGACAGTCGCCACCCGGGCTAGACGCCCCCCTCTGAGCGTCCTCAGTCCCAAATAGAAAGGCCACCGCCAGTCTTCCGCGCCTTCACGGACAAACCGCCGATGGCCATTTCGTCGTATTTGCAGATCTGACTCAACCCACTCGTCCCAGCTGATTTCTGGCCGTTATCGCTCGTCAGGTCGCTTCTACGAAGCGAGGCTGGGCTCGCGTAAAACTAAAGTACTTTTCGATTTGAATCCGCCGCGAAACCATCACCTGTTCCACGCCCATGTGGCGCAGGCCGTCGCGCAATCCCGGATGAGCAAGCATAAAGCGAATCGCCGCGAGAGTCGCGGGAGCCCTCCAGATAGGCCACGCGAGTGTAAACCCATCTTTGTCGTAATGACCTCCGACGATCGTCAACCAAGTGCGATCTGCCCGATTTCTCGGTGCTCCACTGAGCACGGATATGCCGATGGCCGCAAGCCGGTTGGCCCCGTACTGCGCCCCCAGCTTGTACTTGGGGTCCGTCGGGTTTCCTGGCATGAGTGCATATCGTGCGATTTCGTTGGGATCCCAGCGAAACGAAGACAACATCGTGTCGTCTCTCCGCCAAGGGCGAAAGATGGTTTCCTGAACGTACTGTTCAGGCTCTTCCCCCGCACCGACGCGCCCTTTGTCTTCCAGCTCGTCCGGCGTCCTTGATCGCGGCACATCTCGTAGGCGCTTCAGAAAGTGTTGATGACCTTGCCCGAACAATAGGCACACGGGTGTGGGCGCAATCCGCGGGGATTCCGATTTCTTGCTTCGCTTGCCCTCCACCGCCCCGTCACTCATGAGTGCGGCTAGGAGATCCGCCCGATAGCGTTGATGCGGATCGGCCTTCGCGATTGCCTCACTCAGTATTACGCGAGCCTCTTGTTGTGTGTAATTTAAATCCGCGTGATCGCCGAAGTCGTGATGGTTGGCCAGCTGTGCGATCCCGTCCACGGCCCGTTTTGCGATCTCGTCTTCCGTAGCACTGCGTCGGACCACAAGAACCGGGCGCAGAGGCGCGGGCGCCCACCGGACGCGAGGATACAGCCGTTCGCTTGGCTCGCAGTCGAGATCGGCAGCTTCCAAGGCGCGCAAGAGGCCGAGGAGCGCGAAGAACGCAAGCGGATTGTCGGGTTCGAGGCCCTCAAGTCGAAATTCGTGAGCTGTCACGCGTGACCCCCCTCATCCTCTGCTCTTCCTCCGATACCCTGTGGTCGGCAAGCCGCAATACCGCTTCCAGATACGCGAGTCCCCAAACGCCGTAGCGCGCCTTCAGCAATTCGTACAACCCAGCCCAATCGACGCCGTGCCAGTCATACGCGAGCGACTGCGGCCCGTCCGAAGGTGCCATCTCCACGGCATATCCGAAAAGCGTTCGGGAGTACGGCTCGCCTGAGGACGAAGCCGGATCGTCGTGCGGAAAGAACGGGCGACCGTATCCGTGGTGTGTGCCAACTAACCACAGGACAAGTTCCGGATCTCCCGCTTCTTGGAATCTCGGGTGCCGCGGAGCAAGCGACACAGACAGCGCCTCGTGTCGCCAGCGATCTGGCAGCCCGACATCCGCACGCACATGATAGGGCAGCGGTCTGCCAGACTTGGCGAGGAGCGGGGCGTCCATGTCCGGGCCGAGCGGATCGCCAAAGGCCAAATACGATTGAAACCGACGATCCGCCTTCCCGAAATCGTGAAAGAGGCCGGCAAGCTCGAGATCGCGTTGGATGGACTCGGGCAGGCCCACGGCCCGCGCGAAACGCAGAGCCGCCTCTGCCACGCCCTGGCAGTGAGCCTCGAGCTCGACCGGCACGCCGGTGATGGACCCAAACAGATCATCTTCCGTCGCGGGAACAGCCGAAAGCGCGTCGACGCCATCCGCTGCCACACCCCGGCGCGCTTCCAGCACCACGCCGATGGGGCGACCTTGTGCATCGCGGCCGTAGATGTCGAAGAACGCCTGAACGCGCCCGCGCGCCGCGTCGAGCCTCATTAGGCTAGCTCTCAGGTCGTCGTCGAGCTTGAGCTCAAGGAGCCCATCCCGCACGTCACGCCAATCACCAGCCTCCGCCTCAGCGAGGATGGCGGCAAGCCGCGCTTCGTCCTCCTGGGCAACAAGCCCAGGAGCCACGCGCACGGTGAAATAGCTTCCTTGGAACGGCAGGTTCGCCTGCAAGCCGAGATCACGCACCGGCGCTGTCTCCTCTGGGTTCCAACCGTACGCATCCAACCCGCCGTAGCTCGCAGGCAACACGATGGTGTCACCCGGGCGAATGTCGTTTGCGGAAATCCATGCCGAGGTATCTTCGTTGCCCGTCCAACGGAAAACTTCGCGCGAAGATGCGCGATCGGCATCCAAGTCCTCGTCCTCCATCTGGGATGCGACATCCGCGAGGTCGGCGTCAGCGCTCGATCCCCGTCGGAGCCACATCTTGACCGCCCAAACGGGCAACTCGACGGCTTCCGTCGATCTCGGCAACACCAACTGAAGCAGCGCGAACACGGCGCGATGGCCAAGCACCCTATGAATATCCGCTCGCCAGATGACGCTGACGGCGTCCGGCTGCCGCTTCGGGCCGTGCAAGTACAGTGAGACCTCCGGATCCGCGGCTGGCACAGGACTCGTGCATGCGAGCAGGTCCACATGCGCCGGCATGAGCACGGGCGCGTCCTCTGTGGGAGAGAGCGCCTCGTCAGGAACCGGATCGGCCTTGACAAAGCTCTCAAACGCCGCGAGGCCAAAGTCGACTGTAGGCGCCTCCCCCCGGCGGCCCGCCTGCGCATGGCGCTTCAGATACGCCCACGCTTCTGCAATCGCACCACCGTAGACCGGATCGTCCGTCCTCGAAGACAGGTCCGTGGGCGTCGCCACAATGGCGCCGAGGCACGGCGTGGGTCGGCCAGCCCGGTTCAAGCGCCCGAACCGCTGCCTCAGTGCGTCGATGGGCGCAGCGTCCGTGATGACGGCGTCGAGATCGATGTCGATGCCGACTTCGATGCACTGCGTGGCGACAATCGCTATTGGATGCTCGAGATCTCGCCGTTCAGGCCATGGGCGCGTGCGGATGGGCGCTAGTTGGCCCGTCAACCATGCATCCCGATCCAGAGGACGCGCGGGACCCATCAAGAGCATCGGCGTCCAGCCATCCGAGGCGAGCTCTGCGCGAAGCGCGTCAAAGACAGCGCGGGCCCGGCCCACGCGATTCACGACAATGGCGATAGCCGGACGGGGGACACCGTTTGCCTGCAAATACTGCGCCGCCGTGCGAAATTCGTCGATCAGCGCCTCCACGCGCCGGTTCTCCTCCGCCTCGTCCGCCTCCTGCAAAGATTCTTCCGGCGCGGACTTGTCCCTGGCCGTCTTCTTCTTGAGCTCTATCAATCGCACGGGCTTTGTCGCCGACCAGCGGGCGCTTAAAATCGGGTGTTCGAAATCTTCGTCCTCCAACTCGAAGGCCTGATTCACACCCGGTTGCGGCGTCGCCGTCATGATGGTGTACCCCCATGGCAACTTGATGGTGGTATCCGTCCGCCACCGCGGCCCGTTGTACATGGCGACCCAAGACAGCGTCTGCCGAAGCGGTTCCGCCAAATGCGCCTCATCGACGAACAAGTGACAGTCGGCGCCAAGGAGGCCTGCGTGCACGGGCTTCATCGCATCCGAAACACCGTATCCGCGAAATAAGAGGCGCGAACCCACCTGATCCACCGTGGAACAAAGCACCGTCGGCTGGATCGGCGTGCGCGCCCAATCGTCCTCGCGGGGCACACCTCCGCGCAACCGTCGAACCACGAGAGGATGCGAACTGCCGCTCAGCTCCCGAAGCCTCGCCGCCACGCGCGCGGACACGGAGTCGGGCTCCGCCGCTTCCAGATTCTCCGCCAAGCGTTTCGCATGTTGATAGGCATCGTCGACCACGAGCCTTCGGTCGACAATGAACGCCAGACGCATGGGTGCCCGCCGGTTCGCCCCCGCATCAGCCTCCAGAGCGAGGTAAAACACCGCGATGTCGATCACGGTCGTCTTTCCGGACGACGTCGGCAGTTTCAGGAGTTCCGGCCACGCTCCGGTCTCAACGAGATGGTCGAACAGGCGAACTTGCCAAGGAAACGGCTGATACCCATGGACCTCCTGCAGAAACGAAGCGAACTCAGAGCGATCCAAGGGCGTGCTCACTCGACTCACCTCCATCCGGCAAGGGTCGGCAGAGTCCGAGCCCTAGGTACCGGCCCGCGCCGAGGATCACAGGGCCCGAAACGGGCTCCGCGAATTGGATGATGGCGTGCGTGATTGGCCGCCCTTGAAGATAAGGCGGGACTTGCCATCGGAGCCAAGCTGGCCGCTTGCGGGAGCGGAGAACCGAAGGCACGCCTTCGAAGGCCGAGTGGTCGGTTGCCAGAACGACCGGCACCGGGCGGTCCAGCCCCTCGACGCGTATCTCCTCCAAACGCGGCAAGCCGACATGCGCACACGCGCGGGCCACTTCGTCCATGACCTCTAGCACGCTTGGGGCTCGTCCCGACTTCACATGGCGATTCAACACCATGGGCGTCACCGTTGCGAAGATGCGGCTCGACGAAGCGACGTAGAGGGCCGGATCGAGCGAGCGCTTTGTCGGCTGTAAGGTCGGCGAGAGCTCCATCTCTCCCATGTCGAGCTTGACGCGCAACACGCGCCGCCCTCGCCTTTCATCGACAGGACAAATGGCCCGGAGCGCTCGAAGCCAAGTTTCGTTCCGCAAAAGATCCACCTGCCTTGGCGGCACAAGCGCAAAGCCCAACACGCGGCCATCCGCATGCGAAAACCCGGCGAACGGCAGAGGCACGATGGCGAGGTGAGCCTCGTGGGCGGGCTCGCCGTGGACTGTTCGGCCGCTCACCACTTCCGAGACCGGCGCACCTATCGCGCGATAGCCCTCGACGACGCGGTCCCGAATGGCCTGGGAGACCAACGCAGCAGCACGGATATCCGGCATCAGTCCCCCGACGTGCTCGAGAACAAGCCAAGTGGTCGAAAACAAGGAGGCGGGCTCACCGCGCGTCGCAGTCTTCGCTCTGGGAAGGACCCACTCCCCCACCCGGGGACGGCGGCCGGCCTCAAACGACCGAATCAGCTCGGCCATACGCCCGGCATACACCCGGCGCAGAGGCTCCTGCGCGTGATCGGGCACGGGCTTATCCGTCAAATACACCCGGCAACGCGTCAAACTCGAAGAATGGCCCACGTACGCCGTGTCCCGCGCGAGCGCATCAAGCGCCGACACCCATCTCTCCGTCTCTCCATCCGCGCCCACACCATGCCACAGCAGCCTGACCGTGGGAGAGACGGGCCTCACGGTGATGAACCGGCGCGGCTGGCGACTCCTGTAGTCGGAGATGTTGTCAGAAGCACGGCGCATTTTGACCGCCGACCTATCGTTGGGCGGCACATAGGTCACATAGGAGGTGCGTTGAAATGCGCTCGTCGCCTCAATCCGAGGAGGCTCCAGTGCCTCCAGCCATTCAAGCGCCAACCGCTCCTCAGGCCGCTGCCCCCGATACGCCCAGGTCGCCACGAGGGCGGAAAACACTCGGTCTGGTTGCGGCGGCCAGTCGGGCGCCTCGCTGTCTGGATGCAGCGCCGCAACCGAGCTGCCCGACAGAAATTCGATCTCCAAGACGAGCGTCACTTCTCTTCCTCCGCCTCTCCACCTTGGCCGGACAGCGCCAACTTCTGGCTCTCCATCACGATGGCGACGAGCTTGTCCTGCGGCACGAGGCGAATGGGCTCTCGCCTGATCCGGAACCCTGCGGCCTCAGCCCGCGCGAACGTTTCCTCGTAGAGCGCACGAGCCCCTTGCAGATCCAGCTTCAGGGTTTCCGTCGATCCGTCCGGGTGGACCACCTCCAGAGGAGCTGGTTGTTCGGGGACGAGATCGCAGCGCGACCGAAGCGCGTACCCGTGGCGGTCCTGTTCCAGCATTGCCAAGAGCCCCAGTGCCGCGAGCAGGACTCGTCCAGCGCGATCCCGTTCGTCCCCTCCAAAGCGCAGGCGGCGCAGCCCTGCGAAGCTCAGCACGAAGGTGTGTTCGAGATGATCGCAGGTGATGCCCAACGGATTGACCGACGGGGTGATATTGCCGTGGTTGATCTCCGACGGCCGGACCTTCTTTGCACCCTTGCCCGCTCGATCCGGCACGACATCCCAGTTCGTATCGCTCTTGTACACCTCGACCTTTCGCAAAATGCCCAGCGGATCGATGCGGCTGCCCGTGCGACGGCCTGCTGTGCGCACCACAAGAGTGCCATCCCGACGAGGAATCTCTTCTACTGGTACGCGGATGGCGACAATCTCGGAGGTAAGGCACCGCGCGAACTTAGCACCGAGACCGCCGCCGCTCCCTGTGGAGTGCCAAGCCCCGAAGACGAGCGCCGTGGGCGAGGTCTCGAGCAGCGCTGTGGCGTTGGAAGGACTGGCCTGAGCAAGTCGCAGACCCACCTCGCTCTCCATGAAAGGTTTTCCGTCCAGTAAGCTGTCACGCAAAATGGCGTCATAGATGCGGTGTGGCGCCTCAAGGGACGTGATCTCGGTTAAACCGAGAAGGCCGCGATCGCGGAAATCCACGACGACATAAGGGACGGGCAATCCGCCTTGGCGCACGACTTCCAGCAGGGCCTCCTCCATGCGATTGGCCTGCGACTGGACGCTGTCGACAAGCGCGCACCAGACCTCCTCTCCTTCAATCATGCGGCGCTCGAACACATGCTTGGGCGGATCGTTCTGGAATTCACCAGGATACGTGGACGGAAATATTTTGTCCCCTTTACCGCCTACCGGCTGCAATCGCTGCCGACGCCGAATTGCTGCGTCTTCCATCACCATTTGCTCAAGTGATTTAACATTCACCAAAAGGACCGCCTTCCTTTCCCACCGAGTGCTACGAACATCGGAATTCTCAAAACCCAACGTTTAATTTCCATCATTCGACGTCCCATGCAGTTTCCCTCCATACCCCGTCGCAGAGACGCAGGGATGTTGACCCCCATAAAAACAGCCCCGGGCATCCCTCGCCCAGGGCTCGATCTCCACGCCCGCGCAACTCAGTACGCGCCGTACACGCCCGCGCCCGTGCCACAGCCACAGCTCGGTGCGGCTGCGACGCCAACCGCCGGCACCAAGAGGAAGAACAGAACGAAGATAATCAGAAACACCACAGCCCAGCGCGTGTACCCGCCAAACGTACCCATGAACCCTACCCCTTTCAAGCAAGATGGTCCATCGTACGCCGAAGCGCCACGCGCTACTGACGACACCAGCCCGCTCCGACCTCCGCGGTTGTCCGTATCACGCACCTAACACCGCTCTCACTGGCCTTGGCCCTCAGCCGCCCTCACCGGCCCCATAACGCCCGCCCGTGCCGCCGCCGCGTGCGCACAGCCGCCCCCGCGCCAAGTGCCACACGCGCATGCCGCCTTCAGCCTCGCACTTGCCCGTGCCCGTGCACCACGTATTTGTAGCTCGTCAGTTCGCGCAGCCCCATCGGACCGCGAGCGTGCATCTTCTGCGTCGATATGCCGATCTCGGCCCCAAAGCCAAACTCGTAGCCGTCCGTGAAGCGACTCGACGCGTTGTGGTAGACCGCCGCCGCATCGATCGCCGCGAGGAACGTCCGAGCCGCGTCGTCATCCTCCGTCACAATCACTTCCGAGTGGCGCGTGCCATACCGCTCGATGTGCGCAATGGCGTCTTCGAGCGTGTCCACCACGCGCACGGCCAGCACCAGATCCAGGTACTCCGTCTCCCAGTCCGCCTCCACGGCTGGCACGGCCGCAATCCCGGCATGGCTCAGGATCGCGAGTGCACGCGGGCAGGCGCGCAGCTCTACGCCGCGTTCAACGAGGGCCCGCGCCGCGTCTGGCAACCAGGATTCAGCTATCTCCTCGTGCACGAGCAGCGTCTCGGCCGCATTGCAGACCGACGGGCGCTGCGTCTTCGCGTTGACCACGATGCGGGTGGCCATGTCAACATTCGCGGCGCGATCGACGTAAACGTGGCAGTTCCCGACGCCCGTCTCGATCACCGGCACCGAGGCGTTCTCCACCACGCGCTGGATGAGCCCCGCGCCGCCGCGCGGAATGGCGAGATCGACCAGGCCCCGCGCGCGGATGAGCACGTCAACCGCGTCGCGGTCCGTGTGCGCCACCAGCGACACGGCGGCTTCGGGAAGGCCCGCCTGCCGCAGCCCGTCGTGGATGGCCGCCACGAGCGCCTGGTTGGACTCCAGCGCCTCGCTGCCCCCGCGCAGCACGGCCACGTTCCCCGTCTTCACCGCAAGCGCCGCCGCGTCCACCGTCACGTTCGGCCGCGCCTCGTAAATCATGGCGATCACGCCCATGGGCACGCGCACCTTGCGGATGTCGAGCCCGTTGGGCCTGACGATCCGCTCGACCTCCTCGCCCACCGGATCCGGCAGGGCCATGACTTCGCGCACGCCCTCAATGATCTGCTGCAGTCGCGCCTCGTCGAGCATCAGCCGGTCCACGCGAGCTGCCGGTTGCCCTTCGCGCCGCGCCGCGCCCACGTCGGCCGCGTTGGCGGCCAAAATCTCGCTCCTGCGCGCCCAGATGGCATCCGCCATGTGCGCGAGCGCCTCGTTCTTCACGCGCGTCGGGGCCGTGGCCATGGCCCGCTTGGCCCCCTGCGCCGCCTGCAGCGTCGCGCGCACGGACGCCACAAGGTCCGCCTTCGTGTCGAGACTCATCCCGCCGTCGCCTCCGTCCAAATCACCATGTCGTTGCGATGCACCACTTCGTGCAGCGCGTGCACATCCTCACCCGCGCGCTTTTTCTCCAGCCACTCGGCGAGATCGCGCGATGAAAAGTTGGAAATCCCTTTGCCGAACGCCGCGCCCGAAGGGCCCACGAGCTCCACCACCGCGCCTTCCTGGAACTCGCCCATCACGCGCACAATGCCCGGCAACAGCAGGCTCTTGCCGCCTCCGATGAGCGCCCGCATGGCGCCGTGATCGACCTGCAAGGCGCCCTCCGGTTTCGGCGCGTGAAGCAGCCACGACTTGCGCAGGCTCACCGGCTCCGGCGACGGCAGAAAGCGCGTGCCCACCGCCTCGCCGGCGAGCACCCGCTCGAGCACGCGCGGCTCGTCCCGGTGGGCGATCACGACCTCCACGCCCGACTGCGTGGCGATCTTCGCCGCCGCAATCTTCGTCCGCATGCCGCCTGTGCCCGCGCTCGAGCCCGCCCCGCCCGCGATGCGCTCGATCTCGTCCGTGATGGCCTCCACCTCCGAAATCCGCTGCGCGGTCGGATCCAGCCGCGGATTTGCGGTGTAGAGCGCGTCGATGTCCGTGAGGAGCACAAGCTTCTCCGCCTCCGCCACCAGCGCGACGAGCGCCGCCAGCGTGTCGTTGTCGCCGAAGCGAATCTCGTCCACCGCGACGGTGTCGTTCTCGTTGATGATCGGCATCACGCCGCGCTGCAGAAGCGCCATCACGGTATTGCGGATGTTGACAAACCGCTTGCGATCCTCGACGTCCGCCCGCGTCAAAAGCAGCTGGCCCACGGCGATGCCGTGATCGGCAAATAGGCGCTCGTAGTGCTCCATGAGCAGCACCTGGCCGACAGCCGCGGCCGCCTGCTTCTCCGGCATGGAGATGTGCGCCCGCTGCCAGCCGAGCCTGCCAAGCCCCGCCGCAATGGCGCCTGAGGAAACCAGCACAAACTGGCAGCCTACCTCCCGCTCGAGCCGCGCCATGTCAGAAACGAGCTGACTCATGCGCGCCAGCGCGAGCGACCCGTCCGCCTGCGTCAGCGAGCTCGATCCAATCTTCACCACAAGCCGCCTGCGCCCGCGACCCTCCCTCGACATGCCCTCATCCCCCAAGCGTCGTCCATTCTGCTGGCTCAGCCCGCCACGAGCCGATTCTCGAGCCGGCCAAGGCCATCAATCTCGCACGCCATCTCGTCACCCGGCTTCAGCCACACCTTCTCCGCGCGGCCCAAGATGACACCCTCCGGCGTGCCCGTGTAGATGAGATCGCCCGGTTCGAGCGTCATGATGCGGGACAGGTCGGCGATCACCTGCGCCACCGTGAAAATCATGTCGGAAGTGGAGGAGTTCTGCCGCAGCTCGCCGTTCAGATACAGGCGCAGTCCGAGCCGCTGCGGATCCCCCACCTCGTCCGCTGTCACAAGATACGGGCCGAGCGGCGCGAAGCCGTCGATGGCCTTGCCATACAGCCACTGGGGCGTGCGCATCTGGAGATCGCGGGCGCTGAGGTCATTGCCGATGGTATAGCCGAAGACCGCCTCCAGCGCCTCATCCTCCGACACGTTGCGGCACCGCCGCCCCATCACGGCCACCAGCTCCACCTCGTAGTCCACCTCGCGCGCCACTTCGGGAATGGCGATCTCGTCCCCATGCCCGGCCAGACTGTTCGCAAATTTGGCGAAATACACCGGTGACGAGGGGATGGGCATCTTCGATTCCTCGGCGTGCTTGCGATAGTTGAGCCCGACACACAGGATCTTCTCCGGGCGCGTCACCGGTGGCGCAAGGCGCAGCTGTCCAAGCTTCCCCGCAACGACCCCCTTCTCTTCGATTTGAGCCAGCGCCGCCCGATGCTGTGCGTCATTCGCGATCACGTCGAGCATATCGGTCGGCACAGATACGCCCAGTTGCGCCGCACTCGCCGCGACGTCGATCACGTCATCACCTCGCACAAGCCCGAGGCGCCGCTCGTCGTTGTCCCTATACACGCAGAGCTTCATGTCCATCTCTCCCTCGTCCAAAGCGGCAGTGTGCTGTCGCCATTGTAACAAATTCGACGAGGGATGCCCCAGCAAAGCGGGGATGGAGAGGGTCGTGGAGTCGACGGCCTGTGCACGAGGCGCGCCGTTCGTGAACCCTACAGCAGCCCTTGGCGAAGAAGGCGCCCCTAGCCGCAGATTCGCGATGGGTCAATGGACACGCTTGTCCATTCCCGCCCATAGCATCTCGCGCAGCTTAAACTTCTGCAGCTTCCCCGTTCCTGTACGTGGAAGCTCGTCGACGAAGTGATAGGCCTTCGGCACTTTGAAGTGGGCCAACCGCGCACGGCAAAACGCGTTTAGCTCGTCTTCCGTCACGTTTGCACCTGGTTTTCTTACAACGAAGGCGACCGGCACTTCACCCCACCGCTCATCCGGCCGAGCGACGACCCCCGCCTCCAAGACACCCGGGTGTTGATACAGCACGCCCTCGACCTCGACGGACGAAACGTTTTCCCCGCCGGAGATAATCACGTCCTTGAGGCGATCGACGATTTCGATGTGCCCGTCAGGATGCACAACGGCCAGGTCCCCCGTATGAAACCAACCGTCGCGAACGGCCTTCGCCGTGTCTTCGGGATTCTTATAATAGCCGTCCATGACCACGTTTCCACGCGCGACAATCTCCCCAATATCCATTCCATTCCACGCCACTTCCGAGCCATCGTCATGCACCACGCGCACGTCTCCCGCAAAGATCATCTCGACGCCTTGGCGCGCCTTTGCGCGTGCGCGCGCGTCCTCGTCCAGCACCTCCTTGTCGCGCGTCCATTCGCAATACGTGATGAACGGCGCCGTCTCCGTCAGCCCGTACACGTGGATGATCTCCATGTTGAGATACCGCTCTGCCTTTTCGATCACGGCCGCCGGCGGAGGCGAACCTGCAGTCGCCATCCGTGTCCTGTGCGGAATCCGGATGGACTCCACGCCTGGATGCTGCACAAGCATGTTCACAACGGTGGGCGCGGCGCACGCGAGCGTTACCCCCTCTTCAGTGAACAAGCGGAGGATCACGGCCGGATCGACCTTTCGCAGGCACACGTGCGTCCCGCCGACCGCCGTCAGCGCCCAGACGCCACCCCAGCCGTTGACGTGAAAGAGCGGAAGCGTGTGGAGGTATACGTCATCGTGTTCGACGCGAAGGTGAAACAGAAAGTTGGCGGCATTCAGGTAGCTGTTGCGGTGTGTCAAGACCACACCCTTCGGCCTTGAGGTCGTCCCGCTCGTGTAGTTGATGCTAAGGGGTTGATTTTCGTCAAGGTCGATCGCAATGGGATCATCTGGAGCAGCAGCGAGTACTTCCTCGTAGTCCACGGCCTGCAAAGGAGAACTGTGCCCCCTGTTCACCTGAATGACCGTGTGCAATTGAGGCAGGGACGAGAGAATCGGGTCAACGACGCTCCCCCATTCGCTGTCCACAATCAAAACCTCGGCGTCGCTGTGATCCAGAATGTAGGCTATCTCCTCGGCCTGAAGGCGAATATTGATAGGTACGATTGCGGCGCCCAGCTGGCAAATGCCGAAGAAAGCTTCGAGCATGGGATGCGTGTTGGGACAGAGCACCGCTACCTTGGAACCGTTTTCAACCCCTGCGCGGCGCAGCGCATGAGATAGCCGATTCACGCGCGCCCCAAACTGGCGATACGTGAAGCGCACGTTCTCGTCGATCACGGCGACCTTCGCGGGATACAGCTTCACTGCTCGGCGCAACCAGTCGACAGGCGTCAGTGCAACCTGCATGCGAACTCCCCCATCCACTGAGTTCTCTTCAGTCTATAGTTCAAAATCTATTCTGTATTCTGATGGAGGGGGAATGAAGAAGTCAACGGCCATCGTCTCGGCCCTACTATGGGGAACACGGAAAATCCACCAGGCGACACGCTGGTGGATTCCTAAGAGAGGACTGCAGCCGTCTAATGCTCCCCGAGCAGATGGGCTCGCCATTCGTCCGGGATGGGCAACGGCCGACGCGTGACAGAGTCGACCAGAACTACGGTCATCTCCGCCGTTACGCATACGACGGAACCGCGATAGATCTCGAAACGCCAGTTAATCGACGAGCGCCCGATCCGTTCGCACCTCGTGAGAACCTCGATTTCATCGTCATAGTAGAGCGGATGGTGATACTCACACGTGAGCCTCACACGCGGCAGCTCGTACCCCCCACGACGGAAATCGCCAACCCGCACACCCAAAGTGCGCATGGCCTCCCTCTCGCCCACCTCTAAATAGCGGAGCGGAGCCGCGAAATGAAGAATACCCGAGGCGTCAGTGTCGCCGAACGCCACGCGATCTCGCGTTCGAAAGATTCTCATTCCCGACCACCTTTGCCAAGAGATATCGAACGGGCGCGACGGCCGACGCCCGGTGAAACACTATCCTCACGCGTGATGCGGGTAACGAGCGGTCCGGTCGCTGGAATGACCACCGCCTTCGATTTCACATCGATCACGCCGGACGGCGTGATCCTAAGTCCAGGCAAAAAGTCGCACGTGAGAAAAAGAAGGCTATACAAGATGTCGTGAAACGGATATCCCGCTTCGCGTACCGCCTCGGCGATTCCGCGGGCAACGCGTAAGGCAGTTTCAAAGCGATGGTCCATGATCATCATGCCCGTGAAGGGCAGGGCAGCACAAAAACGCTCCTCGCCCTCCTGGTAAAGAGCAATGCCTCCCTCCATGGCGTGCACACGCGCGGCGGCCCTGGCCATGGACACCGGATCGCGCCCCATCACGAGCAGGTGCGTGGTCGTGTTGTACGTGGAGGCCATTCCGTCGACAAGAGGCACAAAGTTACTTACGACCGCGTGCGTAATCCATTGACCGTCCGAGTCGACCAGGGCTGCATATGTCAGCCCAGGTGAATCGTCCAGACTCACATAGTCCGATCGTACGGGAAGGTCGTAGTCCACCCGCTCCGTGATCACGGCCGATCGAAATCGAATGACAGGCACGGTCGCGCGCTGCCCATTGCGCCTCACCGAGGAAACCGGAAATGCGTACAGCGCGGGATCCGCCACAACGGACTCGGGCACAAGGAAGTGCGCCCGCGATTGATATCTCTTCCAATCGATCTTTGGTAGGGAAACGGACAATCGGCCGCGCTCCGCGACCACGCGTCCCGCCGAAAGCACCATGTCAGCGCAGAAGTCGCGCAAATCCTTGACCACCACGGCGTCGGCTCTACGGCCCGGCGCGATACCTCCCAATACGTCGTCCAGTCCGAGGTACGTGGCCGCATTGATGGTGGCCATCTGAACCGCCTGCACAGGAGGCACGCCAGCAGAAACGGCGCGGCGAATCAGGCCGTCTACAAACCCGCGCTCCTCGATGAATGTCGGATTTGGACCATCAACGGTCATGCACAGACGGCGAGTGTCCGCGCCGTGTTCCGTCACCGCTCGGACGACCTCGTCGAGATCGGGCCGAAGTGAGCTGTCGCGCAGGACCGTCCATAGGCCCAAACGCAGGCGATCCAGCACTTCCTTTGCCGTGATCGCTTCGTGACATGCCCCGATGCCCGCCGCGACCACGGTGTTCAATCTCTCGTAGGAAGCGCCTGACGTGTGCCCGTCACACACCTTGCCGCGCGCATGCGCCGCTTCCAACGTCTCAATGGCCCATCGATCCCCGTCATACAGCATGGGCCAACGCGTGATCTCCGCCGTCCCGACGACGTCGGCGCGGTCCAGCAACGTCTCAAGCGCCGCTGGATGGAACACCTCTCGTTCCTCGCGATACTCCGCCTGTGACACGACACGAGCCAACCACAGGTGCAGTCCGGGTAGACCCGCCAAATCGTCCAGCATACGCTGAAAGCCATCAAGCCCTAACCGTAGGAAGAAGAACAGGTTGTCGTGAACGAGGGTCGTCGTCCCCAGAGGTAGAACGCGAGCCGTCAAACTTACAGGATTATACACAACCCACGGATGCGAGTGGGGCTCAATGAGCCCAGGGACGATGTACTTGCCTTTCGTATCCAAGATGTTCGTCTCATGTGCCCCTGGCTCCCGCGGCCCCACGTACGCGAACCGATCCCCGCTGATCGCGATGTTCGCCTCAAGAACCTCTCCGCTGTACACGTTCACCACACGCCCGCCGACAATCCACAAGTCGGCTGCCCGATCGCCTCGAGCCACATCTACCAGGACGCCTCGAGGCGTTTTGAGCCTAATTCGATTTCCTCTCGGCATCGCGGTCACTCCTGTTTCGCGAGCATCTCCAGCCCCTGTTCCGCAGTCTCTCTCAACTTGAATCGCTGAATCTTGCCTGTGACCGTCTTCGGAAGGCTGTCGGTGAACACAAACTGCTTCGGGCACTTGTAATGAGCCAGGCGATCGCGCACGTGACGGCGAAGTTCCTCGGCAACCTGCTCCGGCGCTCCGGACCGATCCTTGAGCACCACATACGCGACGGGATGCTCGATTCCCTGAGCGTCCTTCACACCGATCACAGCAGCCTCCACGACGAGCGGATGCTCCAGTAGAGTAGCCTCGACCTCAATCGGCGACACCCAAATCCCGCCGGATTTCAACATGTCGTCCTCACGGCCACAGTAGTAGAAGTAACCGTCCACATCCCGGTAGTACCGGTCGCCTGTGACATACCATTCCCCACGAAACTTCGAACAAGTCTGTTGATGCAGATTCCAGTATCCCTGCGCGATCGAATCACCCTTCAGGAGGAGCTGACCAGGCTCTCCAGGGGGAACGTCGCGGCCTTCCGAATCGACAATTTTCACCTGATACCCCGGAACCACGTGCCCGGTCGATCCAGGACGAATGTCACCCGGCCGGTTCGAAATGTAGATGTGGGTGGCTTCCGTCGAACCAATTCCATCCAGAATCTCCACACCGAAGTGGCTCCGGAACCGGTGAAAAACGGCTGCCGGCAAGGGTTCGCCAGCGGAAACCCCGTAGCGCACGGACGAAAAATCAGGAACGTGCTGCGTGCGGTCACACCATTCCACGATGGCGGCGTACAAGGAAGGCACCCCAAAGAAGAGCGTTGGCCGGTATTTAACAACCCACTCGCACACGCGCTCGGGCGTCACCTTGTCGCGTAGAAGGATTCCCGTCGCCCCGGCCCCGAGAGGAAAATACATGCCGTTCCCAAGGCCGTACGCAAAAAACAATTTCGAGGCAGAGAACAAGCGGTCCGATTGCGTGACCCCCAACACGGATTGGGCGTAGTTGCGGAAGGAAACCTCCATGTCGTGTTGTAGGTGCACCACGCCCTTCGGCCTTCCCGTGCTCCCCGAGGTATACAACCAGAATCCCATGTCATCGTAAAGCGTGTTCGCGGGCACGAGCTCTCGGGGCATGCGCGCCACGGCCTCCCGGAAGTCGAGGAGCGCGCATGGCGATCGGTCGTGGGATGAGAGTTGCTCCACCGCTGAATCATCGCGCTGGATGATCAGCGCACAGCGGAGGTAGGGTAACTGATTCACCAGGCCGGCGATTTGCGGCCAAAGCGCTTCCTCCACGACCGCTACGCAAGCCCGACAGTCGTTCAAGATATAGAGATAGTCGGCTGCGCTCAGCATGGTGTTCGTGGGAACAGGTACGGCACCGACTTTCACAGCCCCAAAGAAAGCGCTAACAAACTCGATAGAATCGTAGCACAATAGCGCGACCCGATCTTCCATCTGAACCCCAAGATCGCGAAACAGGTTGCCGGCCTGGTTGACGGCACCATACAACTCCGCGTACGTCGTCTGACCATCCTCATGCAGAAAGGCAATTCGGTTGCCCATGCCCTCCTCGACGCGGCGATCCACAAACTGGACCGCCGCGTTGTAAGGGGACCGTGTTACCAGCTGAGGATCTCCGGAAAGCTCCAGAGCCAAGGCCAACGCCTCCCTCACGGCACACTTCAAACGCCCTGGAACTTGGGCGTGCGTTTCTCGAGAAATGCCGACAGCCCTTCTTTTGCGTCCTGAGAGCGGAACAGGAGATTCTGAAGCTCACCTTCATATCGGATGGCCACATTGAGGGGCATTTCCTTACCGTTCATGATCGACAACTTGATGTTGGACACGGCGTAACTAGCGCTCGTGGAGAGCCGATGCGCGTATTCAAACGTTCGTTCACGAACCTCCTCTGCCGGGAACACTTTGTCGACGAGCCCGATTTCCAAAGCCTCGCGCGGTTTCAACGTCCGACCAGTGATGCAGAGGTCGAGCGCCTTCGAATACCCGATGAGCCGCGCCATCCTCTGTGTTCCACCCGTTCCAGGTAAAACGCCCAGTGTAACCTCCGGCAGTCCGATCTGATACTCGCCGTCCGCCGCGAAGCGCAGGTCACAGGCCAGAGCCATCTCCAGTCCTCCGCCCACCGTGTGGCCTTCCAGCATCGCGATGAACACCTGCGGCGACCGCGCAATTTTGTCCAGCGTCTCGTTGCAGAACAGGCAAAACTGGGTCTTGTATCGAGGATCAGCTTGACGCAGAAATTCAATGTTGGCTCCGACGGAGAAGAACTTGGGATCGTCACTCATCAGGATGGCGACGTGGATATCCGAGTCTAATCGAATTTCGTCGATGGCACTGTTGATTTCGCGGTAAACGTCAAAGTCGTACGAGTTCCCCTTTTGCGCGTGCAGGTGAATTTCGGCCACGCCATCCTCTTTTTTCACCGTGACAAATTGCATCCTGTCATGACTCCCTTCAGACTTGGTTCTTGTCGAAAACCATTGGGTCCCTTTTCTCAGAACCTCGTTTGCGAACCCGGATTATGGGCCCTCTAAGAGCGTGTCCGAGTAACCAAAAATTCTGCATGTTCACGCGGAATAAAGAGTAAAATTACTAGAAATATGCCGAATCGCGTGTTGGATACATAAACAGTACTCGGACACATCTCCTAGTCCAGAAGCTCGAGGTGTTCGTAAAAATAGCGCTCCGCAAGCGGCGACAGAAACTCATGATGTCTTCGAAACAACTGTCGCGCCTCATTGCCGATCCAGTCCGGAGGCAACAGTTCCGTCGGCAGTCGAGGATCGATGAAGAGAAACTTGCGGAACTCGTGCACGAGTTGCGTCCTCTCGACAAAAGCCTCTTCAGCCGTCAGCTCACCCATCACCATTTTCTGATGAAACATTTGATGACGTGAGGAAAATTCAACGACAAAAGCGTCATACCGCCTGGCCACGTCCTCCATATCCCACGCCTGATGGACAACGTCCTGCATGAACTGCGGTCCCTCATACAGTGCGGTGAAAACGTGGACGCGATTGGTCAAGCCATATTCCTCAAGCATTTGTCGAAGCGCGTTGTACCGCTTGTGAGGAGATACCCAAAGATCCCGTCCCAGGCTTCCAAAGCCCATCCACTCGAGCTCGTGTCGCAACCGCTCACGCGTTTCCCGCTCCAACTGTGACACGTTGCATACGACCACTTGCCACTCGCGGTCCCAACGCGGCTCTTCCCAGTTATAGACGCGTCGCACCCCGTCCAGGATCCGGCGTTTTCCCTGCTCGGACAACGCATAATAACTCTTCTGACCGTTGCGAAAAACCTCTAACAACCCCTGTTGAACCATTCGCGAGAAGGTCACCCGAGCAGCGTTTTCCGTGACACCAAGTGCACCCAAGTAGCGAATTAAGCTCCCGACCCAAACCTTTACGTTCAAATCGCGAAAGTTATCGCCGAAAATCGTGAAACATAGCGAGGCTGGTCGCATTCTACGGGATCCCCTTCACGTGCCGAGTCAACATCATCCGATTTTATCCTATCACGTTCGACTCGGCATGACACGAACAGGATCCTCAGCCGTGAATACTCAACGTGCTACCAACGGATCACCTCGAACACAGAGCGGCAGTGATTGCAGTGCGCCTGGCGAACCAGCTGTGACTTTCCAACCGGAGACGTTACTCGCGCATCGCCGAATCCGCAATACGGACAGCGCGCATGCGAAATCACGGTTGCATTGTCGTCTGATGGACTAATGCCGTAACCCGGCCCGAGGCAAGCGGTATGTGCCACACAGAGCGGGCTCGATTCACACGCTCCACCGCCTGGTTGGGATCGACTTGATTCGCCAACCCCACTAACCACCGAGACACTACCTCCTCCCATCGCGAGTGTTCGTCCGCGAACACCCGCGGTACAGCGCCCGTATCTTCAGCAAATCGATTGCACCACGCTCTTGAGAACACGATGTGCTCTCTCAACTCGTTCTCCATCTTCGATATTTTTTGTAGCGACGTGGCATCACCCTCCTCACGAATCCAGGACAGCACTTCCAGTGCCGCGACGTTGATCAGGTGCGTGGCGACCATCAGAGGAATCCATTCTTGAATCTCGGTGAGCTGTTGAACGCCTGAGCCTCCCGGTCCCGACACATCCGAGGTCTCTCCATGCCACTCAGAGACCCAATTGTACAAAAGGCGTGCGTGACCCAGTTCAGCCTGGGCGAAAGCCACACAGACCAAGGCCGATTGCAGTTCAGGGGCGCTCACCCCGACCTCCACCAGGCGATCCCCCAAATGGAACTTGCTATCGGCCAAGGACAGAAGGATGGGCGCCCATTTTGCCGGATCCATTCGCTCACGCCCCCTCCACACGAATCGAGCGATTTCCCTGCCGAATCACCCAACCGAACTGCTCCGAAGGAACCACCGCGAGGTCGAACCAACTTTCCTCGTCATAGATGTGATGCGCCAGAATTCGCGCTGCGACGTCCGAGAACGCTTCCACTGAACCGATGTGACAGAATGGGTCCCCACGCTGACTGCGTGCAAACACCTCGTACCTGCGCCATGTGCGCGTCACGGTATGGCCACCCCCCATTTCCGCATCTCAGCGCGGGCCTTGGGCGTCAATCGTTCAGCCGTCCAAGGCGGATCCCAAACGACGCGAATTCGCACGTTGGCAGCACCTTGCTCCCGAAGGCGAGCCCGAATATCCTCTTGTATCCACTCCATGCACGGACACCCCACCGACGTATACGTCAACGTCACTTCCACCGTTCCATCCTCACATTCCTGAACGTCGTATATGAGGCCGAGATCGACAACGGAGAGAGGCCACTCGGGATCCGTCACGCGTTCCAGTGCAGCCCAGTACGATTCAAGCCCCACTGTTCTCCCTCCTTCCCATCACCGGCGGGCGGCTCACTGGTGGCACCTGCCGCGACATTGCACGCGCGGTTATTCAGCCTGACGAAGTGCCTCATATTGTCGATATCCGCGCTGCAACCGCTCGATAAACTCGCGATTGCGAGGCCCCCTCGATTTGAAACGCTTCACCACATTCTCCCAAGTGTCCGGTTGGTCCAAGAGCCACTCCCTTCGCTCTTCATCAAACTTGCATGGGAAGGGGAAATCCAGCACCCAACGCTGTTCGGTCTCGTCGAAGTGTGCCGGCACGGCAACTCCGATGGCGTCGAAAAAGGGCACGACCTTGGACAGCCACTCCTGCCGCAGTTCGTCGTTCGTTTTGCCCTTCAACCGAAAGTCCAGCTGCTTCGTCCGGCTCTTTTGGGCGTCCGCAACCCCGAAAAACTCGAGGCCCATGATGAACATCCGAAGCAATGCTCGTTCCAACTGTTCGCGTTGGTCCGGGTGGCGAACGGCCTCACGGAGTATTGACTCTCCATTGCGCAGGTGAAACATTTCCTCCTTATCGACCTTCACCAGCGCTCGTCTCCACGGCCCGTACGAGGTGTTCTGGCCCACATCGGAGAGCAGCGTATATCCAGCCCGGTCATAGAGTGCATTGAACAAGCCGATTTCGACAAAGTTGCTTAACTCGAAATCGAACGCATAAGGATGCTTCCATTCCTGCGGCGATCTCTCATATAACAATAAATCGACATCTACACCTAGATCACGTAATAACAGATAGGCAATGTGCGCGTGACCGAGTTCGTCCTGCATGATAGCCAGCATCGTGATCTTGCGATTGAGCGTCGGCGCCGTCCGGTATGCGGACAGGAGCGCTGGAACGCTGGCAAACTCGGTGTCCCCGGTAATGATGAGGGTTTGGATGAGCGCCTGCCGATACTCCTCCGTCATGTCGTCAGGGGTTTCGACTGTGAAGCCCCGCTTGATTTTTTCTGCCAGCAGCCGAGAAGCTTCCGGCATCGCCGTCGCCGTAGCCATTCACCCCACCCGCCTTTTATTACATTAAATCGATTCTAACTCGTTTATCTGTAATAAATACAAAACACAATTGTCCGTCAATATCTCAGCGGCTGTCCACGCAAAAAATTTGCCCGTCTTTTCCGGGCACACGAGGTTGGCTTTGAGAGCACAGGTGTATTCGTCGCGGGCGAATCTCCTGTGTAGACCTCCATGTCAATTTTGACACCACGGGATCGAGGGTTTTGCAGAATTCAATTTCTAACGTTTAACTTACTATATGTAGCGGTATCCATGATAATTAGACTCTATATATGGTGTTCATGCCGCGCGCAGGAGTCATTCTGCAAAACCCTCGCGTAATAAGCACAAACGAAATGCCAGACTTCTACGTGAACAAAACAAGATTAAGGTTGCCAGAAGGGGCACTAGTTACCGCCCATGCCGGGCGCACCACAAAAACAGGCATGCGCCTCTCGATGGGGAAGCGCATGCCTGAATGGCATTCGGGTGTGAGGCGATTGGCGTCTTATTACTTGAGGTTGATCCACACGCTCTTGACTTCCGTGTAGTTGTTGAGCGCATACGAGCCCATCTCGCGCCCGATGCCCGACTGCTTGTAACCGCCAAACGTCGACGCCGCATCGAACACGTTGTAGCAGTTGACTCAAACTGGTTAAAGTCTTAAGTCGTGGTGTAAAAGCCGTCGTCCGCAATTGACGACGAATCCACCGTGCTTGTCTACCGTGAAAACGGAAAAAAGGATAATTATTCTTCCTTGACATCAGGTATGGAATGTTATAGATATTCCTTTTTTAGGACGCTTCCTCTGTGACGATGACCGTCACCCCAAGTTCCTTCAAGCGACGTACGTGGCGTCGGATCAAGGCGTCTCGATTTTGCTTGCCGTAGGAATCAGGTCCCAGGTCTCGATATTCCGTCTTGTCTTTGAGCAAGTGATACACGATGACCAGCAGCGGGTGTGCCAACGCGAACGCCGCACGTTTCGTTCCCCGGCGCGCTGCGATCCGGTGATAGCGGGCGGAAAGACGGCTTTTTGCTTCGAGCCGCAGCTCGCGGACATTCAATCATCGTTTCCCTGAGCCAATCATCACCCTTGCGTGTTTTTCCACTGTATCGCTTCCCCGCACTTTCGTTGTTCCCGGGACATAGCCCTGCCCAGGAGCGAGACGTGCTTGGGTTTGACGTCGTCACGAGCGAGGATGGCGCATTTTGGACGGACTTTCTCCGGAAGCTGAAGGCACGTGGACTTCGAGGCGTGCGATTGGTTGTCAGCGACGCGCACGCGAACTTGTGCCAAGCGATTGCTGAGGTGCTCACGGGTACAGCCTGGCAACAATGCAAAGTACACGCCCTGCGCAACGTGCTGAGTCAGGTGCCGAAGAGAGAGCAGGCGATGGTCGCATCCATCCACCGGACCATCTTCGCGCAATCGTCCCAAGAGGCGGCTCGCGAGCAACTCCCGCGCGTCGTGGCCGAGCTGAAGGGGAGATTCCCGAAAGCGATGGATATCCTGTCCGATGCGGAAGACGATGTGTTGGCGTTCATGGCGTTGCCTTTCGAGCACTGGAGGCAGATCTGCTCGACCCATCCGCTGGAGCGCCTGAATCGGGAGATGCGGAGGCGGATGGACGTCCTGGGCATCTTCCCCAACTGGGACGCGGTGTTGCGACTGGCAGGCGCGATTTTGCAGGAGCAACACGAAGAGTGGCTCGTAGCACGGCGGTACTTCAGCTTGGAGTCGATGGCCAAGCTCAAACCGAACAAGCCCCAGCTCGCAGCGGCAACCCTGTTACAGAAATAGACATATGAGGCGAGGTGGTGCTCACCCACGCACATCGAGGCTTTGGCCCTAATAACTTAGAATCGACCAACGAGCGCTCCGTCAAGGGCGACCGAGGGACGAGCGAAGCGTCCCTTGACGAAGTGTGAAGGCGGTCGATAAGGTTCCCAAGGGTCAAAAGCCGACCATGTCACATATGAGACACGCATGGTGAGATTACAGCACGTGACGGGACACTACCAGGTGTTTTTTCACCACGTGGCGCGCCGGTTGAAGCGTCATAGGGCGCGCTGGAACAAGCAAGGAACAGACGTGCTGGTGCGCCTGATGGCGGCTCGTGCGAATGGGGGAAACCTGCCGGTAATTGCACAGTCCGACTGTATAAAGCACACAAAGAAGGTAGGCGTGCCGACGCGAGTTTCCGTGAAAGAAGAGGAGGTCGGGCGAAAGGTGGAGGATGCGGCGAGATGGCTTTCGACCCATAGGCAAGCACTGGTCGGCCCGCATGCGGACCGACCGTGGGTAAAGTACATGCTTCGTGAGCTGGCGCGGCTTCCGCACACCATTGCGTAACCGCTTGGTGCAGTCAGGTCCCCTACGATGACTTGACACGAACTAGTAGACACGCACGTTGGCTTCGTCGTCAATTGCGGACGACGTATTTTACATCACCACTTGAGAATCTAACCATTATATAAAATAAAAGGTAATAATTGCATAACTGATTGTTCTACAATTCAGGTATATCAGCAAGAAACGGTGTCGGTAGTTTCCAGCGTTTGTTCAGCCACGGCGCGATCACTCCCAAGCAGTGAACTAAAGATTACAGCAATGATTAAGAACGCTGCGAGCACCAAGAAACCTGCAAAACTGTTGTGGGTAACGCCCTTGATGTAACCAACAATATACGGACCCAAAAATCCGCCTAAATTTCCAATAGCATTGATCAACCCCATCGCCGCACCGACGATTTCAATTCGCAAAAGCGCACTTGGAATCGCCCAAAACGGTCCGTATGGACTATAGACACCGATTGCAGTGATGCACAAGAAAATCATCTTCGTAAGCGGATCATGCGCAAACAATTGCCCGGCAACGAGACCCACCGCCCCAATCACCATGGGTACCGCCAAGTGCGCTTGGCGTTTATTCCGTTTGTCCGACCAGGCTGAATTCACGACCATGGCGACAAGTGCAAAGAGGAATGGGATTGCGGCAAGCCATCCGACCGTACTCGAACTGAGCACGCCCTTGAATGACTTAACAACGGATGGTTCCCACAGGCTAAAACCATAGAAGCCCGTAATCCAGAAGAAGTAGATGAAAATTAGCAAGATGGTCTTTTTGTTTGCCAATGCAGATTTGAATCCTGTATTGCGTACCTTTTGAACGTCTTCCTGTGTCAACATGGTCTCAATGTAGTGACGTTCTTCTGCAGACAGCCAATTCGCTTCGCTTGGCTTGTCTGCAAGCGCAAACCACCAAACAATACCCCAGATAATCGGAGGAAGACCTTCAATAAAGAACACACCACGCCAGCTCATCACCGTGAGCAACCAACCCGTAATGGGTGTCATGATGATGGCAGACAAGGGGAGGCAGGCCATCCACAATGCATTCGCACGTGCACGTTCTCTTGTGGGGAACCACGAAGCCAACAAGACGAGCACTGCAGGCCAGACACCCCCTTCAAAAATCCCTAGCACAAAACGTGCGATATATAGCTGTGTTGTATTCTGTACAAGACCGGTGGCCATTGCAGACAATCCCCAAAGCATCATCAGAATAAAGACAACCTTTTTCGCACTCCACCGGCTAGCTAGAATGCCACCAGGAATCTGAAGAATCATATAACCCACAAAGAAGATTCCAGCAGCCAACCCCGTCGCAGCGCTGCTCAAATGAAAACTTTTTCCCACATACGGGAGAATCATGGACACATTGATCCTGTCCATGTATGCCAACATGTACATTATCGCTGCGATTGGAATAATGAATACCCAACGTCTTGCAGGAACTTGGTTCACAGTGTTCCCTCCGTCTCTGTGGAAATTCCTTGTGTAATTCAATACCAACACAATGTTTGAATCCGCTTTCTTACGGTGGAAAGAACAGGAGCGGACCGCCCCGTCCTGTCCTGGTGTTTTGAAACAACCTAGTACTAAGCCAACTTCACACCATTCCGCGCGTACTCTGCACCGACTTTAATCGCTTCGATCATACTTATTGGACTCGCAATACCCCGACCTGCAATATCAAAGGCCGTGCCGTGATCCACGCTCGTGCGCAGAATGGGCAGTCCTAGGGTCACGCTGACTGTTCGTTCAAAGTCCATCACCTTCGCAGCAATGTGACCCTGGTCATGATACAAAGAGAGCACTGCGTCAAACCTACCAATTCGGGCCATGTGGAATACCGAATCAGCTGGGATCGGACCCGTCACATCGAACCCACGTTGTTGGGCCTCTGCAACGGCAGGGGCAATGCTTTCAACTTCCTCCGTACCGAATAGACCATGTTCTCCAGCGTGTGGGTTGAGCCCTGCAACCGCCAGACGAGGAGCTTTATAGCCAATTTGCTGCAACGCCTTTACGCTCTTCTCTATACCAGCCAACACCCGCTCCTTGGTGATCAGTTCGCAAGCTTGCTTCAGCGACACGTGGCGCGTCAGGAAAAAAATCTTCACATTTAAGATCGAAAACATGGTCATCTCTTCTTTTGCCCCTGTCAGATCCGCGAACATTTCTGTGTGACCAATATATGGGATCCCTGCGGCCTTAAGTGATTCTTTGTTAATTGGTGCTGTCACCACCCCATCCACTGAACCAGTCATCCCAAGTTCAATAGCCTTCTTAATATATCCATATGCAGCTGCACCACTCTCCGCCTGCACCTGCCCTATGCGAAGTTGGGAAGCATGAATAAGCCCAAGATCCAGCACGTCAATGGTCCCGAATTGAAAGAGCGCTTCTCGCGGATGAGTAATTTGATTCACATTGGCAGTAAGTCCAGAGAACCGAAGTGCATCTTCGATCACGCTCACGTCGCCAATGACAATTGAACGCGACACATTGAATACTTCTTCGGTCAATATGGACTTAACCGTAATCTCAGGCCCGATACCGCACGGATCTCCCATGGTGATAGCGAGAATAGGTTTTGTTGACATATGTATCCCTCCAAGTGTTGCTCATTGTGTTGTCCTCGCCCCGAGATTTGCCTTATGAACCTCGTGATACAAGCGTTCAATAGCATCCACAACCGCCATATGATCGCCCATAGCCCCCCCTTTCATAATCACCCATTTACCCGCCAACAACCCATCGATAGGCTTTGACAAAACGGTAATAGGCGCAATCTCGTCTAATAACATCAATCTTGTTACCCCCACGCGAGACAACGTCACACGTGCCGCATCACCTCCAGACAAATAAAGCCCTTGCAAGCTAGGAAACTCCTCTAGAACTGCACGCAGAATGGTCGGCAAAAACGCAGTGACACGATTTGTGCAACGAATGGGGGCTTCCCATGTGTCCGTTCGCAAAAACAGGACTCGAACAGGACAACATCCTCCGTTCCGACCACTATTCGCAATAACATTCCGCCGATTTACAGCGTCACGCATTTGACGAACAATTTCCTCGACGGATTCGCCAGCATACCTTATCACAACTACACCATCATTATTCTCCAAACGATCGATTTGTTCTCTCGCTTCCTTCATTAGACTAGCGGAAATTCCAAACACAGTCGGACCAAGATCGGTAACATAGACTCGGTCACCATAATAGGTTACATAATGTTCTGATGACTCACTAAAATACACTCGTCTCTTTTCACCATTTCCGGCCACTGTGCTACGATGAACACTTGAGTCCAATACACTAGCACCTAACTTCCGGGCATACTGCCTACCCCGCTGCTCTCTCACCATCGCCGCTGTAAGCGGGCCGGGATCGACGGGGATCGGATGTATGCAAGGAACATTTCCCCTTACATCTACTGCAGCACGGGCGATAGTATTAATGTCAGACTCCGTCTCTGCGTCACAAAACAAGACTTTAACACCATTTGTGTAACTATCCTCTATTATCTTCGAGATAACTCGCGATCCTCGCCTGACTATGTTGATGTCAACTGAGCGGTTAGTAAATCGGCTGCGTCCTCCAATCCAGGATGCAAGGTTCGATTCTAGAACAGGCGAAAAGGGATCGTTTCCGACGGAACTTAGGTGCACCGGTACACCGTTCACCAGGTGCACGCCATGGAGCGTAGTTCGCCCGGAACGTGGATGAGCTGCAACAACGATAGCAATGCGACGTTCATCCTGTTGCAAAAGCACGTCCAGTGACGGTGCAATCGGTCCACGCAGTGTACTGTCGATACGCAACCCAACGAGGTCAATCCTAGACACGTCGGTGGCATCTAACCAAGCCTGCAACACCGCTGCTGCGTGAACACCGGTATCATTGCGCGTGCCGAGATCGAGGACGTGGGCTTCATCCAAATCCAAATGAGAATCCGCAGACATGCGGTGAGTAACTAAGGACTCTAGAAAGGGGTCCTTGGGTACTGTCGCAAGATGGATGAGCGTCTCAAAACCAATTTCCTTGAGTAATGCGGCGGTTCCGCTGCCACCCGTCAAATCGTCAGCAAAGACCAGCACTTTCATAGGAGACCCTCCTGAGCCATCTCCTTACAGAGAATTCAATTACGATTCAGGACGATGTAGCCCACCTTCACTCGTTGTTACGTCTTTGTGAAACACTCAGGGTGACCGGGCAAAACATTTGGCAGGACGAGGTCGATTCCCAGGTCGGCTAACACTTCGCGTGCATCTTCTGGAAACGCCGCATCTGTCACTACCGCGTCAAACTCTTGCAACTCCGCAATACGTTGAAACGAGTGCTGGCCAAACTTGCTCGAGTCTGCCAAGAGTATCTTCCGATGTGCAGCCTTCATCATCGCTCGCTTTAGCGCAGCCTTGTGCACAGAACGGCTCATCGCGACCTCTGATGTGAAGGAATCACACCCAATGAAGGCGATATCGACGAACAACGAGGACAGCATCTGAATCGCAAGCTCTCCATCAGTGCTATAAATCTCAGGCTTGACAAGACCGCCAATCATATAGACCTCTATCTCTTTTGTGTCGCTTAGTAGTCGAGCTATGGTCAAATCAGTCGTGAGTACACGTAGAGGAACACGGTCGACAAGCCGCTCGGCGAGCGGAAGCGTTGTTGTGCCTGCATCGAGCAGAACACTCATTCCCGGTTCGACGAATTGAACGGCTATTTCCGCTATCTGTCTTTTTTCTAATGGATGGCTCGCCCGTTTTACATCAATGGAAAGTTCGGCAATGCCACCAGCTGGATGTACCGCACCACCATGCGTTCGATGAAGCAATCCTTCTGATGCTAAAATTTCTAAGTCACGACGAATTGTCATAGCAGATACACAGTACTTATTGGCAAGTTCCTGAATCTCAACCTCGCCTTGCTTCATAACCAGAGCTAAAATTTCACGACGTCTCCGTTCCGCGAGCACGAGCTCACCCCAACCTTACAAACTGTGTTAAAAAGAATCAAACCTCCACAAACCACCAATACCACACTTTACATGTATACGCTTTCTGTTACCTCGTGTTCGGATACGTTAGAATATGTTATCTGTAGTGTAGAACCGTTCGTTTGTGTTTGTCAATAACAAATTGGCTCTTGACAAAAACGAAAAGGCGGCCAGCGAGCCAAAGGGATTAGGTGAACAACGACACATCCCGCGGGTGGCTCGTGACCGCCTATGGATAAGGAGACGGCTCAACTTGTACTTCGACATTCAAAACTACAGATTAGCAGCGCGTTCGAATTCCCAGGATCAGAGTACCACAAGTCCCGGTATTACAGCATCGAGCATGATTTCACGTCATTTGGGGGCGAAGCAGACGGTGCGGCAATTGAGGTCAGTAGCCTATCATTCCCGCTTTTCCAACGTGCCTGCCCCCACCCATCCGCACCCCCATCAAAATTCTCTGATCAAATCGTATCGATTCAGCAGAATACTGCCGAGATCGGCCAAAATCATCTGATACAATGCAGGCACGGTTTTGGTCTGGACGGCGTCTGACAAGGAGTGACTTCCATGAAATTCAACGATGGCAATTGGCTCGTTCGCGAGGGCGTGCAGATCTACCCCGGCCTTTCGCTGCAGGACTGGCGCATCGAGGAAGGCGGCGCCCTGTTCTTCGTCGCATGCCGCCCCGTCGCGCACCGCGGGCACATGCTCGACGGCCCCATGCTCACGGTTCGCATCTCGTTTCCGCGCGAAGGCATGGTGCGCGTGGAACAGCATCACTTCCTTGGCCGCAACCTGCGCGGACCCCACTTTCCGCTTCAGCTCGATCCACAGCCGTTCACGGCGAGCGAAGACGGCGACGGTGTGACGCTGAGAAGCGGCGCCCTCGAGGTGCGCATCGCGCGCCAGCCCTGGTCCATCGCTTTCTACGAAGAGGGGCGACTCCTCACGACCAGTGATCCCCGCGCCGCGGCTTACATCGTCAATCACGGCCAACCCCACATGCGCGCCATGCTGCATCTTGCGGTCGGTGAGTGGGTCTACGGCCTGGGAGAGCGGTTCACCGCATTTGTCAAAAACGGACAGTCGATCGACATCTGGAACCGGGACGGAGGAACCGGATCGGATCAGGCCTATAAAAACGTGCCCTTTTATCTCACCAATCGGGGCTACGGCGTGTTCGTCAATCATCCAGAGCGCGTCTGCTTCGAGATTGCGACCGAATTCGTCTCCCAAGTGCAGTTCAGCGTCGAGGGAGAATCGCTCGACTACGTCGTGATCGGAGGCGGAGAGCCAAAGGCCGTGATCGAGCGGTATACGGCGCTCACGGGGCGTCCGGCGCTGCCGCCGGTCTGGTCGTTTGGCCTGTGGCTTTCAACGTCGTTCACCACCGACTACGACGAGGCCACGGTCTCGCAGTTCGTGGACGGCATGGAGGCGCGCGGCATCCCCGTGAGCGTGTTTCACTTCGACTGCTTCTGGATGAAGCCGTTTGAGTGGTGCAACTTCACCTGGGACACGGCCTGCTTCCCGGATCCCGCGGGCATGCTCGCGCGCCTGAAATCGCGCGGATTGAAGATCTGCGTCTGGATCAACCCGTACATCGCGCAAAAGTCGCCGCTCTTCGAAGAAGGGGTAGAGCGGGGCTACCTGCTCAAGCGCCCCAACGGAGACGTGTGGCAGTGGGATCTGTGGCAGCCTGGCATGGCCGTCGTCGACTTTACGAATCCAGACGCGAAGCGCTGGTTTCAGGGACATCTGCGCCGCCTCCTTGCGATGGGGGTCGACGCGTTCAAGACTGACTTCGGCGAACGGATCCCGACGGACGTTGTGTACCACGACGGATCGGACCCGGTCAAAATGCACAACTACTACAGCTACCTTTACAACCAGGCGGTCTGGGAGGTCTTGCAGGAGCGGCCCGACGGCGAGGCCGTCGTGTTTGCGCGCTCCGCGACGGCGGGCAGCCAGCGGTTTCCCGTCCACTGGGGAGGCGACTGCCGCGCGACGTACGAGTCGATGGCCGAGACGCTGCGCGGCGGCCTGAGCCTCGCGCTCTCGGGTTTTGGCTTCTGGAGCCACGACATCGGCGGGTTCGAGGACACCGCGCCTGCGCACCTGTACAAGCGCTGGATTGCCTTCGGCCTGTTCTCCAGCCACAGCCGGCTGCACGGCAGCGGATCGTACCGGGTGCCATGGCTCTTCGACGAGGAATCGGTGGACGTCCTGCGTCACTTCACCCACTGGAAGCTGCGCCTCATGCCGTACCTCTGGGCCTGCGCCGTCGAGGCGCACCGAAGCGGCGTGCCCGTGCTCCGGCCGATGATGCTCGAATTCCCGGACGATCCGGCCTGTGAAGCGCTGGATCGCCAGTACATGCTCGGCCCCTCGCTGCTCGTCGCGCCCGTCTTCTCGGCGTCGGGCGAGGTCACGTACTACCTGCCCGCAGGCCGCTGGACCCACCTTTTCACGGGCGAGACCCGGTCGGGGGGCCGTTGGTTCCGCGAACAGCACGGCTTCTTCAGCCTGCCACTTTACGTCCGCGAAGGAACGGTGCTCGCCATGGACGCCGAGGGCGCCCGCCCAGGCCACCCACATGGCCGCGGCGTCACCTTTTCCGTGTATCCGCTTGCCCCCGGCCGAGAAGCATCCGCTGCCGTCTTCGACCCCCGCGGCAACGAGGTGCGCGCCCTCCGCGTCGCTTGGGACGGCGATCACCTCGTCCTCGCGCCGCAGGGCGCGCCCGAACCCTGGCGGGCCATCTTGCACGGCCTGAGCCCGGGCGATCCCGTCCAGACCGCCAACGCCCTCTGCCATCCCCTGCCGAACGGCGCGGTTGAACTTGTGCCCAAGCGCCCGGATGACGTCGTTCGCGTCCTCGGCTGTCGGGCAAGCTGGAGCGAAGGCTGAACAGCTGGAGCGAACGCTGACCCTGTGCACCGACGCAAAAGCCCATCCCGGCACCCCACCGGCGCCTTGAGATGGGCTTCTTTCCCTACGGTTTCATCCGCACTGGGCGCGTCACCGCACCACCAACACCGCCTGTTTCGCCTTGTGCATGACGGCCGTGCTCACGCTCCCGACAAACAGTCGGTCGACCATGCGCTTGCCGTGGCTGCCGATGACGACGAGATCGGCCCCAACCTCGTCCGCTGCATGCACGATGCGCTCCGCCGGCGCGCCGTGCTCCACGCGGAACGCGACGCGCGGCGCATGCGCGGCAAACCGGCGGTTGACCTCCTCCCGGAGCTCGTGAGCGAGCTTTTTCGCCTCCTGCTCCATCTGGATGGCGTACTCCGCCGTCCACTCCGACGTCGGCACCGATGGCACGTGCACATACACCGCCGTGAGCCGCAGGTCTGGCCACTTGTCGAGAAACTCAAGCGCCCATTCCCCCGCTCGCCACGCACAATCCGATCCGTCCACCGCCCACACCATGTGTTTCATGATCGCGCCTCCCCTCCGGGGTGAGGTGCCGGGTGATCCAGCGCCCCATGTCCACCTTCAGTCTAGCGCAAAACGCCCGGGCGCGATCACCATCTTCCTCATCGCACGGACAGATATTGCATCTGATAGAATCCGCCCCACGACCACGGATTGGGCTGTGCACCCGTGATGCCTGTGCGCTCGAGGTAGTAGGTCTCGGCGTAGTAAAGCGGGATGGTGTAGCCCTGCTGAATGAGCTGCGTCATGAGCTTCGCCGCGGTCGCCGCCGAGGAGAACATGTTGGGGCTGTTTTGGTACTCCGCTTGCCACATCCGCCAGTTGCGCACATCAGCGGACTCGTGCTGATCCCAGTACACCTGCACATCCAAGCTGCCCGTGTTGATGCCGCCCCCGCCGGACCCTTCGGAATACGGCGCCACAAACTTCCACGCCTGCACCCAAGCCGCGTGCTTGGCCGCCGCGGTCTTCGCCTGCTTGAACTGCGCAACGATTTGATTCCACTGTTCCGTCAGCGTGGGCGATCCCGGCGGGCTCATGATGCTTCGCCAAGCCTTGGGCTGCTGAGAGGCCCACCGATTCAGATACGCGATGTCGGCCTGCGCGGCCTTGACGAGCGGCGCCCACTGGCTCCACGTCACGCCCATGTTTGGATTGTTCGGGTCCCCGTATTTCTTGATGGAGGCCGGATCGTACGGCGTGTTGTACCAGGGCAGGACGTGCTGGACAAACGCGATGGAGTAGCCATAGGTCCCGGGCCAGTAGACGCCCTGGTCGCCGCCCAGGTTCAAAGAGGCGGGATCCATGTCGTTGGTGCCGCCGACGGCCACGTTGTACCCAGGCTGAATGCCCTGTTGCGGCCCGCCGTACGTCAGACTGCCCCATTCCGTGCTGTTGAGCTGCACGATCTTCGTGTGAATCCCGAGGTTCTGCTGCAGCTCCTGCGCCACAGCCTCTGCGACCGGCACGAGGAGCGGGTTGGATGATGGCACTTCCGCGTAGAGGTAAATCGTCGGAAAGCCTTTGCCGCCCGGATAGCCCGCCTTGGCGAGCAGTTGGCGCGCCTGCGACACGTTTTCCGGCAGGCCTCGCTCGTACTTGGCTGTCGGCCAACCCGGAACCGAGAACGTCGTCGTCGTCCCCGCCATACCGCCCAACACATCCTGAACGATGGGCCCGCGCTGGATGGCCTCCCCGATCGCTTGGCGGACGAGCGGATTGGTGAGCGGCGAAGGCACGGCCGAGTTGTCGTACTGCAGGTACGTCACCGCGTAATCGGGCGCCTTATGCAGCTCTGCGAGAAGCGCGGGGTGTGTCTTCACGTACTGAAGGTCGGATGGCGTCCCCACCTGGACCACATCCACCTTGTTGGCCATGAAGTCCTCCACCGGCACGCTCGTGCCGGGCACGACATCGATTTCTTGCGCATTGCCCTCGTTCACTTCGCCCGGATGGCCGACGTACTTCGGATTGCGCACGAGGACAAGCGTGCCATTGGGCGTGAACGATTTGACGGTGTACGGCGCGTCGCTGACAAAGTACGGCGGCAAGAACCAGCTCGTCGGGTGAGCCTTGGCTACTTGTTCGTTGATCGGCATCGATCCGGCCTCGGCGAGATCGCCCAAGATATAGTGCGGCACCGATGTGGTGATTTGGAGCGTGTACGGACCGAGGACCTTCAGACCGAGTTGGCTGAGCGGCACGGTGCCGGCGTGGTAGGCGTATGCGTTTTTCACCACGTTCAAGACGCTCAGCCACAGCTGGCCGTTCGGGTTCGACGGCGATAGCTGGCGCATGTACGCGTAATAAAAGTCGTAGGCCGTGACGGGCTGCCCGTTCGACCACCGTGCGTCGCGGCGAATCTGGAACGTCCACGTGAGGCCGTCCTTTGAAAGCGTATACCCTGCACACAGCTTTGGCACAATCTGATTCTGCTGATTGTAGCCAAACAGCCCTTCCATGATGGTGCCCTGATCGACGAGAATTTGCGGGCCCCACTGCGACGGATCGAGCGTCGTCAAGTTGCTTCCGGTGGGTGCCGTGATGCGGACCACGCCGGTGGGCTGAGGCGCGGCACTCGCGGCCATCGCGTTCGCGTTTTGTCCCTCTCCTGCCGGCGAACCACATCCAGCAAGCCCCGCTGAGACGCCCAGGACGATCACGGCCGTGGCGCCAGCCACCCAACGAATTCGTTTTCGCACAGCGACCTCCCCTTTCTCTTCCGCCAGGCGTCCGACAGCGCTTCCCATGACCCCGCCTGTCGACCTCTCGGACGCCTCGCCTGTGGACCGTATTGTAGTCGCATGGGACGGCGTGGAACGAGAAGATCGTGATGATTTATTGCACAATTTTGATTTCTGTCCGCCCTCGTCTCGCTCCCACCCGTCTTGACAGAACTCGCAGAATGTCGCATGCTCGGACTGGGAGTTTGAACTGCGAATGCCAGTGAGCCCTGTTGAAATCGCTTGCAAGCGAGGGATTGGGGTGGAACCCACACATCTCCTGGAGCATCGCCAGCACGGCGACGCCACGTTTCATATCCAGGCGTATCACGTGGTCTTGACGCCCGGGCCATTTCAGCAGACGGTCAATCTGCACTGGCACAGCGAGGCCGAGTTCATCGTGGTCACGCGGGGCCGTGTGTGTCTTCAGACGGGAAGCCAGAGGCACCTGCTCGCCGAGGGGGACGTGGCCCTGCTGAGCGGCGGAGAACTCCACAGCATGACGGCCCCCGGGAACGGCCCGTCGGAGTGCAAGGCCATCGTGTTCGGCTTCGATGTACTCGAAGGCACCGGGCGTGATCGCGTCCAGCAACTGTACCTCGCGCCCATCGCCTCCGGAAAGCTGCGGCTCCCTGGCGCTTTGGATCACGGGCATCCGGCTCGAGAGGCGCTCGCCGCTCGCCTTTGCGAAATGGCGCAGGCCCTCGAAGAGCAGCCCATCGGCTACGAGCTCATCGTGAAGTCGCGCCTGTACGACGTGCTGGCGCAGCTCATCCAGGCAAACCTGTTGCTCGAGACCAATGCGCAGCACGAGATCGATGATCGCCGCGCCGACGCGCTGAAGGCGGTGCTCACCTACATTGACGAGCACCTCGGTGAGAAGTTGCGCTTGGCGGATCTCGCCCGCATCGCCAACATGAGCGAGGGACACTTCTGCCGGTTCTTCAAGGAGATGACGCACCGCAAGCCCATGCAATACGTGAACGAGCGCCGCGTGGCGCGCGCCGCAGAGTTGCTGAAGGATCCCAACCGCAGTGTCACCGCCATTGGAATGGACCTGGGGTTCCACGATGTGAGCTATTTCATCAGGGTCTTTCGCAGTTACAAGCACTGCACGCCGCTCGCGTATCGAAAGGCGCAGGTGAAACCGCCGCGGCGCAGCGGAAGGCGCTGAAGAAGCTGGCACGGCGCCCCAGGCGCTCGGCAAGCTTGAGCTTTGTGCACTCGAGTCCATAAACCAGCGAGGAAGGACGGATGAGCATGGCGAAGCAGCCGCCGATTTTCCCGAACGTTCAAGGATTTTTGCACGGTGGAGATTACAACCCGGACCAGTGGCTGGCGTATCCGGACGTCCTCGAGCGCGACATGGAACTGATGCGCGAGGCGAAGTGGAACGTCGTCTCGCTCGGCATCTTTTCGTGGGTCAGTCTGGAGCCCGAAGAGGGCGTCTTCACGTTCGATTGGCTGGACGAGGCCGTCGAGCGCCTGACGAACGCCGGCGTTCGCATCTTACTCGCGACACCGAGCGGCGCGCGCCCCGCCTGGATGTCCGCCAAGTACCCTGAGGTCCTGCGCGTGGCGCCGGATGGCCGCCGAAATCTGCACGGCGGGCGGCACAACCACTGCTACACGTCGCCCGTGTACCGCGAGAAGGTGCGGATCATCAACCAGAAGCTGGCGGAGCGATACGCGCACCATCCCGGCGTGATCGGCTGGCACGTGTCGAATGAGTACGGCGGCGAATGCCACTGCCCCCTCTGCCAACAAGCGTTCCGCGAGTGGCTGAAGCGAAAATACCAAACGCTCGATGCGCTCAACCACGCCTGGTGGACGCCGTTCTGGAGCCACACGTACACGGACTGGTCGCAAATCGAGTCTCCGATGCCGCACGGAGAGATGTCGATTCACGGGCTCAATCTTGACTGGAAGCGGTTTGTGACGCATCAGACGGTCGACTTTTGCCGGCACGAAATGGCTCCCCTGAAGGAGGTGAACCCCAAGCTCCCGGTCACCACCAACTTCATGGGCACCTATCCCGGTCTCAACTACTGGCGTTTCCGCGACGTGCTCGACATCATCTCGTGGGACAGCTATCCCCGCTGGCACACGCACGAGACGCTCGAGCCGGAGGCCGTCCACACGGCCATGGTGCACGATCTCAACCGTTCCATCTTGAAAAAGCCCTTTCTCCTCATGGAGTCGACCCCGAGCGTCACCAACTGGCAGGCGGTGAGCAAGCAGAAGCGGCCCGGCGTCCACACCCTCGTCTCGCTCCAGGCCGTGGCGCACGGGGCCGATTCGGTGCAGTACTTCCAGTGGCGCAAGAGCCGCGGATCGTGCGAAAAGTTCCACGGCGCCGTGGTCGATCACGTCGGCCACGCCAACACGCGCGTCTTCCGCGACGTGCAGGCGGTCGGCGAGATGCTCGAGAGGCTCGCACCCGTGGCCGGCGCCGAGGTCCAGGCGGATGCGGCGGTCATCTTCGACTGGGAAAACCGCTGGGCGCTCGAAGACGCGAAAGGCCCGCGGAACGTTGGCTTGCACTACGAGGAGACCGTGGTGCGTCACTATGCGGCGCTGTGGCGCATGGGCGTGCCGATGGACGTGATCGACGAGGAACAGCCGCTCGACGGCTACAAGCTCGTGGTGGCGCCGATGCTGTACATGGTACGCCCGGGCGTGGCGGAGCGGATGAAGGCGTTCGTGGAAGCGGGCGGGACGCTCGTCCTCACCTACTGGTCGGGCATCGTCGATGAGAACGATCTCGTCTTTTTGGGCGGTTTCCCGGGACCTCTGCGGGAGCTTGCGGGCGTATGGGCGGAAGAAATCGACGCGCTCTACGACGGCGAACGCGTGCCGGTCTCGGCTGCGCAGGGCAATCCGCTCGGCCTCGCGGGAAGGTACGAGGCGCGGGAGCTCTGTGAGGTCATTCACCTCGAGGGTGCCGAGCCCATCGCGCTCTACGACGGAGAGTATTACGCGGGCATGCCGGCGGCGACGGTCCACCGAGTCGGAAACGGAACGGTGTACTATGTCGCTGCGCGCCTCGACCAGGGCTTCATGAACGAGTTCTTCAGCCGCGTCGCGGACCAGGTTCAGCTGCGGCGCGCGCTCGACGCCGAGCTGCCGGACGGGGTGAGCGCCATGGTTCGCTCCGGAGACGGCGTGGAGTACGTCTTTCTGATGAACTTCACCCCCGCGCCGCGCGAGGTGAAGCTCGACGGTAAGACCTACACCCCCCTCTTCGGCGAGGCGCCAAACGCCGGGATGGTACGGCTTTCAGGTTACGGCGTCAGTGTGCTCGAACGCCCCGCCCTCTGACATGCGAAGGGCGATCCGGCCGTGTCCTTGCCGGATCGCCCGCGCCAACGAAGGGTGTTCACAAATCCGTGAATCGCTCCAACTCGTTGTAGGCCGGAATGCCGTGGGCCACGACGTCGATCCCTTCTTCTTCCGTCTCGGGCGAGACACGCAGGCCCAGCGTGCGGCGAATCACCCAACCGATTCCAAGCGATGTGAGCAATCCCCACAAAGGGTACACGATGCACGCCAGGAGTTGAACGAGCGCCAGGTGAAGCTGGCCGGTCGTCAGCAGGCCGTGGCTCATGTCGAACAGCCCCACCGCGAAGGTGCCCCACACGCCGCCCGCGCCATGGACCGCGAACGCGCCGACGGGATCGTCGATCTTCCAGGCGTCGAGCCAACCCGTGGCGAAGACCACCAGCACGCCCGCGACGACACCGATGACGATGGCCGCCCAGTGCGACACAAACGCGCAGCCCGCGGTGATGGCCACCAAGCCGGACAACACGCCGTTCATCATCATGCTGGGATCCGCGACCTTGAAGCGAAGCATCGTCAGCATGACGGCCGCCGCTCCCCCCGCGGCCGCGGCGATGACCGTGTTCAGCGCCACGCTCGACAGGCGTGGATCATAGGCATCGAGCGTACTGCCTGCGTTGAAGCCTATCCATCCGAAGCACAGGATGAACGCCCCGGCGGACGCGAGCGGGATGTTGCTCGGCGCGAAGACATTCACGCTGCCGTCCGCGTTAAACCGTTGCGCGCGCGGCCCCACCGTCTTCGCGAACCCCAGCGCCATAAACCCGCCCATCGCGTGGATCACGGCCGATCCGGCAAAGTCCTCCATGCCGAGGTTGCCAAGCCACCCGCCTTGCCCCCATGCCCAGTGCGCACCCAAGGGGTACACCACGGCGCACACGAGGATGACGATGATGACGTAGGCCGAGAATTTCATTCGCTCGGCCACGGCGCCCGAGATAATGGACGCGGCCGCGATGGCGAACCCAATTTGAAACAGGACGAACGCGGCCTGCGGAACGTGCGCCGGCGCCACGGCGGAGCCCCACCCCAAAAGGTGAGCCCAGTCCGCGCCAAACGCGAGATGGACGCCAACCAGGTAAAAGGCCAAGACGCCGAACGTGAGATCCACAAACACCTTCATGGTGACGTTCACCGCGTTCTTGGTGCGGACGAGCCCCGCTTCCAACAGGCTGAACCCGCCCTCCATGAACAACACCAAGGCGGCCGCGAGGACCACCCAGACGGCGTTCAGCGCAGTCTCTGAAGACATGAACTAGGTGTCCTCCCTCTTCTGATTCAACTCATCGATGGTCTCGTCGATCTCGCCTGTGCGAATGTTGTACGCCTCCAGGATGTCGTAGACGAAGATCTTTCCGTCGCCCATCTTGCCCGTCTGCGCCGCGCCAATGATGGCTTGCACCGTCGCAGGGACGTAGTTGTCGGATACGACAATCTCGAGCTTGATCTTCGGGTGCAGGTTGATGTCGTACGCGTGGCCGCGGTAGACGCCGATTGCGTCCTTCTGCTGGCCGCGCCCTTGGACCGGGATCACCGTGAACCCCGTCACGCCCACCTGACGCAGCGCCTTGATGGTGGTCTGCAACTTTTCTGGACGAATGATGGCATCGATGCGCTTCACAAAACGTCCTCCCCGGGGCCTCGGCCCTGAGGCCGATGGCTAGCTTCAGTGTAAATCTTGCACACCGCCGTTGTCTACGCAATATGTAAGTTAAGTTTACGCAAACGCATTCAAACCTCACATAAAAAACGGCTCCGGTTTCCGGAGCCGCGCTTTGCTCTATGAAGAAATTTTGGAAGACATTTTGGTCCTTGATCAAACCGCGAGGCGGATCACGTTCCAAGATAGCGCTGGCAGGATGACCTGAAGCTTGCCGTCGCCCACTTCGTCGAGGGAGTGTTTCACAGGAATGACCTGATTCGGGCGCTCTTTCGTGTTGACCGCCTTCATATCCGGGTGGGTCAGCACCACGTGTTCCTCCGACCGCGCCTGCGGAAACGCGCGCAGGTCCACCTGCAGCGTGAGCGGCTGTTCGGCGCGATTCACCGCGAGGATGACCAGTCGCCCGTCCGCCTCATTCCAAACCGGCACCGCCTCCACGTAAGGCACGTCCGTGAAGTCTTTGCTGTCGTACTTCGGCGACTCCACCGGCGCATAGAGCACCGTCCCACGCGCCCAGTTTGACGCGTGCGCAAACGGATAGAAGATGGTCTGCCGCCAGCTCGCCCCGCCGTTTTCGGTCATGATCGGCGCGATCACGTTGACGAGCTGCGCGAGACACGCCATGCGGACGCGATCGGCGTGTTTCAGGAGCGTGATGAGGAGACAGCCCACGACAAGCGCATCTTCCATCGTGTAGACGTCCTCGAGGAGGGGCGGTCCGACCTGCCACGGTTCCACGCGTTTGTCCGCTTCGTTCGAGTGGAACCAGACGTTCCATTCGTCAAACGAAAGGTACATCGTCTTCTTCGAACGCTTTTTGGCGCGCACAAAGTCACAGGTCGCCACGACCGTGCGGATAAACGCATCCATGTCGAGCGAGCACGCGAGATAATTGGCGAGATCGCCATCTCGGTTGCCGTAGTAGCTGTGCAAGGAGAGGTAGTCGACCTCGTCGTAGGCGTGCTCGAGCACCACGCGCTCCCAGTCGGGAAACGTGGGCATCTTGGAGTGCGAGCTCCCGCAGGCCACGAGCTCGATGGTGGGATCCACCCAGCGCATGACCTTCGCCGCCTCCTGCGCCAGGCGCCCGTACTCTTCGGCCGTCTTGTGACCAATCTGCCACGGCCCATCCATCTCGTTGCCCAGGCACCAGACGCGAATCTTGTGGGGATTGGGGACGCCGTGCTGGCGGCGCAAGTCGCTCCAGTAGCTCCCTCCAGGGTGGTTGCAGTATTCCACGATGTTCTTCGCGGCCTCAATCCCCCGCGTGCCGAGGTTGATGGCCATCATGACCTCGCTATGGGCCTTCTGCGCCCAACGCGCAAACTCGTTCAGGCCGACGCGATTCGGTTCGAGGCTGTGCCAGGCGAGATCGAGGCGGGCGGGCCGTTCGCTCACGGGCCCGACGCCGTCTTCCCAGCGATAGCCGGACACGAAGTTGCCCCCAGGGTAGCGGACAATGGGGACGTTCAGCTCTTTGACGAGCTCGATCACGTCCGCGCGGAACCCGTCCTCGTCGGCCGAGGGGTGCGCGGGGTCGTAGATGCCGCCGTAAACGGCGCGGCCCAGATGTTCGATGAACGAGCCGTAGATGCGGGGGTCGGTTTCTGCGATGCGATAGGCTGGGTCAAGTGTGAGACGCGCTTGCAGGTTGGACATGTGGATTCTCCTTATCTCGATTGTCTACAGTTTCACGCTTCCCTGCGTAAGGCCGGTAACAATTTGCTTCCTGAAGATCACAAATCCAATGATCATCGGCAAGATAGACAACAAGGAAGCGGTGATGACAAGCTGATAGATGGGCATCGACTGATCTGCGGCAGGCGTCGCAATGAGGCTGAGCAATACGTCCACGCCGACGGGCAACGGATAAAGCGACTGATTGTGCAAGAGGACCAACGGCAAAAAGAAATTGTTCCAGGTCCCGATAAAGCTGATGAGCAAAAGCGTAACGATGGCAGGACGTACAACTGGAAGAACAATTCTCCAGAATATCGCCTGCTCCGACGCACCATCGACCTTCGCAGCCTCGAGCATTTCGTTCGGGACGACGTCCCGGATGTAAATGCGAAGAAAATACACGCCAAATGGACTTGCAATTAGTGGAAGAATGACACCGAAATAAGTGTTCACGAGATGCAGCGGCTGCTCAATCACGAACAGCGGAATGGTCGCTACGGTACCAGGGATCATCATTGAGGCGAGGATGACGTAAAACAAGACCTCTCGCCCTCGAAAATCGAACTTTGCGAGCGCGTAGCCCGCCATCGCACTGACAAGACATGTTAGAACAGCGACCCCACCCGAGTAGATGATCGAGTTGATGAACCAACGGGCGAACACACCATTGTTATATTGGAACAAAAGCTGTATGTTCTGGATCAAATGAATGTCCCGAGGCAACGAAAAAATCCCCGTACTTTGCAGTTCCGTCTGGGTTTTTGTCGATGCAATGATGAGCCATACAACGGGTACCAAAAAGTAAATCGCCACCACAACCAAGAATGCCATAACCACGACAGTGATCAGGTGACGAGTGAACGCTGACGGCACGCTACTTCCCCGGTGCCCCGAGACAGACTCTGTAGTGCGATGGAGGGACGAACTCATGAGGCAATCGCCTCCCCAGGCGAAGACAGGCGAGCGCTATCTGATCGCACACGCCGCCCAAGGATACGAGTGGCCACCATCACGCAGGCCGAGATGAAAATCGTGATAGCACCGAGTAGCACCGCGAGCGTCGCGGCGTACGGCAGGTTCGTCAGATTGAAGGCCATCGCGTAGATGTCCATGTTAGGCGTGAATGTCTGCGAGATAGGTGTCAAAGCACTCAGAAGAAACGGTTCATTAAACAGCTGCATGGAGCCAATAAAGCTCAAGATGACCGTCATGAGAATGGTCGGCCTCAACAAAGGCAGCTTGATGTGCCAGGCCAATTGAAACTCATTGCACCCATCAACGATAGCGGCCTCGTAAAGATCTGCGGACACGCCCGTCAGTGAGGCCGCGTACAGCGTCATGTTATACCCCGCCCACTCCCACGTGGCGATGTTGATAATGCTGTACAGCAAGGCGCCTGACGATAAGGGATCAAACCGCACAGCTTGCAACAAAGGATCGAGAGGCTTGGAGTATAGGAACCCCCACATGATGGACGCAAACACACCGGGAACAGCATAAGGAAGGAAGTACACAAGGCGGAAAAAGGACTTGGCTTTCGCATACCTCGTGTCGAGGACCAAGGCCAAAATCAGCGACAGCGCGATCATAATGACACCTTGCAAGATGGCGTAACGGATCACATTCACCACCGACGCCCAGAAAGCCGCATCCTGAAATGCGTTGATGTAGTTGCGAAATCCCACGAATATCGGCTGGCCGAAGCGGTCAATGAACAAACTTGTATAGAAAGCGTAAATGAGAGGCGCCAACAGAAAGGCCACGAACAGCAATAGGAATGGAGCAAGAAACGTTGCGGCCGAGACGGCCTTCGACTGCCGGTGCGCTGCTGTCATGCAACATCCGTCCTTTCGCCGTCAGGGGGCGCCTGTGTGGACGACCGCACAGGCGCCGCGACATAGTTTAGGTCGTCACATTGTATCCCTGCGAGCGAGCGTAGCTGACCACAGCTTGTTGAACGTTCGCCAACGCCTGCTGGACAGTTTCTTTGCCAGCAAACGCCTTCCCAATTTCGGTTTGCAACTCGTTGAAAACGTAACTCGACCACGGGCTCCATTGGAATTTCGTGTTCACCCTAGGCGACTCTTTTTCGAAGATATCCACGTTCGCAGGTTGATTGTCTAGTGCAGGGTTCGGCTGTTTGAAGGATGGGATGTCAAATCCCGCTGTCGCTGCGGGGAACAGACCGCCTCCACCATCCTTGGCTGGCGCCACGTCATGCGCAAGCTCTGCTGGAGCAGCGTTGACGAAGGCCGCGAAAATCGCCGCTGCCTCTGGATACTTCGACGCCTTTGTGACAGCCTGCACGGAACCGCCCCAGTCGCCGTCCATCGTGTCTCCGGGCGTCCACTCTGGAATAAAGGCGGCCCGCCACTTGTGTGTCGCCAGGTTGTGATCATACGGAACAAGGATCTCGCTGTCGTACCACGCAGAACCGATGGCCGTCGCGTAGAGACCCGCGTTGATGTTCTTCTGCCACTCCGGCGAACCCGCTGCGATGCTCTGAACCGCGCCCTCTTTTATTAATTTCTGCCACAGAGAAAAGACCTGAACAGCCTTCGGTGAGTCTATATCCACCTTCCAGTTGTTCCCTGATCCTTGGAACGGAATGCAGCCTGCTTGCCAAAGAAGCCCAAACATCCATTGACCATCGTTGTTTGAAAAGTACGAGAAGTACTGAGACGGATCGAGCTTGTGAAATTCAAGAGCTTCCTGCGCAAACTGGTTCCACGTCGTTGGGACCTTGAGATGATATTTATTAAACAGGGAGCTTTGGTAAAATAACCCTATCGGTCCAGTGTCCTCAGGAATCCCGTACACACGCGAGCCCACCGAAACTTGGTTCCACGTCCACGGGGTAAATCTGTTCTTCAACTGAGAGACCCATGGAGAAATGTCTTGGAGTGCTCCAGTGGCAATGTACTCGGGCATGACGTCGAACTCTAGCATGACGACGTCTGGTACGCCACTTCCTGCCTGGATCACCGTACTGAACTTTTGATATTCGGTTGTTCCGGCTCCGGCATCAACCAGGTGAACTTTAATGTTTGGATAGTATTTCTCGAAGATATCGACTTCTTTCTGTGCGTTAGGAACCCACGCCCACCAGGTCAGCGTTGCTTTTCCTGTGTACTGTGGCAAGGGCAACCCATCGACAGTCTTCAGCGAAGCCGCTCCAGCTCCTGTACTGGGGGCAGATTGCGAAGACGAGTTTCCTGACGAAGTACCACATCCCGTTGCCACAATCGCCATGGCGCCGAGAAGTGATCCGGTCAAGACGGTTTTGTTTCGACGCACTTTCATGCTTTTCATACCCCCTTGTCTCAAGTCATACGTACAACTAGACCCAAGCCAAGTCGATGCGTATCGAGAACGCTGCAAACCACCCCCTTAAATCATTTTTGACTAAACAAAAAGATATCTGCAACAACCTCTCTGAATGCGCTTTCTGACGCCAGGATAACGCATAAAGCAATGCCCGTCAAGATAGAATTCAATCCTAACTAAATTATTTTATATAAATATAAATTAAAACTTGATGCCTTTCCCGTAGATGACCCTTACCTTGATGTCCTGATCGTAGTGCCCGAAGCGGCGCCCAAAGATCGTCATGCCACCGACATTGCGCGCATGTTCGGGGACCGAAAACCGCAGCGGAATGGCGTGGCCGCGGAACGGTTGCAAGTCCTGCAAGGTGACGTCCGAGATTTTGCACCCGTCGATAAAGGTGCCGTCGCGATTCACTCGCACGAGTTTCAGATGTCCGTACTGGTTCAGGTGCGGAGGCCACCAACTGGGATTTTGGCGCCCCCGCTCGTCCCCGAAATCCCCGGGACTCGTCCAATAGCCGATTTCCACGCCGTTCAGGGAAAAGTGGATATCCGAAGGATAGTCATTGTTGTAGGAGGGCGCCTCCGAGGCCAGTTCTGCGATAATCTGAATTTCCTCCACCGGCCGGTCGGTGCGAATGAAATTGGGGACCCAGTACTCGAGGTAACCCTTCGTCAACCAGACGATTTCCGCGTCGATGTGCTGGGGATCGGCAAAATAGCGCGGATCGTCGAACGTCCCGATAATCGTCTCTGCCGTCGCGAGCCCGCAGGTCGGCCATACCTCGAACGAGACATAATGGCCCACTCGAATGTCGACCTCGTAGACGTCCTCGTCGGGCGACTCCGGGGCCAGTTCCACGAGGATGTTTCGCTCGTTCACATAACAGAACTTCTGCAGGCCGTGGCGCGCCCCCGCGGTCTCCGTGACGACGAGGCCGCACTCCTCCAGCTTGCGCACATGCTGCGTCACGGCTCCGTTGGTGATGCCAAGCCGCTTGGCGATCTCGTCCATATTCAGCCGCCCATGCTCGAGCAAAAGCTCGAGCATGGCGATGCGGACCTCGGAACCCAGCGCTTTGAACAGCGGCAAACCCGACCGCAGCTCCTTGATGTGAATCATGTCACCCTCACCCCGGCCTGATTACTTTAGTCTAGTATAAAACAATCAGGCGTCGGCGCGAAGGGCATGGGTCAGCGAAGATCAGCGATCGCGCCGGTCTCATTCAGCAGGCGCAGCATCGTGTATCGGTTTCGCAACCTGTGCGCTCGCTTCAGACTCGCGACGACCAGGCTGTGCTCAATGCCGAGATCGGACGGCTCCGTCGGCCCGCCGATGCGGCGCATCAGTGCGCGAATGTGCTGGCCCGGCGGCACGGACGCCAACAGGCCCTTCACATCCGCGTCCCGGCCCGCGAGCGAGGCCCATGGACGGAGCCCGCGCTCGGCGGCGATGCCCAAAGCGTCCGGCACCCGGGCGCGGTACAGGTCCGCCACGAGGGCGCTCGCGACGGCGACTTTGAGCCCATGCAGGACTTGGCGACGGCCGGATCGCAAAAACGCCATTTCCCAATCGTGCGACAGATGGTGCTCGCCGCCCGAGGCGGGATGCGACTGGCCGAAGAGCAGCATCACGAGGCCGGACAACATGAGCGCCTCCATCAGGCTGCGCACGGCGCTCTGCTCCCCACGGCTCAATCCGTCCGCCTGCGCGACCGCCGTGTCGAGCGCCGCCCGCGTCAGCCCCGCCAGATACGCGCAGTACGGTTCCCCGGCTGCCATCTCGCCAAACCTCCAGTCGGCGAGGGACGTATACTTGCCGATCACGTCCCCAAACCCCGCCCAGATGAGCTCCTTCGGCGCCTGCTCCAGCACGTCGGTGTCGGCAAACACTGCAATCGGCGCCTGCGTCTGATACGTCGTCTTGACGCCGCGCACGATGAGCGGCGCGCCGGCAGACGTGAACCCGTCCACCGACGGCGCCGTCGGCACGCTCACAAACGGGATGCGCGCCTTCGCGCTCACGAAGCGGGCAATGTCGTGCAGCGTGCCCGATCCCACGGCGATGAGCGCTTCCACGTCCGGGCCCGTCGCAAGGAACGCCTGCATCACGGACACCTCATCCGCCACCACGTCGCCCTGGCCGTTCGGCTCGATGACGCAGGCGGTCCACGTCACGCCCGCGCCGGTCAGCGCCTCACTCAGCTCGTCCCCGGCGGCCTCGCGCGTGCGGTCGTCCATGACCAGCACCACGCGCGCAAATCGGTCCCGTATCCACGCCGCGGCCTCCGACAGCGCCCCAGGCCCGACCCGCAGATGTTCCACCGGAATGCGGTGATGCGGTTGCCCGCACGGGCAGTCTGAGCTCAGCCGGCGCAATTCATCCAACGTCCACGCCACGTGGCACCCCTCCAAAACGCGAGGGGCTGCGCGCGTGCAGCCCCTCGTTTCTACCGCCGCTCAGCGGCCATACACCGCTTCGTTCCAGCGCAACACATCCAAGATCTGCCGGGGCGTCGAGTTCTCGTCGATCACGACGCATTCCACGCCCATCATGTCCGCCAAGTCCTGCAACTGCTCGACCGTCACCCTGTACGAGAACACCGTGTGGTGCGCGCCACCGGCCAGAATCCAGCTCTCCGCCGCCGAAGCGAGCGAAGGCAGCGGCTTCCACAGCACGCGCGCCACGGGCAATTTCGGCATCGGGCGATCCGGCTGGATGGCCTCCACCTTGTTCACGACCATGCGGAAGCGATGGCCGAGATCGACCAGTGTGGCCTGAACCGCCGGACCGCTCGCGCCGTCAAACACCAACCGCGCAGGGTCCTCCTTGCCGCCGATGGACAGCGGGTGCACCTCCACCCGGGGGCGCGTCGCGGCGATGGTCGGGCAGACCTCGAGCATGTGCGCGCCGAGCACCATCTCGTTACCCGGCTCGAAGTGGTACGTGTAATCTTCCATGAACGAGGTGCCTTGTCCTTCCGCCAAAACCTTCAAGACGCGGACGAACGCCGCCGTCTTCCAGTCGCCCTCGCCCCCAAACCCGTATCCGTCGGCCATGAGGCGCTGAACCGCGAGCCCAGGAAGCTGCTTCAGCCCGTGGAGATCCTCAAACGTCGTCGTGAACGCCTCAAATCCGCCTTCTTCCAGAAACGCTCGCATCCCGAGCTCGATGCGAGCCTGCTCGCGCACCGCGTCATACAGCGGCCCGCCCTTTTGTGCGCCTTCCTGGAAGTCGTACAGCGACGCGTACTCCTCCATTAGCCGGTCGATCTCGGCCTCCGACACCGCACGCACCCGCTCGACGAGATCGCCCACGCCGTAGCCGTTGACCGACCAGCCGAACCGGGCCTCGGCCTCCACCTTGTCGCCTTCGGTGACCGCGACCTGGCGCATGTTATCGCCGAATCGCGCGACCTTTAACCCGCGGCTCACGGCCGCCGCCACCGCCGTCAGGGCCCAGCCTCGCACGCGACGGGCCACCTCGGCGTCCTGCCAGTGGCCGACGATGACCTTGCGCGGCATGCCGAGGCGGCTCACCATGAACCCGAACTCGCGATCGCCGTGCGCCGACTGATTCAGGTTCATGAAGTCCATGTCGATGGTGTCCCAAGGAATGTCGCGGTTGAACTGCGTGTGCAGGTGCAGCAGGGGCTTTTGCAGCGACATCAAGCCGCGGATCCACATCTTCGCTGGGGAGAAGGTGTGCATCCAGGCGATCACGCCCGCACAGCGGTCATCCGCCGACGCCTCGAGGCAAAGCCGCCGGATTTCGTCCGCGTCTTTCAGAACGCCCTTCCAGCGGAGCGCGTGGGCGTCCCCGACGGCGCGCTGCAGCGCGGGCACCATTTCCTTGGCATGCGCTTCAACCTGTGCCAGCGCCTCGTCCCCGTAGAGGTGCTGGCTCCCCACCACAAACCAGAACTCAAAAGCCGGCTTTTTCATCGAGCATCCTCTCCCATCGACTCGTCCACATCCCTCAGTGCGCCGCGCCGGGCTGGCCGTAGTACGCATTTTTCCCATGCTTGCGCTGATAGTGCTTGTCGAGCAGGAACGCATCCATCTGCGCCTCGCCGCCCGAGATCAACAGGGTGTCTCGGGCCATGCGGGCGACCATCTCCAGGACAACCGCGTGATACACCGCTTCCGCCGGGTCCTTCCCCCAGGTGAAGGGCGCGTGGTTGGCCACGAGAACGGCGGGCACGGCGACGGGATCGAGCCCTCGCTCGCGGAACGTCTCCACAATCACCCGGCCTGTCTCGAGCTCGTAGGCGCGCTCCACCTCGTCCTTCGTGAGCGGGCGCGTGACGGGCACGTCGCCGTAAAAGTAGTCCGCGTGCGTCGTGCCGAGCGCCGGAATGGGTCGACGCGCCTGCGCCCAAGCCGCTGCCGCGGGCGAATGGGTGTGGACGATGCCCCCGATGCTCTCAAACGCCTTATACAGCTCGATGTGCGTCGGCGTGTCCGAGGACGGCCGGAGATCGCCCTCGACGACGCGGCCGTCGAGATCGACCACGACCATGTCGTCCGCGGTCAGCTTTTCGTACGCCACCCCGCTGGGCTTGATGACCACGAGGCCATCTTGGCGGGAAATGCCGCTCACATTGCCCCAGGTGAAGGTGACGAGGCCGTGCTTGGGCAGCGCCAGATTCGCCTCCAGCACCGCCTCCTTTAGCTCCCTCAGCATGTCTTCACCTCTTCCTGCACCGCGGCGCTCTTCAGGCGCTTCAGCACTTTCATCACGTTGTTCTCGCCGCGCCCGAAGTAGTCGTACAGCCGGGCATATTCTCGGTACAACTCGTCGTACACGCGAACCGCGCTCGGATTCGGCGTGTACGGCTTCTCGCGCACGCTGCCCATCTCCCGGGCCGCCTCCTCAATGGAGTCGTAGCCTCCGCGCGCCTTTCCCGCCGCTACAGCGCCAAACATCGCCGCGCCGAGCGCTGGCGCCTGCGTCGACGCGCCAATGAAGATGGGCATGTTGAGCACGTCGGCATAGATTTGCATCATCAGTTCGTTTTTCTGCGCAATGCCGCCGCACGCGTACATCTCGTCGACAGGCACGCCGCTCGCGCGGAACGTCTCGACAATCATGCGTGTGCCGTAGGCCGTCGCCTCGATGAGCGCGCGGTAGATCTCCTCCGGCTTCGTCGCGAGCGTCGCGCCTAGGAGAAGGCCGGTGAGATCCGCATCCACCAGCGTGGAGCGGTTCCCATTCCACCAGTCGAGCGCCAAGAGCCCCGTCTCGCCGGGGCGATATTGCGCCGCCTTTCGCGTCAGAAGCTCGTGGATGCCAATGCCCTCGCGGCGCGCCTCGTCCCAATACGCCGGCGGCACGCCGTTTTCAATCCACCACTCGAAGTGGTCTCCGACGCACGACTGACCAGCTTCGTAGCCCATGTAGCCCGGGATAATGCCATCCTCCACCACGCCACACATGCCCGGTACCGCGCGTTCCTCGGTGCCGAGCAGCACGTGACACGTCGAGGTCCCGATGATCATCAGCATCTTGCCCGGCTCCGTGATGCCGACGGCCGGCATCGACACGTGGGCGTCCACATTCCCCACCGCAACCGGCGTCCCGGGGACGAGCCCCGTCCGGCGCGCCATGGCTTCCGTCAGCTCGCCAGCCTTCGAACCAATGGGCAGAATGGGCCCCCAGAGCTTTTCCTCCACGATGCGCTCCAAGCGCGGATGGAGCGCCTTGAAAAACTCCGGACTCGGATAGCCCGTCCGCTTGTGCCAGATGGACTTGTAGCCCGCGGGGCACGAGCTGCGCACGAGCTTCCCCGTGAGCTGCATCACGATCCAATCGGTCGCCTCGACCATCGCGTCCGCCGCATCGTAGATCTCCGGCGCCTCGTCGAGGATTTGCCAGATCTTCGGGATCATCCACTCGGACGAGATCTTGCCGCCATAACGCGCGAGAAACGGCTCTTTGCGCTCCGTGGCGATTTCGTTCAGCTTGTTCGCTTCATCCTGCGCGGCGTGGTGCTTCCAAAGCTTCACGTACGCGTGCGGATGCCGCTCAAATCGCGGATCAAAGCAAAGCGGTGTACCGTCTCGCCGGATGGGCAGCATCGTGCAAGACGTGAAGTCGATCCCGATCCCAATCACGTCCTCAGGCCGCACCCCGGAGGTCCGCAGCAACTCCGGGATGGTCTCCTCCAGCACCTCCAGGTAGTCGCGCGGGTGCTGGAGCGCCCAGTCCGGTTCCAGACGTGTGACGCCGTCCGGCAAATACTCATCCATCACCCCGTGCGTGTAGGGTTTGACGGCCGTGGCGATCTCACGCCCCGTCCCGATCTCCACTAAAACGGCGCGCCCCGACTGCGTGCCGTAGTCCACGCCAATCGAATACTTGCCCATATCCATCCCCACAATCCTTCGCGCATTCAGAGGGTGGAACCGCAGACATCACCTCAATTGTACTTACAAGGACGATAGAGCACAATGAGTTATTCGGACAAGTCAAGGCAAAAACTTGTGCTGTCGAGTGGCCGATCGGGCCTCCGCAGCTGCCGCGGTCTCCCCGGAACCGCCCATCCAAATGCGCTCGATGTCCTCCAGAGAACGATTCTTCGTCTCCGGCACCAGCACGCTGACGAAGATGACGCCCAAGACGTTGATGACGGCGAACATCCAGAACGTGTAGCTGCCTCCAACGTTGTTGAGCAAGACCGGCGTAAACTGGCCGATCGCCCAGTTGGCGCCCCACAAGAAGATGGTCGCGATCCCGGCCGCGCGAGCGCGCAGGTGATTCGGGAAAATTTCCGGGATCATGATCCACGGAATCGGTCCCATCGAGACGCTGAAGGCCGCCGTGAAGCCCATGATGAACAGCACAAGCCAGAAGCCGTTATGGACGTGCAGGTAGAAGGTCAACCCCATGAGCGCCATAAAAATGGCCATCAACGCAGAACCGACGATCATGAGCGGCTTCCGTCCGACGCGATCGATCAACACCACGGCGACAACGGTGAACACCACCCACATCGCGCCGAAAAAGGCCTGAATCTCAAAATCCGAGTTCAAGCTGAACCCGACCATCCTGAAAATCTCTGGCCCATAGTAGGTCACGGCATTCATGCCGATGATCTGATTGAACAACGCGAGTAGGATTCCCACAGCGAGCGCCTTGCGCCAGCCCGGCTTCAACAGATCCCGCACGCTTGCAGCGCTTTCACTTTCGAGCGACTGACGGATGGATTCGAGTTCACGTTGCGCAACCGAATGCCCGTTGATGCGCGCTAAGATGGAGAAGGCCTCGTCGGATCGTCCCGCCTTCGTCAACCAGCGCGGGCTTTCAGGCGCGAACAAAAGGACGAAGAAGAAAATGGCCGCCGGGACCGCACCAAGCCCCAACATCCAGCGCCAACCGGTGTGCACGTCCCACGCCAAATTGCCGGACCGCTGAATGAGGAAGTTCGTGAGATAGGTCAGGAAAATGCCGATAATCGTGAGCAACTGGTACAAGGACGAGAGCGCGCCGCGGATTTGCGTCGGTGCGCATTCCGAGATGTAGGTGACGGAAAGCGCGGAACCCATGCCAATGCCCAAGCCTCCGACGATGCGCGCCAAGATGAGGGTGGTCACGTCGTGGGACACGGCCGACACGAGCGCCGCAATGGCAAACAGGACGGCAGCGGTCATGAGAACCTTGCGCCGCCCAATCCGGTCGCTGAGAAAGCCGGAGATCGCGACGCCGATCACGCCGCCGATCATAATGCTTGAAATGACCAGACCCTGCATAAACGGAGAGAGACCGTAGAGCGTTTTCAAGAACCCGATGGCGCCGGAAATGACGGCGGTGTCATATCCGTACAGTAGACCGCCCAGCGCGGCCGCAAGTGAAATGGTGACAGCGTATGCACGAGACCCGTGCTCCTGCGCTCCTGTCATGATTCTGCCTCCCTTTCCCTGCAACCTTGAAGTGGTTCCCGCTTTCGCGTCTGCTGCGGGCATACATACGTACAAGAGTTTGTTTTAATTTATTTGTACGTACAAGTTGTAGGATAAAGCGTTTTCTTGTGATTGTCAATCCGCTTTCATAGAAGCGTTCGCCGGAACCGGCCGCGCCGGGGGCCGGCCTCGCGCGCGACCCATTGAATTCACGGCGCTGAGGCCACGGCCAGTGGCGCCGTCGAACTGCGCACAATGAGCTTGGGTTCGTACACAATGGAGGCCGGCTCTTCCCCGTCGCGCTTCCCGCGCTCAATGGCCCGCATCACCCATTTCGCCGCATCCAGCCCCATCTGCGTCTTCGGGTGTTCCACCGTCGTCAGCTTGATTTCCGTCGCCTCCGCCAGGTACGAGTCGTCATACCCCACGAGCGAGATGTCCTCCGGCACGCGCAGCCCCAGTTCCCGCAGCACGTCCAGCACTCGCACGGCCAACTGGTCGTTGTAACACACCATTGCCGTCGGCCGGTCGTCCTCTCGCTCCAAGGCGCTCCGCACCCGCCGCACCACTTCCTCATCCAGGTCCTCTGTCCGATACGTGATCAGCCACTCCGGCTTCACCGACACCCCCGCTTCCCGGCACGCGTCCATGAACCCCTGCATTCGATACACGCCCTGCAGGTCGTCCGTCTTAAAGACCCCCATCAACTTCCGGTGCGAAAGTTCCAACACGTGCCGCGTCGCCAGCCATCCGCCCTTCTTGTCGTCCATGATGAGATGCGGCGGGTCCAGCTGCGGATAGTACTGGTTGATCATCACGTACGGGATCTTCCGCTGCTCCAGCTCCAAGTAGTACCGGATGTTCGGGTTGTACGTGCTCGACTCCGTCGGCTCCACAATCAGCCCTGCAATCGGCCGCTGCAGAATGGACTCCAGGCATTGCGCCTCTTTCGCCAGGTTGTTGTATGTGCAGGCCAAAATCAGCGAGTATCCCTTGTTCGTCACGTACGATTCAATCCCGCGGATGATGGTCGGGAAGATGTAGTCCGAAATGTACGTCGTGATGACGCCGATATACTTGCGCGCTTCCTGCGGCTCGCCCGGCAACCGTTCCTCCTGCGGAAAGGCGCAGAACGTCCCGGCGCCCTGCTCGCGGTACAAGAGCCCTTCGTGCACCAAGTCACCCACCGCCTGCCGGATGGTGTGCCGGCTGACGCGGAACATCTTGATGAGTTCGTTCTCGGAATAGATTTTCTGCCCGGGCTTGACCTTGCCCGTGCGGATCCATTCCCGGATTTGTTCTTTCACCATCACATACTTGGCCGGAGAAGCCATGCTAGCATCACCGTTTCCGCGAAGTCATGTCTTAGTACTGCACAAATCCCTTACACACATTGTACGGCTATGGTCGAATACAATTAAAGCCGTTGAGAACAACTCTGAAGTTGGATTTTTAGTCATGGGCCCGACGCACACCATGAGGGCAGTTGGGCGCACTGTACACCGCTTTGATGATACCGAACACGCATGCCGCAATGTGTCTGCCGGCTACGGATGTACAAACACTCTTCTCTTTCTCATAGAACGGCCGACGGGTGCCGTTTGATCTCACGGCGTAATGGTTCTTGGCATTTGGCAAATACAACTGGTCGTTTAAGGGCGCTTCTCCGAGTCCGCAATCAGGTTTAGGAAATAAAATAGGGTGCAAGCGTCGGGCAGCAACTTGCTAAAATCACTTGCCCCCAGACGTTTTTATGCCCTCGACAAGATATCTTTGGCCGAACAAGTAAAGCAGTATAGGGGGGATAATCATGAAGACTGAAAAAGCCATCTCTAAGTTGTACTCAGTCGTATATTGAGTGGTGAAGAGGCTCAGAGCGCCCACACTCAACGGTTTAAGATTATCATTGTTGATATAGATAAGAGGCGTAAACAACTCGTTCCACCAAAAAATAGATGACAAAATGCCGACTGTAATGAATATGGGTTTCGCCAACGGGACTATGATTCTGGAAAAGAACGTCCAATGATTGCAACCATCGAGCTGGGCAGCTTCGTAGATGTAAGCCGGGATAGTCCTGTAGAATTGTCTGAAAAGAAACACATTATACGGATACGCAAAAAACGCTGGTACGATGAGTGGTAGAAAACTGTTAATCCATCCAATCTTGCTAAAGAAGATGAACTGAGGAATGATAGTAGCTGTACTTGGAACCATCATCGTTGCTAGGACTAAGACGAATATTACCTTTTTCCCTGCAAAGTCCATACGAGCTAACGGATACGCTACCAGAGAACTCGAAATAAGAGTGCCCAAAGTATTTCCTATAATTAGGATCAATGTGTTCCGAAAGTACACAAGCAAGTTGCTACTATGAAGGATGTAAGCGTAGTTACTAAACTGAGGGTTTTTAGGAATTATCTGTGGAGGATAACTACTAATTCCTGATTCCGTTTGGAGAGAATTTGATATGATCCATATAATAGGAAAGAACATAATCAATGCAATGAGAATTGCCACTACGTACTTTGTTAGATTGCCCGCGATTCGCGTTCTCATAAGCTCACTCCTTGCATCGACGGTCTGCGCAACATTTATACCTCATACATCACCCAGTTCCGCGAAAGCCTGAACTGGAAGTAGGAGATTACTGCAACAATGATGAATAGTACTGTAGAAAGAGCTGACGCATACCCCATCTGGAAATTCTGAAATGCACTAGTATATATAGCCAGACTTAAGACATTCGAGGCATCCCCTGGACCACCCTGTGTTAGTGGATAAATGATAGAGAAGGAGCCGTTGATCGAGCCAATGGTCCCAACAACGACATTGAACAGCAGGACTGGCGATATGCCCGGCAAAGTGACATGAAGGAATTTTTTCAGAAACCCAGCTCCATCCAGATCGGCTGCTTCATACAGCTCACGAGGAACCTCCTTCAAACTGGCATCGAATATCAACATCATTTGTCCGGTCGAGTAAGAATAAATCGATATAAAGACAAGTACGGGTATGATAAGTCTCTGATTCATAAGCCAATTTGGGCCCTGTGAGATGCCCACAAGGGACAGCAGATAATTGACGATGCCGATTTGCTGGTTAAAAATGAGTTGAAATACAAACGCCATAGCAACGCTCGGCAACACCGAGGGTATAAAGAACAGAAACTGAAACAAAGGCTTCGGACGTAGTCGCTGATTGAGTACAAGGGCCATGATCAGTGACCACACAACCATCACGATTACACTTAACACCGTATACAGCAGTGTTACCCACAGACTGTGCCAGAACCCAGAGGATTGCCCGAACATATAACGATAATTCTGTATCCCGACAAAGGACGGGGGATTCACCATGTCCCACTTAAAGAAACTTAGAACGAACGACGCTATGATTGGAAGGCCCGAGAAGAAAACGAATCCGATGAACCACGGCGAGAGGAAGCCATATGCGGTCACTGTTTCCATAATGCGCTTTCTTCTTCGCCATGCAACACCGGTTCCCGTGACGTTTTGCTGCAGGTTCCCCATACATACACCTCTTCCTTGGGGCGCGTCGTAGAAACGCGCCCCGTTAAACACTCGTCTGAGCCGTGCTGAGTTAATTATTGATTTGAGACCTGTTGAGCCTGCTGTTCGGCAAGCTTGACCACTTGTGACGGGCTCTCTTGACCCAGGACCGCTGCGTTCAATTGATTGTCGATGTAATTGGTCAACCCAGTTGGAAGAAGCACATAACCTAGCCGTGCGTATTTTCCGGCCTCTTGGAACGCGGACCAGTTCGTTGGGCCATTCGGACCTGCATTTTGATACCATGCGTATTTACTCAGGCTTAGTTCAGCTGAAGGATTGTTCGTGCCCTTCTCAATCAGCTCTTGCCCCTCCGGACTCATGCAAAACTTGATAAAGTCCCAATCCGCCTGTTTGTATGGAGAATGGCTGTTGATCGTGAAGAAGGCTGTATGGATGTCGTCGTAAGGCACTTTGTCATACGGCAACGGCGCTATATTCCACTTGAAATTCTTAATCGTGTCATAGGTCGAAATCATCCAGCTTCCATTCAGAATCATGGCGGCTTTTCCGGCTTCAAACAAATCCACGGCGCTATTTGCGGCTGAAGGCTGCGGCTGAACCTTGAGTTTGTTAGTTAGATCGATTTGCCAATTCATAGCATCAATCGCACCTTGTCCGATTGACAGCTTGCCGTTTGAAACAATCTTGTCCCCCGCAGACCCGATCAAGGAGTACCACACGCCCGGGAAGCCAATGCCTGCGGAACCCCACTGAACAACCCGACCGTCCTTAACGATCGTCAACTTCTTGGCAGCATTCTCATAATCCTTCCATGTCCAATTGGCTGTCGGAAATGGCACTCCGGCCTTCTTGAACATATCTTCGTTGTAAAACAGGAGGTGCGTTGCATAGCACCACGGCAGTCCATACACGCCCCCGTTCTGTGCCGCCAAGCTGCGGAAGGCTGGCAAGAAATTGCTCGGCTCGAGAGACTTGTCTCCCTTGATGTAGCTGTTTAGATTTACAATCGCACCCTCTTTTGCGAACGGCTGAATCATATTCTCCCATACCAACATAACGTCCGGTGCGGTATTGGTGGCGACCTCGGAAATGAGTTTCTGAGCGTAATCTGTCTGTGGAATTTCTGTTAAGTTAACATGAATATTTGGATACTTCTTTTCAAACGCCGCAATGAAGTTATACTGCGGACTCACAGGCCCCCACACCGCGAAGTTAATGGTGATTTTTCCTGTTGAAGCCGCTCCCTGTGAATTCGTCTGTGCAGTGTTTGATGTAGAGGTGCCACAACCAGCGACTCCCGCGATTGCACCCAATGTAAGAAGCGACACACCTCCTAGAGAAGCGATTTTCTTTCGCCCACCCCGCGTTGAAATCGCCTTCATTTCTCGAACCCCCTTCGAGTTTGGACAGCATCATTGCTTGTCCGTATCAGTAATATAGATCAGCTCATTTGTACGGATCAACCGCTTTCAAACAGAGTTTGTGTTGTAGTATGCTTGTGCGTGAAACATACGGGGTGATGGCAACAGACATATCTCAACCGCTTTCCTTAGAACATAGGCTGCATCTCAGGTTCGCACACACAGGATACTCCTAACAGACATTTACGGAGGAAGGAAGAACAATGGGAAACAGCGAGCAATTATCCGTACAACTTCACGCCCCCTTCTGGTCTCGTTACCAACAACTCGTGCGCGAGGTCGTACTGCCGTACCAGTACGAGATTCTGAACGATCGCGTCCCCGGGGTGGAGCCGAGCGGCGCGATTCGCAACTTTCGCATCGCAGCGGGTCTCGAGCAGGGCGAATTCACCGGGATGGTGTTCCAGGACAGCGACGTGGCCAAGTGGCTCGAGGCCGTCGGGTATGCGCTGAAGACGAAGCGCGATCCGGCGCTGGAGCGCATGGCGGACGACGTGATCGATCTCGTCGTGGCGGCTCAGCAACCGGACGGATACTTGAACACGTACTTTACCATCAAGGAGCCCGGTAAGCGTTTTACCAACCTGATGGACTGCCACGAGCTCTATGGCGCAGGGCATATGATCGAGGCCGCTGTCAGCTATTACGAGGCGACGGGCAAGCGCAAGCTGCTCGACGCCATGTGCCGCTTCGCGGACCTTATCGCGGACACCTTCGGGCCGCGTGAGGGCCAGATTCACGGCTACGACGGTCACCAGGAAATCGAGCTCGCACTTGTGAAGCTTTATGGCGCAACGGGAGAACGGCGCTACCTCGATCTCGCTCGTTACTTCCTGGACGCGCGCGGCACGGAGCCGAATTTCTTTCTCGACGAGTGGGAGCGGCGCGGTCGGAAATCCTTCTGGTGGCCTTGGTTGAAGGAGCCGGACCTCGCCTACTATCAGGCCCATAAGCCTGTGCGAGAGCAGGAAACCGCGGTGGGACATGCGGTCCGGGCAATGTACATGTACACCGCGATGGCCGATGTCGCGCGTCTGACGGGCGATCGCGCCCTACAAGCGGCGTGCGAGCGGCTTTGGCAAGACGTCACCCGGCGCCAGATGTACGTGATCGGGGCGATTGGCTCGACCCATCAGGGCGAGGCCTTCACGTTCGACTACGATCTGCCGAACGAGACCGCGTACGCGGAGACGTGTGCTTCCGTGGGGCTCATCTTTTTCGCCAAGCGCCTCATCGACCTTGGGCCCAAGGCCGAGTATGGCGACGTCATGGAGCGCGCGCTGTACAACGCCGTGATCGGCAGTATGGCGCAGGACGGAAAGCACTACTGCTATGTGAATCCGCTTGAGGTGTGGCCACGCGCGAACGAGGAAAATCCGGACCGTCGGCATGTCCGGCCAACTCGCCAGGCGTGGTTCGGTTGCGCGTGTTGCCCGCCGAACGTGGCGCGGCTTCTGATGAGCCTTCAGGAGTACATCTACACGTGGGACGAGTCTCGCCGGACGTTGTACGTGCATCTTCACATGGGAAGTACGGCCGCGTGGTCGCTTGACGGCGCGCGCGTGCAGCTGCGGCAGGCGTCGGCGCTGCCGTGGCGAGGCGAGACGTCGCTCAAGGTGTCGATGCCGGACGGGCCTCGCCGCTTCGCGCTGGCCGTGCGCATCCCCGGCTGGTGCGCGGGCAAATGGGAGGTCCGGGTGAACGGGCGCGAACTTGGCGAAGAGATGCGCGTCGAAGAGGGGTACGCCGTGATCGATCGGACGTTTGCAGACGGGGACGAGCTGACCTTCGCGTTCCCGCTGGAGGCGCGATGGATTGTGGGCCATCCGCAGCTGCGCGCGGTGAACGGCATGGTGGCCATAGAGCGGGGCCCGCTCGTGTATGCCGTGGAAGAAGCGGACAATGGGCCAAACCTGGCCGCTCTATCGGTCGATCCCGGCACACGGCTGCACGAGGTGTCATGCGAGATCGCAGGCGTCGATGCGGTGGCACTCGAGTGCGAGGCGTGGCGGCGAGACGAAGAAGCGTTTGGCGATGGGCCCTTGTACCGCCCTCTGGACGCCGCGACGTTCAGCGAGCGGCGGGTCAAACTGCGCGCCATCCCGTACTTTCTCTGGGGCAACCGAGGACAAGGCGAGATGCGGGTCTGGCTCCGGTCGCGCTCGTCCCGCCCGTAAACGACGATGGCCCCTGCGAGCGCCGATGCCCGCGGGGGCCATGCTTCACTTCAAGACCTTCAGCTAGGCCTTGCTTCACTTGAAGACCTTGAACCGCGCTTCCACCGGTTGCACTTGCTTTTCGCGCGGCGCATTCTCCGGCGAGCCAAACGGCATCTGCGCGATGAGCCGCCACGTCTCTGGGAGGTTCCACTCCGCCTTGATGCGATCCTCCGCCACGTTGTAGTGCTGGAGGCTCGCCCCGTAGCCCTGCGCCTCAAGCGCCACCCAAACGGCGTACTGATGCATCGCGTTGGTATGTTCCGCCCACACGGGGAACTTGTCCTGATTGGCAGGGAACTTCTTCTGGAACGACTCGATCACGTCCTGGTCCTCGAAGAAGAGCACCGTGCCATAGCCGCTGCGGAACCCCGCGAGGCGCGCTGCGATGGTGTCGAGCTGTTCCGGCGGCGCCACAGCGCGCATCACATCCTCCACCAGCGACCAAAGTTTTTCGTGCGCCGAACCCAGCAAAAGCACGAGCCGCGTCGACTGCGAGTTGTAGGCGGAGGGCATGTGCTTCACGATGTCCGCCAACAGCTGTTCCAGCTCCGCGTCCGACAGAGGAGACTTCTTCCCCACTTGATGAATCGAACGGCGCTCCCGGATCGCAGTGAGCAATCCTTTCTCTGTGCTTACAGGCATGTCTGAATCCCCTCCACTCTCGATGATGTTTTCGATCATACCCCTCGTCAGTATACCCGCTTTGCGCGGCGTTCGCATGGCGCCACGCGTGTTTGCGGCGCACGGCGATCCGGCCCAATGACACGGCCCAGTGGCATGGACGCGGTCCCCCGCGATCGGCAGCGAGCGCCAGGACGCAAAACGGCCACAGGGCCCTGACCCTGTGGCTCATTTCCCGCGATGCCAGCGCCCGTGAGGGGGCGACCGGTACGCACCTTAGGGGGTCGACCGCTGCGCCCCTGAGGGGAGTGACCGCCGGACCGTCACTTCACAGGCTGCGGCTCGTCCTCTGGATCGGTCGGCGATTCCGCCTCCTCCTCGTCCAAGTCCTCAGGCACGTCCGCACGGTCTTCATCGCCTGGCTGCGCCTCGCCGGCGTGGCCGCCCGCCGTTTCGGGCTCGGCATCGACCACCTCTTCCGCTTCGGCGACACTGTCGGCGATCTGGATGTCGTGCTCGAGCGCGTGTTCAACAGGCGACTCGTTCACGCCGCCTTCCAGGGCGCCCGCAGCGACACTCGGCGCCGCCTCAGCCTGACCGCGCGCCACCGCACTGGCGGATGCGGAAGCACCCGCCGCCGCCGTGGCCTGAGCCAACTTCGGCCGGCGAATGAAAAACGCGAGGACAAAGGCGATAAAGCTGCCCCAGGTCGCCCACCAGAACGCGTCGTTGATACCCATGATGGTGCTCTGCTGTTCGGCAAGTCCGTACAGCACATAGCGCGCGAGTTCCTCAGCCGCCTGCAGCGAGTTGTGCAGGTGGATCATGAAGTATTCGACGATGGTCTGATACATCGTGTAGATGTAGTGGTTGTTGACCGTCACCGTGTTTTGGAAGTCCGCGTAGTGCACCTTGGTGCGATCCGTCATGATGGTGACGAGCACCGCGGTGCCGACGGACGAAGCCACGGTGCGCGCCGTGTTGGCGGCCGACGTGCCATGCCGGTACAGGTGCCGCGGAAGCTGATTGAGTCCCGCGGTCTGCACGGTCATGGCGAGCATCGACATGCCGAACATCCGCAGCGTGTACAGCAGCATGATGTGCCCGTACCCGGTCTGCGCGTTCAGTTTCGTGAACTCCCAGGTCGTGATCGTCGTGATGGCGAGACCGAGCACCGCGAGCGGGCGCGCGCCCACTTTATCGAAGATGGCGCCGGAGATGGGCGACATGATGCCCATCAGGATGGCCCCGGGCAGCATCATCAAGCCGGACTGGAGCGCCGTGTAGCCGCGAATGTCCTGAAGGTAAATGGGCATCAGGATCATCGCGCCGAACATCGCCATGTTCACGATGCAACCGACGATGGTGGTCATCGTGAACACGTCGTACTTGAACACGCGCAGGTCCAGCATGGGCTCCTTGGCTGTCAGCTCACGCAAGATGAAGAACACCAGGAACACGCCGCCCACGATAAGCGAGATCTCGACCACGTCGTTGCCCCAACCCTTGCTGCCCGCTTCGCTCAGGCCATACAGCAGGCTGACAAAGCCCACGATGGAGAGCAAGAAGCCGGGGACGTCGAGCTTCGGCCGGACCGGCTTGGCGACGTTGCGCAGCACCGCCACCGCCAGAATGATGTCGATGAACGCGAGCGGAATGACAATCCAAAACAGCCAGCGCCACGACCAGTTGGTCACAATCCAGCCGGAAAGCGTAGGCCCGACAGCCGGCGCGAAGAACATCGCGATGGCCATCGTGCCCATCGCGCGCCCGCGCTGCTGGGGCGGGAACAGCTCGAGAATGACCGTCATCAAGAGCGGCATCATGACCGCAGAGCCGGACGCCTGGACAATCCGCCCGAACACCATGACGCCGAAGTTCGGCGCAATGGCGCAGAGAAAGGACCCTGCGAGAAACAGCGACATGGCCGAGATGAACAGCTGCCTCGTGGTGAAGGTCCCCATCAAAAAGGCGGTGATGGGGATCAGCACGCCGTTGGTCAACATGTACGCCGTCGAGAGCCACTGCACGGTGTTGGCATCGACGTTGAACGCCGACATCAGATGCGGCAGCGCCACGTTGAGCAACGTCTGGTTCAAAATCGCGATGAACGCGCCGAAGATCATCACAATCATGATGGGCGTCCGGTGCGGATGTCCGTGCGCCGCCTCACCGCTTGGCGCGTGACTCGGCGCGTTGGGCGAGGCCGGCACGACCGCTTGACCCGCGGCCGGTTGCAGCGACTCGTTCGACATACGCCTCACCCCTTACTTGTGGATGCGAACCGTCGCACTCATGCCAGGAACCAGCCCACTGCCCGCCGTTGTGCCAATCGAGATTTCCACCGGAACAACCTGCGTGACCGGCGTGTAGTCCGCCGTGGTGCTCTGACTCGGAAGCAGAGAGAACGTGCTCGCCGTGGCGTCTCCAATTTGCGTCACGGTACCGCTGATGGACCCGGCCTTCCCGGCCACCCAAACATCCACCTGATCCCCGACCTTGACGTTCTGCAGCTGCGTCTCCTTGATGTTGGCCACGATGTACAGGTGGTTCATGTCGTACGCGTAGGCAAGAGGCGTGCCCGCGGCAACAAACTCGTTGTTCATGACCTCGTTCTGCGCGATGGTCCCGTTGGCCGGCATGTCAACCGGGACGTCGACGGTCTTGTTGCCCACTTGGGTCTGAATCTCACCAATTTGGTCACCCGCGCTGAACGAGCTGCCGTTGGTGCCCTCCCAATTGATGAGCTTGCCGCTCGCCGGCGCGGACACGACAATCTGGTTGCCTGCAACCTGTGCGTCGTCCGTCTTCAGATACAACGTCGACTGGTTGTAGAAGTAGTAGCCCGTGATGGCCGCGGCAATCAGGACGATGAGGATGATCAGGTTGACGAGGATCATCCTGCGAAACGTGGTGCCGGAATTGTTCGGCGTGGGATTGGCATTCGCGCTCATGCTGTACATCTCCTCCTCTGTCTTTTTCCGATCTCGGCGCATCTTCAAGCACCGCGATCATTTTAGACATTAGACCTTTTAACCACTATGTATATTTAACCTATTTAGGTGTATGAGTCAAGCGCTCGGAGTGGAAATTGTTTCAGTTCTGTGTACAAAGCGTGATACAATGGGGATAGCATGCCAATCTTCTGGCGAAAGGCGTGGGCTCCACGTGAGCGAATGGATCGTCATGAAGCAATGCGCGTCCTGCAGGGCGGTCAATCGCATTCGCCTGGAACACGGCTTCTTCTGCCGTTGCGGCAGGTGTAAAGCCCCTCTGGCCCTCACCCACTACGAGATTCTCGGCGTACCGAAAAACGCGACGCTGCCTCAGATCAAGGCGGCCTACCGGCGTGCGGCGAAATTCTGGCACCCCGACGTGCACGAGGGGCGGGATCGCGCTGCGGCCGAGCGCCATTTCCGGCGCGTTCAGGACGCCTACCACACCCTCTCCCACCCGGAAGCGCGCAAGCGCTATGACCTGTTGCTCGATTTTGAAGGTGCGTACCCTGGCGGCACGCAGGAGACGGCGTCGGCCACCGAGGAACCGGCGTCTTCGCAGGCGAAGCCGGGCTGGTCCGCGTTCGCGCAGGGCCGCTTTCTCCTGCGCGCAGGCTGGAACTCCATGAGCGGCAAGCGCCAAGCGGAATCGCGCAAGCCGAGGCCCGTGACCCTTTACACCGTGCTCGGCGTGGGCCTCTTCACGGTCTGCACCATCGGCGGAGCCATCTTGACCGGCCTCTTTGGCTCCAAGCTGGCGCTCGTGATACTCTTGAGCCTGGGCCTGGTGGGGGGCATGCAACTCCTGTACCTGTTGACCAAAATGACGCTCGACGTGGAATCGTGACAACGCAATGGACTTCGCTAGGAGTGAAGACGCATGGAGTGGAACGGGAATACCGTGCTGGTGACGGGCGGATCGAACGGAATCGGGCTCGCGCTCGCCGTTCGGCTGCTCGCGCGCGGCAACCGCGTGGTCATCTGCGGACGCCGCCAGGACAAACTCGACGAGGCCAGAGCCGCACATCCCGACCTCATCACCGTGCGCTGTGACGTGATGCGCCCGGAGGAGCGGATGGAGCTCTTGGCGTACATGAACGAGACGTATCCCGAATGGAACGTGCTCGTGAACAACGCCGGGATTCAGCAGCATGTGAACGTGCGGCGCGCGAATGAGCCGTGGGAGCACTACGAGCGAGAGATTGCCATCAACTTCGACGCGCCCGTGCACCTGACCCTGGCGGCCCTTCCGCACCTGCTGGAGCAACCTCGGGCGGCCGTGATCAACGTGACCTCGGGACTGGCCCTCGCACCGGCGGCCTGGGCCCCGATCTACAGCGCGACGAAGGCCGCCCTCCGCTCGTTCACGGAGTCGCTTCGGCTCCAGCTCGAAGGCAGCCGCGTGGAGGTCATCGAAATTGTACCACCCGCGGTCAACACGGATCTCGGCGGGCCGGGGCTACACACGTTTGGCGTTCCGGTCGACGACTTCGCCGACGGCGTGATGGCGAAGCTTCTGGCTGGCGCTGTGGAAATTGGCTACGCCGATGCGGAGCGCCGGCTTTCCCTCGTTCCTGAGGAGCTGCGCGAGGCCGCCAAGCGGATGTGGTCGGGATTTCAGGCGCGCAATTCGCACTTCTGAGGCTCCGCAAGACTTCTCATGGCCGCGCGTCATCGCCATCTCGGGGGGCCGCCTGTCTGCACCATGCGGCCAGGTCTTGTGCCGACGCGGGGCGTGCCTTCCAAAACCCTTGCATCTCGTCGCAACCCGTGCGCGCGAGCAGCAGCTCCTGCTCGCGCCGCTCCACCCCTTCTGCAATCGTGCGCATGCCGAGATCGTGCGCGAGGCGGACGACGCCGGCCATCAGGCGCTCGTGGCGCTCGCCCTCGGGCGCCATGGTGAGAAGCGAAGGATGCAGCTTGATGGCATCGTACGATCCGGCCGAGAGCGCGGCAAGCACGGCCTCGCCATGCCCGAAATCGTCGATGGCGATCGAGACGCCGACGCGGTCGAGCTGGACGGCGAGATCGCCGATGAGCTCTGCGTACTGCGCGAGCAGGCTCGCGTGCACCTCGAGCTGCAGGTGACGGGGCGAAAGCTCGGCCTGCCGCAGGGCTTGCGCCACGCCTTCGACGAAGTGCGGATCGGCGAGTTGCGAGAACGAGACGTTGACCGACACTCGCAAGGGAAGGTTCTGCCGCTGCCACTCTGCGGCGGTCCGGCAAGCGGTCTCCAGCACCCAAGTGCCGATGCGCTGCATGAGCCCCCACTGTTCTGCGAATGGAACAAACACCGCGGGAGGCACGAAGCCGAATTCGGGCGAGTTCCAGCGGAGGAGCGCCTCGGCACCCACAAAACGGCCGCGGCGGACATCGAAGATGGGCTGGTAATCGAGCGAAAACTCGCCGCGATCGAATGCCTTCGGAAGCGCGTTGTGCAAAAGCAGCCGATTCTGAATGGCGCTGTCCCCGCTCTCGCTGTAGAGGCAAAGGCGGTGCCCGCCCTGCTCCTTGGCTGCGTACATGGCGATGTCCGCGTAGCGGAGGAGCGCGTCGACGTCGCGGCTGTGGTCCGGGTAGATGGCCGCGCCGATGCTGATGCCCATCGGCACCGACTCGCCCATGACTCGCAGCGGCTCGTGAAAGGCCTCCAGGCAGCGCCCCGCCGTGTCGCGGACGTCCGCCTCTCCGCCGATCCCGGCCTGGATCACGGTGAACTCGTCGCCACCCATGCGGTAGACCTTCGCGCGCCCGCGAAGCGTCTCGCGCAGGCGCTCGGCGATGGCCTTCAGCGTCGCGTCGCCGAACTGATGGCCAAACGTATCGTTGACGTACTTAAACCCGTCGAAGTCGAACAGGAAGACGGCGAGCTTTTCCCCGCGCCGCTCCGCCCGCATCACGGCCTCGCGCAGGTCTTGTTCAAACTGTTGTCGGTTGGGTAACTGGGTCAGGGCGTCCGTGAAGGCGAGGCGCTGCAACTCGACCTGATGATGCTTGCGATCCGTGATATCCATCGCAAGCCCTTCGAGATATCGGGGGCGACCCTCGGCATCGTGGCGCGGGTACAGATGAACGGCCACCCACCGCTCGGAGCCGTCGCGGTGGCGAATGCGGTACTCGCTGCGGCTGTTGTTCGGAATTTGCGCAGGCTCCGCGGTATTCAGAACTTCTCCCGGAAGCAAAGAGCGCCACAGGTCTGGATGGTTCACCAGCTCGTCGCACGCGTAGCCGCTCATCGCCTGGCACGCCTTGGAGGCGTAGACCAGCCGCTTCGATACGGCGTCGTACACGAATAGGCAGATCTCCGCAGCCTCGGCGATGCGCTCAATGACGCTTCGCGACTGCTCCACCTCTGCGTACATCTCCGTCTCGCCGACCTGATCCGTCACCACGAACACGAGGCCGCCCGCGCCCGCGGACCAAGCCCACGTCTCCGAGCGCAAGGCCCCGCCATCTTTCGTGCGCCAACGCACCAGGCGGCCATTGACGCATCCGTTCCGCTGAATTTCGCCCTGATATCGCTCAAAGTCGCCTTCTTTCCACCAGAAGGGCGCGCGTTGCCCGACGATCTCGTCCTCGTCCCAACCCAGCATGCGCGCTGCGGGCGCAGACCACAGGTTGACGCGGTTGTCCGCGTCGACGCCGAACACCGCGAGAGGCGCTTCGCGGACAAGCCAATCTTCAGACGAACGCGTATGCAGACCGTTTTCGTCACCCGACTGCGGAGCACGTGAATGCACCAGGACTCCCCATCCCATTCGAATGCAGTCCCCGCCGGACCATGGCGTCGGCCTCTTGGGGCAGATGCAGCAGGAAACACGCAAAATCCCGCCGATCCGGCGGCACGAGGTGTGCCGTCGGTCAACGCGGATTCCTAAGAGTTCTCTAACGATTATACTGCTTATCCTGCCAACTTGACTAGTGTCTGTTGGATCCGGGATGCGTTGCAACGACGCGCGCCGTTGTCACGCGCGCCGCGCCTTCAGTGGTGACCTGGTCTCGTGATGTGGGCGCCACTGAATCAGATGGCCCGCGGCCACGCCGTGAATGGTGCGCGCCATCACGATCACGAAACATAGCCACAGAATGCCGAGTTGCACCAGACCCGCCACGGCGAAGAACGGGTGCCCGACAAGCTTGTGCAGCGCGTAGGTGCCGTTCGTGAAGGCGCCCATGGGGAAGACGTAGCTCCACCAGCCGAGGTGAAAGGGAAGCCCCTCGCCTTTCGGCGACAGGTGCAGGAACGTGTACAACGCCGACATCAGGATCCACCAGACGCCGACACCCCACATGGCGATGGCCACGACCCCGCCGAGATCGCGCAAGGGGCCGGCGGCGGTGCCGAAGACGTGCGGCGCGTTGAGCGCGATGCCCGAGAACGTGCCCATGGTCATGCCGATGGGCCCAATTTCAATCCACAGCGTCGGCGCTTCCTGTCCGTTCAGCCTGCGGTGAAAGACCAGGCGCGAATAGACGAGCGCGCTGGCCATCAGGTACAGGAAGAACGTCATGCCGAAGAGCGCCAGGATACCTGCTGTCATGGTGAACTGCGCCCCAGGCCCTCCGGCGTAGGGGATCAGGTTGGTGCCGGTGGCCGCCGCCACGATGGGCGGGACGAGCGGAATGAGCCACGACGCCACCGTCTCATCTCGCTCCACCTTATGCTCCGTGAAGAGCAAATAAGGCACCACAATCACGGAGAAAAGCGACGCGGCAACGCCCGCGAGCCAGATGGCGAAACTGATCACGATAGCCGTGTGCTTTTGCATCATGTGCGTGCCGATGAGGAAGTAGTCGTTGCCCACCACGTTCATGCCCATGGCCAGCGCGCCGTAGAACAAGGCCCGGCCGGGATGGCGAAAGTCCTCGATTGCGGCGTCGGGCGTCAGCAACCAGCGCAACAGCCACATCAACAGGGAAATCACGAACACGACATTGACGCAGATGAACAAGACCTCGCCGACGGCATGTTGCAGCGGCAGATGAATCGGCGATGTGTACGTGAGCGCCGCGACAATGCCGATACCCATCACCGTCGTGAACCAGTTGACGCCAAACTGCCGGATGATGTGCATTCCGTCACCTCCCACTCATGTCAACTTCCATGGTATGAGGTGACGTTCATTAGGGGAAATACATCTTTTTAATGTACACTATAAGCAGAACTTATCCTGTTGGGGTGGGATCGCGTGGATTTACAGTTGCGAGTGTTTGTCACCGTCGTCGAAGAAAACAGCTTCACGCGCGCGGCGGAAAAGCTGCACATCAGCCAGCCGGCCATCAGCCAGCACGTGCAGACCCTCGAGCAGCGGCTCGGCGTCCGCCTGATCGATCGCGGAAGGCGGCGCATGCAGGTCAATCCCGCCGGAAAAATTGTCTACGAGCACGCCCGCGAGATCCTCTCGCTCTACCGCCGCATGGAGCGGCTCATCGCGGACATGCAGGACGTGCCTGCCGGACAGGTGAACGTGGGCGCAAGCCTCACCTACGGCGAATACGTGCTTCCTCACGTCATCGCGCGCTTTCGCAAGACTTACCCCGCCGTGCAGCCCGTCGTATCCATCGCCAACACGCAGACCATCGCCCACGCCGTGGCTGTGCGCGATCTCGACATCGGCATCGTCGAGGGCCGCGATGTCGTCGAGGACGACGTGACCCTGACGCCGTTCGCCGAGGATGAGATGTTGGTGGTGGCGAGCCCAGGATCGCCCTGGTGCGCCGAGGCGCCGGATCGCCGTCTGCTGGAACGCGCGCCCTGGTTCATCCGCGAGCCCGGATCCGGTACGCGCGAGATGACGGATCGGCTGTTTGCACAGCTTGGCATTCAGCCGCGCGATCTCGTCGAATACACGAGCAGCCAGGTCATCAAGGAGTCGGTGGCTGCAGGCCTTGGCCTCGCGTGTCTGTCCCGCTGGGTCGTGGCAAGAGAGCTCGCGTGGGGCATGCTGCAAGCCCTCGCCATCCCCTGTGCACCGGTGAAGCGCACGTTTTCCATCGTCACGCCGAAGTCGGAGTTCGAGACCCGGGCGTCGCGGCTGCTCCACGCGTTTCTGTTGGAACACGGATCGCCCGAGAACCCAAGCATGACCTCCGGGTGAAGGTGGGGTGACCGAAAGCGCCCGGGTCACTTGTGGTACGGCTCGCCGCGCAGGATGCGGATCCCGCGGTACAGCTGCTCCAAGAGGACCACGCGGGCCAACGCGTGCGGCAGCGTGAGCGGGCCAAAGCTCCAGCGCAACACGGCGCGCCGCTTGATCCGCGGATGCAAACCGCGCGATCCGCCGACGACAAACACCAGCCGCCCGTACCCGGCTGCGCACAGCCGATCGTACCGCTCGCTCCACGCCTCGGACGACAGCATGTCGCCGGCGATGTCGAGCGCAATCACGCCATCCCGCGGGCGCAAGTGCCGCTCTATGCGATCCGCCTCGCGCGACAAAAGCGCCTCCACCTCCCCCGCCGACATGTCGTCGCGATCGGGCTCGTCCTGCACTTCCACCATTTCGAGGTCGACATACGCAGAAAGGCGCTTCTCGTATTCGCGAAGCGCCTGCAGCCAAAACTTTTCGCGGATTTTCCCCACGGCCACCACAGCGACCTGCACGTTCGTCCCCTCCCCCGGGGACGAAAGCCAGGGCGCGGACCGCGCCCCATCAGCGCGTGACGTCCAACGCCGGTTCGGTGGTCAGCCTCGTCCCCATCTGGCCAATCTTCACCTGAAGCGCAAGGAGTTTGTCGCCGCGATAGACGCGCACCGCCGCCACGTCGCCAGGGTGAATCTGGAAGAGCGCCGTGCGCAACTCGGCCATGGTTTTCACCGTCTGGCCGTTCAACGCCACGATCACGTCGCCTGGACGGAGACCCGCCGCGCGCGCCTCTGGCGAAGAAACCCGCTTCACCCACACGCCGTAATCCACCGGCACGTCAGGCCACATCTGCTGCGGCAGTGACGCGAGCGAGTAACCTTCCACGCCGAGCGCCGGGTGCACGGCATGCCCCGTGTCCATCAACTGCTTGGCGACGACCTTCACCTCGTTCGAAGGGATGGCAAATCCCATGCCTTCGAAGTTCTGCGCGACAATCTTACAGCTGTTGATTCCGATGACCTCGCCCCGGATGTTGAGCAGCGGACCGCCGCTGTTGCCGGGGTTGATGGCCGCGTCGGTCTGGATCACCGTCTGATAGTCGAGCGTCTGCCCCGTCGCCTCATCCTGGACGGGCATGAGGCGGCTCTTGGCGCTCACAATGCCGCTCGTGACCGTGTCGGCGAAATCGAGGCCGAGCGGCGTCCCGATGGCGATGGCCGGCTCGCCCGGCTCGATCCGACTCGAATCGGCAAACGTGACCGGTTCAATCCCGCGAAACACGGACGCCGGCACGCGCAGCACCGCCAGGTCCGTGTAGGGATCCGTGCCCACCACGTCCGCATCGTGGTGCTTGCCCGGGTCCACCACGATATCCACCTTCGCGGCACCCTCGACCACGTGGTTGTTCGTCACAATGTAGGCGTGGCGATCGTCCTTGTAGAACATCACGCCCGTGCCGATCCCCGTGGCCTGAAGCTTCGACGTCTGGGAGAAGAAGTTCGATACAAGTTGATAATTCTCGACGCCGACCACATCCGGCTCGACCCGCTTGACCGCCTGGGTGACGCCTGTGGAGACGCTCACGACGCCCCCAGGGTCGGCCGCCGCGTTCACAGCCTTCACCTCATGATGACTCGGCGCTTGCGCCGACAGGGTTGGCACCGATCGCGGCGCGGTCAGCCCCGCGGCGAGCCCCAGCCCGCCCGACGCGAGCGCCAAGAGCCCCGCCACCCACGCGCGCCTCGGCCGTTTCTGCCCCATTCCCCTCACAGCTCATCCCCCCGCACGCATCGACGCGATATGCTGAGGGTAGTGTGAGCGGGAGAGCCTGGAATCATACGGTTGCCCGGGAAATTTCCATTGCTGCACAAGGGCCTTGGCGGCTGGTGCGATGCAGTTGCACGCGGTCCGCCAGCTCCGGCCTCGCGTCGAAGACAATCTGTTCCACCGTGAGTTCTGCGAGCTCCGGTAGGTTGTTCTCGCCACTCAGGTGGGCGAGATACACGTGCGCCGGCGACTCCCCAAGGATATCAATCAGGGCGTAAGCTGCGTCCACGTTCGACAGATGTCCCTTGTCGCCGAGGATGCGCCGCTTGAGGTGCCACGGATACGGGCCCGCCCGCAACATCTCCGTGTCGTGATTCGTCTCAAACACATACACATCACATCCCTGGAGGAGCGCGCGCTGGTGGTCGCTCACGTAGCCAAGGTCCGTCACCACGGCCAGGCTGCCGTCGTCCGTGTCAAAGCGAAACGCCACCGGCTCCTCGGCATCGTGGGACACGGAAAACGGCGTGACGCGCACGTTGCCGATCACAAACGATTCCCCTGGGCGAATATGTACGACGCGATCGCGCTCCTCGATACGCGCCTTGGCAGGCAAGCCTGCGTATGTACCCTCCGTCATGAACAGCGGGGCTTCGCTCTTTTTCGCCACTTGAACCAGGCCCTTGACGTGATCGTCATGCTCATGGGTGACGAGCACGGCCGTGATCTCGCGCAGTTCCCGCTCACACTGCGCACGCAGCCGCGTCTCGAGCTGTCGGCCGCTCAGGCCGGCGTCGAGCAGGATGCGCGTGTCACCGGACTCCAGGTAAAGGCAGTTTCCGTTGCTGCCGCTCGCCAGGACGCAGAATTGCACGCGCCCACCTCCCTATCCACCTCCGCCGCGGCGTTTCGCACGCCGGGCGGGTTCAAGACCTCAATACGCGTTTTGCATCTCGACCTCGCCCGTGAACGCATTGACGAAATAGATGCCGGACGTGGTGACGATGCGCCATACCGGGAACCAGTAGCTGTGCAAAATGGCCTGGCTGCCCGACGTCACTTGGATTTTGCGCGCATAGCCGAGGTCCACCTTCACCACGCTATTCACCTGGCCCGATCCGGCCTTGTCCACCGCCTCGGCAAAGCTGTCCAAGGCGTCGAGCGCGCTGATCACCGGTTTGGGCGGGCTGTTCGCCTCCACGTGATCGATATACGTCTGAGTATAGCCTAAAAGCTCGCCCTTTTGCTGCACGGCGATCACGTCCGCGTCAAACACGGGATACCCGTCCACGAGTTCGAGGTACACGGCATGAACGGGATCGGACGTCGTCGGATCGGGCTCGTAGTCCGAGCCGCGGAACACGTACGCGAGCGGACCGCGGTTCTGGGACAGCTGAAGGGGCGGCTGGTATTGCACGGCCCAGGTTCCCTGGCCCGTGACGGTGATCTGACCTTGGCTCGTGGTCAGCGTCCCGCCGGCGATTTGCACCTTACCCTTGGCGCCTGGAAACGCAGCTTGTTCCAGTGCGGACCAGCGCGGATTGGCGAAGTCCGCTTGGAACGTGACCAGGCTGGGCTGCCCGGACGGGACGGACGTCGCGAGGCTGAATCCCTGGTTGGCCAAGAGCGTTTTCGTGTTCGCGAGGGCGTCGGCCGGCGACTCGGCGTAGCCGCTCGCCAGCTGGCGCGACTCGTACAGAAGCCAGCCGAGAATGCCATCCAGAAGCGCAAACAGCGCGATGAGCCACGATTTCGCCACTTCCCAGTTCACGATAATCCCCCCGCGACCAGCTCGCCTGTCGCCGCGTTCAAGACCCACACGCCGCCGTTGGCGTTCGTCACATAGTCGACCGGCAACAGGCGAATCTGCCCCGCCTTCAGGCCCTGCGTGGACGGCCAGTAACCGAGTTCCACGTGAAACGTCGAAAGGGTCACGCGCTTCGTGCCGGTGACCTTGGCCAGCGCCTTGACCAGGGCCTCTTCGCCCATGATGGGGACCTCTGAAGCGCGGATGGGTTTGGTGAGCTCCCACAGCGGCCTGTCGAACTCCATGACGTGTCCGCTGTCGATTTCGAAGTTGTAGTCGGCGCGATTGGCCAGGATGGGATAGCCGTCGACGTACTGCGAAAACGCATACGTGGGCCCGTTCAAATTCACGGTCAACATGCCGATGAGGTCAAAGCCAATGAGATTGGCCGGCCCGCCGCCGTGCGCGTGGAGAAAGTCGATGGCGGCGATGTAGTCCTCGGTGTGCGCCGGGCTGGTGCTGGCGTTGGGATCCTCGTACTGCATCGACAGAGCGCCGCGATCGACCTGGACGGCCCGGCTGCCGTCGGTCCAGATGGTGACGGTCTTGCTCTCTTGAATGCGCGTGAGCGCCTGCGGATTGACGAAAAAGGACTGAACGAGCGGCATCACGGAGGGCTCCGCGATGGCGTACACGTAGCTCGTCATGCGTCCGCCCTCTGGCACGAAGCTCTCGCCCTCGAAGTCGCTCCACGCGGCATACGGCGCCTCGGCGACGTCGCGCGACGCCTCGCGAACGAGGGCCGATGCGGGCGCGGGCGCCGTGGCCTCGATGAGCTGGGGTTTCCCGGCCGAATCCATGCCCTCATAGACCACGCTGCAGTCGGACCCGGGTCCGGGCGTGAGCACGATGGCCCGGCAGTTGATCGCGCCGACGGAGGTGGCGAGATCGCCGAGCCACGGCCGTCCAATCCCGGGGTCCAGCGGCACGCCGAACTGAAACACGACGCTCATGCTGGCGCCCGACGGAACGGCGGCGATGGGCTGGGGACGCTCCGCCCGCAGCCCCATCAAAATGGCCGTCCACGCGGCATACGCGGCGCTTCCCGGCCGAACCACGGTGTACGCGTCCCCCGCGCGGATGTCGATCTCGTACGGCCTGACCGTGGAGGCGAGTGAAGGCGATGTGGAATACGGGATGGTCTCCGTCTCGGTCAACCCGATCTCGGCCCCTCCCTGCAAGTTCCCCGACCAAAGCGCATAGCTGAGCACGATGCTGGCCGCGACAAGCAGCGCGAGCACCACCATTTTCAACGTGCGCGCCCAGGCCTTCATGCGGCATCCTCCTCTGCGCGGCGCAGGGTCACGTATACCGTCGTGCCCCGCTGCAGCTCGCTCTCCATGCGGATTTCGCCGCCCATCCGCTCCACCATCTCCCGCGCCAACGCGAGCCCCAGGCCCGTCCCGCCGCCGCGCCGGCTGCGCCCCTTCTCCACCCGGTAAAACCGCTCGAACACGTGCGGCAAATCCTCCGCAGGAATGCCGATGCCCGTGTCCGCGACGACCAGCGTCACCTGGTGCGCGTGAACTTCCGCGCGCACGTCGATCCGGCCGCCGGGCGGGGTGTACTTCAGCGCGTTTGACACCAGGTTGTCCAGCACGCGGTTCACCATATCCTCGTCCCCATAGACGCACACCCCGCGCTCCTGAGGCAGGTGGACGCGAAGCGACAGTTCCTGTTTCGCCGCTTGCAGCTGAAACCGCTCGACCACCCCTTCGAGCAGGCCTGCAACGGGGATGGGCCTCATCTCTTCGCTTCGCCGCCCGCCTCGGTCGAGGCCCGACAAAAGCAACAGGTCCCGCGTGAGGCGCACCATGCGATCCGTCTCGCGCGCAATGACCTCGAGAAACTCCCGCTTCGTCTCCGCCTCGTCCTCGCCGAGATCGCGCATCACCTCGAGGTACGACTTCACCGTCGTCAGCGGCGTCCGCAGCTCATGGGACACGTTGCTGACAAAGTCGCGGCGCGCCTGTTCCAGCTTCTCCTGCTCCGTCACGTCCCGAACCACCGCGACGTACCCGTCGACCTGACCGCGGCGCTGCACGCTGGTCAGGATGACGTGGAAGATGGTGTTGCCAATGACGCGCACGTCGCGCACGCCGGTCGCCACGTCGCCCTGCATCAACGCATCCAGCTCGAGTTGGCGCAGCGCCTCGTCCTCCCCGCCCGCGGCTTGCGTCAGCATCTGCCGCGCCGCTCGGTTCATCATCAGCACCTGTCCCAGCGAGTCGAGGACGATCACGCCCTCACCCATCGAGGTGATGATGGCGCGCAGGCGCTCCTGCTCCAGGCGGTTGGCCGCGATGGCCTCCTCCAGTTCGTCGGCCAGGTGGTTGATGGAGGCGACGAGATCGCCAATTTCGTCGTTGCTCATCGCCTCCAGGCGCTGCGAGAAGTCCCCTCGCGCCATGACCTCCGCCTGGCGCGTCACTTCAATGACAGGCCGCGTGAGCGCGCGCGCCACGATGGCGCCGAGGATCATGACGATGGCCAAGACGGCGATGGAGCCGGTGTAGAAGATGGTGGTGGCTTGGTGGATGGTCTCGTAGGTGGACTGAATGGACAAGACGTACTCGAGCACGCCGAGGTAAGCGCCGTGCAGGGTCACCGGCACCGCGACCGCGAGCAGGTGGCTCTTGGACAGAGGATCGTAGCGCACGGATTGCGCGAACGTGCGGTGAAGCAGCGCCTGCGTGGCGACGGAGTCGATGCGCTTTTGGCCCACGAGCGCGCCGCCGGCCGTGGTGTACATCACGTACCCGCTCTGATTGAGGACGTAGACCGTGCCATTGAGAAACTGGGGCACCGACTGGAGAAGTGTGGCCACGGCGCTGTTCGACGTCTTGGCACCCGGGGACAGTTCGGGCGCGATGAGCGTCGCCATGAGCTGGGCCTGCGTCCGCGCCGTCTGCGCTTGATTGCGCACCAACGACGACGTCAGCGCCTGAACGAAATACGCGCCGATGAGCTCCACGGCGAACAAGATGAGCAACGTGTACACCATGACCAGCTTGACGCGCAGGCTTCGGAACCGCATCATTCATTCCTCACATAATACCCGACGCCGCGGCGCGTCAGCACATAGCGCGGTTGACTCGGATCCGGCTCCAGCTTTTCGCGCAAGCGGCGGATCGTCACGTCCACCGCCCGCGTGTCGCCGACGTAGTCGCTGCCCCAGACTTGGTCCACCAGCTGATCGCGCGTGAAGACGCGGCCAGGATGCGCTGCGAGGACGGCCAGCACCTGAAACTCGCGGTGCGTGAGCGGCACCGGTTGCCCGGCCTTTGTGACGGTGTACTCTGCGAGATCGATCACAAGGTCCTGCACGACGTACCGCTCGCTGTCCCTGTGTTCGCGCAGCACATCCGACGCCCGCCGCAGGTTCGCCTTGACGCGCGCCACCAGCTCGCGCGTGCTGAAAGGCTTCGTGACGTAGTCGTCGGCGCCGAGCTCGAGCCCGAGCACCTTGTCGACCTCGTCGTCCTTCGCCGTGAGAATGATGACCGGCACGCCCGAGGCCTGCCGCACGGCCCGAAGCACGTCGAAGCCGTCGACCTCCGGCAGCATGACGTCGAGCAGAATCAGATCCGGTTGGAGGGCCCGCCAGCGCTCCAGGGCTTCCTCGCCGTCGTACGCCAAGGAGACCCGGTATCCCTCTCTCTCCAGCGCAAACCGGAGGATGTTCGCGATGGGCTCCTCGTCTTCCACCACCAGGATGTGCGCAGGCATCTGGTTCCCTCCTTCAGGACGATCTCGCCCACACAATGTGGGGATGCGCGATCACCGTCTGGTACGAGCCCATGTTCTGCAAGAGGACCGCGTACGGATTCGACACGCTGATGGCGCCGAGATCGGGCTGGTACGAGGCCACGTCGATGACCGGCGGGCCAAACCACCAACTTTTCAGCGTGATATAGGCGATCACATGCGGCGGCAAATTCACGGCCGCATAGCTCGGGATGTCGTAGACGTACGCGAAGCGGGCCCAAAACAGGAACATGAGCGCAACGGCAAATGCGGCGAGCGCCCGCGTCCAAAACCGGAGGCTGCGAATCGCCCGCCACGCTCTGACCCGCCGCATGCGGCGTCTCCGCCGCCTCCTTCGGCGCTTCCGCGCCTTTTCCATCAGCTTTCGCCGCTCCCGGCGCGTCAGGCGGCGCTCCTCGACCGGAAAGTCCGCCGCAGACCGCGGCAGTCCCGTCTGCCCTTCGTTCATGGCTCCGCGTGTGCCCGTTCGAGATTGACGAATTTGTTGAAGTTCTTGAGAAACACGAGCTCAATCTTGCCCGTCGGGCCGTTCCGCTGCTTCGCGATGATGACTTCGACCACGTTCGGATTCTCCGTGTCCGGGTTGTAGTAATCGTCACGATACAAAAACGCCACCACGTCGGCATCTTGCTCGATGGAACCCGACTCGCGGATGTCCGAGAGCATCGGCCGCTTGTCCTGGCGTTGCTCCACCGACCGGCTCAGCTGAGCGAGTGCCAGGATGGGCACCTCAAGCTCGCGCGCCAGCTGCTTCAGAGAGCGGGAGATATCGGAGATCTCTTGCTGGCGGTTCTCCCCCGCCGTGCGCCTGCCGTGAATGAGCTGCAAATAGTCGATCACGACAAACCCAAGGCCGTGCTCGAGCTTCAGGCGGCGGAGCTTGCTCCGCATCTCCGGCACCGTGATGCCGGGCGTGTCGTCGATGTAGATGGGCGAGTTGCTGAGCGTCGTCACACCCATCGACAGCTTGGGCCAGTCCTCGTCGTCCAGCGTTCCGTTCCGCAGCTTGTGGCCGTCGATGAACGCCTCCGCGCAAAGCATGCGCTGCACGAGCTGGTCCTTCGACATCTCGAGCGAGAAAATCGCGACGGGCAGCCCTGCGCGAACGGCGACGTTCTGCGCGATGTTGAGCGCAAAGGCCGTCTTACCGACCGAGGGGCGGGCCGCCACGATGATGAGGTCCGACTTCTGAAAGCCGCTCGTCATGCGGTCGAGATCGCCATAACCGGTGGGGACGCCCGTGATGTTGCCGTCGCTCTCGTACAGCTGCTCAATTCGCTCAAAGGTGGTCTGCAGCACGTCGGCGATGTGCGTGAAGTCGCGCGTCCGCTGGTGCTGGCTGAGCTCGAGGACCAGCCGCTCGGCGTCCGCCAGGACCTCCGTCGCCGAAGCGTCGGGCTCGTACGCCTCCTCGGCGATCCGCGTGCCGACGGAGATGATTCGCCTGAGCAGCGCCTTTTCCCGCACGATCTCGGCGTAGTGCACGGCGTGCAACGCGGTGGGCATCATCGCGGCGAGATCGGCCAGATATTCGGGGCCTCCTACCGCCTCGAGGACATCGCCGTAGGTTCGAAGCCGCGACGCAACCGTGATGATGTCGACGGGATCCCCGGCCTCGTACACCTCGCGGATCGCGCGGTAGATGGCCTGGTGCGCGGAGCGGTAGAAGTCGTCCGGTTCGAGAAGTTCGAGCGCTTCGACGACGGCATCCGGCGAGATGAGCATGGCGCCGAGCACGGCCTGCTCCGCCTCGAGGCTGTGAGGCGGCATATGCAGCGCCGCCTCCGTCCCCGGCTCCCGCCACAGCGTCTCCTCTGCCGCCATGGGCTCCCTCACTCCGCTTCTACGTAGACGAGGATCTGCACGTGCACCTCGGGATGGAGTTTGACCGTGACCTTGTGTCCGCCGAGCGATTTGATGGGATCCGCCAGGGCGATTTTCCGCTTATCGACCTCGAAGCCCTCGGCTTTCAGGGCATCGGCGATATGCTTGGTGGTAATGGCGCCGAACAAGCGGCCATCCTTGCCCACCTGCGAGCGAATGGTGACTTTGAGGTTGTCGAGGCGCTGCGCCAGTGCCTTGGCGTCCTCCAACTCCTGCGCCTTCAACCGCTCTTCCTTGCGCCGCTTGTCTTCGAGCGCCTTGACCGCCTGAGGCGTGGCCTCTTCAGCGAGCTTGCGCGGAAACAGAAAGTTTCTCGCGTATCCTTCGCTGACCTCCTTGATCTCCCCTTGCTTGCCCTGTCCTTTGACGTCCTGGAGCAGGATGACCTTCACGATGGGCCACCTCCTTGTACCTAGATCCTACCCGCTGGCCGCGCTTGGCGCAAAGCCATGCTGAGATTTCCATATCGTCTGCGCCTGTTCAGGGTCCTCGCCACCCGTCAGGCCGGGCATTCGTCAGGCGTCTCTGCGGCGACCTTCCCACCGCGACTTGAGGTATTGGATGATGTCCTCGGCGGCCTTTTGGCGATCTCGCTCGGGATCGACCGGCATGCCTTCCAGCGCCAGGACCACTTCCCGGTCCAAGCGTTCCGGCGGGATGCCGAGTTCGTGGGCCATCAGGTACGACATCCCGACGACCTGCGCGAGCGATTCCACGCACATCGCGTGATTGCCCGCGTGCGCGTGGCGCATGACGTCGACGACCAGCTGCAGCAGATCGATCTGTTCTTGTTCGACGGCCCGAAGGCGCTTCAACAGCACATCCTCGATGCTCTCAGCCACGGCCATTCCCCCAGATCCCCGCGATTCGGCTCCATTCCACTTCCACAGGCCGAGCGCGAAGTCCTGCAAGAGGCCTGCGCCTATCTCCGCCTGACTGCGCCTGCCGACACGACAAAGGGCCGCCCGGCGGCGGCCCACGCCACCCCGAACGGCCCTTCGCGCATCTTCATTCCGTGGTGTACGGCAACAGCGCAATCTGACGCGCCCGCTTGATGGCAACCGTCACTTGGCGCTGATGGCGCGCGCAGTTGCCGGTGATACGGCGTGGCAAAATCTTGCCGCGCTCCGTCAAAAACTTGCTCAAGCGGCCCACGTCCTTGTAGTCCGCGTAGTCGATCTTTTCAACGCAGTACTGACATACCTTGCGGCGCTTGCCGCCGCGTCCCTTGCGTGGCATCGTGTTCCCTCCCTTGTGCGCCGGCCGCAGATCCGGACTGCGGCTTTGCGCTTCGAAATTGAGCTTCAGCGCGATGGTCAAAACGGAAGATCGTCTTCGGAGATATCGATCAACTGACTGTCATCCGCGAACGGATCGTCCTCAAACGGGGGTGCCGACGAAGGCGTCGGCCGCTGCTGCCGAGTCTGTGAGCCGGATGCGCTATAGCTCGCGTTCTGGCCTGCATCCGGGCCGCGATCCAGAAATCTGACCGTCTCGGCCACCACTTCGGCCACGCGAACGCGTTGCCCTTCGCGATTGTCATACGACCGAATCTGGAGCCTCCCGTCGACCGCCGCGAGCCTCCCCTTTTGCAGATACTGCGCGACGATCTCGGCCTGCTTCTGCCACACCACGACATTGATAAAGTCGGTCTGGCGTTCACCGCTGGGCCCCTGCCGCATGCGGTCCACGGCGAGCGTGAACGACGCCACGGCCGTACCGTTATTGGTGTATCGCAACTCCGGGTCCGCCGTCAGGCGGCCGATCAGGATCACTCGGTTCAGCATGCTCGTCCCCTCCGCGCTCACTCACCGACGCGGACTGTCAAATAACGAATCACGTTGTCGTCGATGCGCATGAGGCGCTCGAGCTCCTTCGGCGTCTCCGTGTCAGATGTGAACTTCACGAGCACGTAGTAGCCTTCACGGTGGCCGTCGATCTCGTACGCCAAGCGGCGCTTCCCAATCTCCTGAAGTTCGTCGATTTGACCGCCCTTGTCAGTGACAATGGACTGGTATCGCTGAATCACCTCTGCGGTCTGCTCAGCTTCGAGAGAGGGATTCACGATGTACATCAACTCGTACTGGCGCATCCCGTGACACCTCCTTCTGGTCTAATGGCCCCCGAATGGGAGCAAGGACGGCGCGCCACAAATCGTGTGCACCGAGGATCCATGCTAGCACGTTCCGCGTGCGCGCACAAGATCCACACGGTGTCAACCTCGGGTGTACCCGGCAGCCTCTCGCGTCCTTTCAGGCGCGAGGTCACTCGTTAAAGAGTCACACGTTGAAGCGGAAGTAACACACGTCTCCGTCCTGAACGACGTAATCCTTCCCCTCTAAGCGGATTTTGCCTTGCTCGCGGGCAGCCTGAAAACTGCCGGCTCGGACGAGATCGTCAAACGCGACGACTTCCGCGCGAATAAAGCCTCGTTCGAAGTCGGAGTGAATGACACCCGCGGCCTGCGGCGCCTTCGTCCCTGCGCGGATGGTCCACGCGCGCACCTCGGGCTCGCCCGCAGTAAAGAAGGTGATGAGCCCAAGGAGCTCATACGCCTTGCGAATGAGCCGATGGAGCCCAGGCTCCTCGAGGCCAAGGTCCCGCAGGAAGGCGTCGCGGTCTTCACCTTCGAGTTCCGCCACCTCAGATTCCAACTGGGCGCATACCACGACGACCTCCGCGCCTTCCACCTTCGCCCGCTCCTCGACTTGCTTCACGTACGGGTTGGCGGACGGGTCCTGGATGTCGTCCTCCGCGACATTGGCGGCGAAAAGCACCGGCTTGGCGGTCAACAGGTGAAGGTCGCGCAGGATGCTCGCCTCTTCTTCATTGAGCTCGACCGATCTCGCCGGCTTCTCCGCCTCCAACGCAGCTTGAATGCGCTCGAGCGCCTCCACCTCCATCTTGAATCGCTTGTCCCCGCTTTTCATATTCTTGCGAGCTCGGTCCAAGCGCTTCGCCACCGTTTCGAGATCTGCCAAGATCAACTCCACGTTGATGATGTCGATGTCGCGGAGCGGATCCACGGAGCCAGCGACGTGCGTGATGTCTCCACTCTCAAAGCATCTCACCACATGGACAATGGCATCGACTTCCCGAATGTGCGCGAGAAAACGATTGCCGAGGCCTTCGCCCTGGCTCGCGCCCTTCACCAGGCCTGCGATGTCCACGAACTCAAAGGCCGTTGGGACGATCTTTTTGGGATGGACGATGTCCGCCAGCGCCTGAAGGCGCGGGTCCGGCACCTCTACGACGCCGACGTTTGGATCAATGGTACAAAACGGGTAATTCGCCGCCTCCGCGCCAGCCTTCGTAATGGCATTGAACAGCGTGGATTTGCCGACGTTCGGCAGGCCGACGATCCCAGCCTGAAGTGACATGTTGACACCTCGCCGCGTTGTTTGCAGGATTAAGTATAGAGATGCACGTCGATCTCGACAAAGCTGTCGGGGAGAATTCTTGTCCATGTTGTACGACATCGCGCATAAAATAGGGGTGCGCGATGGCTCGGGACATCTGTCCGGATAATCCTTCTCCCCGTTGGAATACTCATCATCAGAGGAGGTGATAGCGATGCTGCGTCGGCTCTTGCGCCGCCTTCGCGTTCGCAAATTGACGCCCAAGGCGCTGGCCTGCGAGCCCAAGCGCGCCTCCGCCGTGACTGTCCGCGCGTATCCCATGGCTTCATGACCACGCGTCCCTCAGGTCTTTTCCTTCTTTCCCGTGACACACCGTTCCCGTGCTCACACTCGGCCCGCGAGAGCTTCCGTTCCGGTGGCTCTCGCGTTTTCATGTGGAGATGAGACTTTCTCGACATCGCAGAGACAGTCGTACAGCGCCGCCTGAATGCCGAAATCCGCAAGTGCCGCCGGCGTGAAGTCGTTCAAACTGACGCCCTGTCCGTGCCAGCCGATTTCAAGCCGGACCACGCGCGGATGTCCCTCCGCCTGCACGCGCGCTCGCGCGATGACGCTCGCTCTCGCGTTGCGCACGCGCACCAAATCTCCATCTTGAATGCCGCGATCCGCCGCAACCTCCGCACCCAGTTCGGCGACAGGGTACGGCTCCCGAGCCTCCGGCAACGTGTCGCGCTGCGACATCTGCCACTTGCGCGGGTGAACCGTGAGCAGCGTGTACGGGAGCTCTGCGTCCTCCGGAAATCGCTCGACGTCGATCCGCGCGACGGCCGAGTGCCCATCGCGCACGGCCAGGGAGGATGCAAACTCAAACTTTCCGCTCGGCGTGAAGAATTTCTTGTCCTGCCACGGCACGCCAGGCACGCCCAACCGGACGAAGCCGCGATCGCGCAGCTCCTCGATGCGCTCCGCCGGCCACCGCCTGAGCGCCGCGCGAATCCACGAATCGACGTCGCCCTCCATGATCTCAGGTCTCCCCATGGCCGTGGCGAGATCGCGGAAGATTTGCCAGTCCACCTTTGCCTCGCCCCGCGGCGGCACCACCGGGCGAGCGTAGCTCACGCAGTCATGCCACATGGTGGTGTACACCACGTCCTCCTCCTCGAGGACGTTGGTGCAGGGCAGCACATAGTCGGCGCACGCCGCCGTGGCCGTCATGAACGTGTCGATCACGACCTTGCAGCGGATGCCCTCCATGGCCTTGCGCAGGCGGCTCGCGTCGGGCACCTGGGCAATCGGGTTGCTGCGCGTGACAAACATCACCTGCACGGGCGGATCCGCTTGCGCGATGTCAGCCGCGAGCGTCGGGCGCAGCATTTCGCGCACGTCTGCGCGACGGCGATGGGTGATGGCCTCCTCATCGTAAAAGATGCTCAACTGCCGCTGAGCATAGTTCACGCCACCGCCCGGCACGCCGACGTGCCCCGTCGCCGCGGCCAGGGCGTCGATGGCGCGGACGGTCTGACCGCCCTGCGCGTATCGCTGCAGCCCGATGCCGAGCAAGGTGCACACTGGCGCCGTCCTTCCGTAGAGCTCCGCCAGGAACCGAATGTCGTGCAGGGGCACGTCGGTCCAGCGAGCCACCTCAGCGGGATCGTACCTATCCAAATCCTCCGCGAGCGCCTCCCAACCGACGGCGGCATCGCGCACAAACTCGAGGTCGATCCAGCCCTCGTCGCGGCAGATCCGAAGCGCGGCCAGGGCCAGAAGCCCATCCGTGCCTGGACGGGGGTAGATGACTTTGTCTGCGCGGCGCGCGGCATCCTGCGGCAGGGCGCTGATCACCACCAGCTTGGCGCCGCGGGCCTGAGCCGCGCGGATAAAAGGCATCATGTGGACGTTGGTATTGGCGACGTTGCGTCCCCAGACCACAATGGCCTGGGCATGTTCCGCCATGTCCTCGGGCGAGTGGCTGTTGGCTTGGCCAAAGTCGTAAGTCTGGGCCCGCAGACCCGCATCCCAGCACAGGCTGCCGATGGCCTCCGAACAACCGCCGAGGCCGTAAAAGAACCGCTGATTGAGTGCCTTCAACAGCCCGCCCGATCCCCAGTCGTAGTAGTGCAAAATCCCATGGTGCCCGACCTCCGCGAGCGTGCGCTCGACCTCCTGGGCGATTTCGCGAAGGGCCTGCTCCCACGAGATCTGAACCCATTCGCCGTTGTGCTTCTTCATGGGATGCAGGACGCGATCGCGGCTGTTCCTGCGGACCGCAAGCTGCCTCCCTCGGTTGCAGATGGTGCCGCGCGTGATGGGGTGATCCGGATTGCCGGATAGCCGAATCTCCTCATCGTCGCCGACTTCAGCAATGAACGCACACGCATCGTAGCAGTCAATGGGGCAAGCCGTTTTGACCTTCATCGCCTGCGCCTCCCTTCTCCACTATCGCACGAACCAAGCGTTCAAACTTCGCTCGCGGAATGAGGACGCTGTGTCCACAGCGATGGCACTTGATGCGAATGTCCATGCCCATTCGAATGATCTGCCACCGGTTTTCGCCACAGGCGTGTGGCTTCTTCATCCGCACGACGTCGCCAAGTCCAAATGAGATTGGCACGACATCGCCTCCCCTGCATCACTCGGCCACAAGCTCGCCACTCGCCGCGCCATGTTCTCCCTCGTCCTCGTGCAGTGCCTTGTCCAACGCCTGCTTGATCCGCTCATGCGCCACGCGCTCGATCTCGCCATTCTTGGTCGGCGCACAAATCGCCGTGGCGCGGATCACCACATTGGCGTTGGAGACGTCCTGGACGCCCAACACCGTGACAGGTCCCGTCACCACGTCGGGTCGCTCCTGCTGAAGCTGCTCCAAGACGTCCCGCATCACGGATTTGACGAGATCGACATCCACGTCGTAGGGGACGGTCACGTCGATCACGGCCGTGGAATTCGTCCGCGAGTAGTTGATCACGCTGGTGATTTGGCCGTTCGGGATGACCTGAACTTCTCCCGTCCACGCCTGGATCCGGGTCAACCGGATCCCAATGGAGATGACGGTGCCCTTGAAGCTGTTGATTTGCACGGTGTCACCGACGCCGTACTGGTCCTCAAAGAGAATGAACAGGCCAGAGATGACGTCCTTCACCAAGCTCTGTGCGCCAAATCCGACCGCCACGCCGACGATGCCGGCGCTCGCCAGGATGGCGGCGACGTTGACGTGAAAGAGCGAAAGAACCTCAACCACCAATACAAAGTATACCGTGTAGCGGATGACGTTCGTGAACAGGGACTCAAGTGTCTTCCGCCGGCGATCGTCCATCCGCGTATGTAGGGACAGCGTGCGCCGCGTGATGCGAACGCCAATGCGTATCAGGATCCGTGCCAAGACCAGGAAGATGGCGATGCGGATGGCATCCCAGATCACCACCTCGAGACTCGGTAGATCCGACAGCGCCTTGCGCCCAATGTCCGCCCAGAGCGTCACCGCTCACCCTCCCCTGCTCGTCTCATGATGTCCCATCATACCATAGATCGAAACGCAGGGACGGCCTGGGCGGCGTGAAGGAGCAGTTGGAGAAGCGGGTTCTCGTCCAACGACTGCGGATGACCGAGCAGATTCAGGAGGATGGCGAACGCGGGACCGGCTTGGACCATGGCCCAGCCGCCAGCGGCGAGGCCGCACAGGATACTCGCGGCGCGTGCCGAGCGCGTGGGCGCCGCGCCGTCTTCATCGTCGAGCATGGTCTGGATGAAGCGGTGCAGCGCGACGAACACAAACCAGACCGCCAAGCCCGCACAACTGGCCACCAGCCAGTCGAGGGCGTGTACGGCAATCCACTGCGGCGGCTGCGCCATCAAGCGGGTGCTTCCCGCAGCGTTGGGCCCAAGCACGGCCATCGCGCCCGCGGCGCGCTGGGCCATCCACGCGAGAACCGGCCTTGTGATGGTCAAATGCATGACCATCCACGGGGCGACCTGAATCGCCGCGTACGTGCTGGCGAAGAACCCGACGGTGTACAGCAGCGCGACGTCGGCAGACTGAGCCCCGATCCAGGCGGCAATCCAGAGGGCCCCCACCAACAGGACGAGATCGAGCATGCCATCCCCCCGCGCTTCTACTTTCAGCCTTGTCAGGACAGGTATAGTCGATGATACGCAAACGTATACTGGGAATATTCCGTGCGAGGGGGAAATCGGGTGAATCGCTTGTCCACAGAGGCTTCTATATCGAACGCGTGCCAGTTCGGAAGCCGCATCTCCATGGAAAGTCCAGATGCGGTCGTCGCTCTCGAGCGGCAGCTCGATCTCGCACTCGCGCAGTACGGCCGTCTGCCCATGGTGATCGTGTGCGTCGGCACGGACCGCTCGACGGGCGATGCGTTTGGCCCGATTGTCGGATCGCGCTTAGCGCACAACGTGAAGCTGTCGGGCATCCACGTGCTCGGGACGCTGGACGATCCCGTTCACGCCGTGAATCTGCAGGCGACGCTGCAGCGGATCGACGAGTGGTATCCTGTGAAGCCGTTTGTCATTGCGATTGACGCATGCCTGGGCAAGTTCGATCACGTGGGTCAGATTTCGCTCGACGTGGGCCCGCTGCGGCCGGGCGCTGGTGTCAAGAAAGTGCTGCCGGAGTTCGGGGATCTCTGCATCACGGGGGTCGTGAACGTGTCGGGGTTCATGGAGTATTTCGTGCTCCAGAACACGCGCCTTGCCATTGTGATGCGGATGGCCGACATCGTCGCCGACGCGTTGACGTCGAGCCTCGCGCGCTGGTACGAACAGCATCCGACCAGGAGACTGGGGATGTAGCGCAGACGCATCCCCAGCCTCCTCGTGCAGATGGAGCCGATGCTCGCGCCCGGATCACCGTGCGCGCCAGAGCGCCATCTGGGCGAGGCGCCCTACGAGATTTGAGCGGTCGAGCGCGTTTGAGGCGCACCGTGGAGAGCTTCTTCAATCACGGCGCGCTCTTCCTCGGTCAGCATGTAAGGCGAATCTCCGCGCTGCACCGGCTTCCCGTAGGTGACGGAATCTTCGCGGCCGTAGATCGACGTGATCACGACGCCATCGCCTTTGCCGTCCACCAGCGCCACGGAGTAGCTGAGATCGCTGCCCACTTCTGCGAAAGCGTTGTAGCGAAGAATGGCCGGTGTGGAGACCTTGGACTGCAGCGCTTCGTCGAGCTCGCGCAGGCGCTCCTCCGCTTCGCGCAGCTTTGCCTCCAGCTTGCGAACCGCATCCTTCGTGTCTTCGAAGACCATCTCGAGATCGGCCGCGCTGGTGATCTCCTTGAGCCGAGCGAACTTGCGCTTCAGTCGCGCGGAGCGGGATAGGGCGGCCACAGCGACGATGAGACAGAGAATCGATACAAATCCGCTGCCCAACGCGATATCGAGTGCGTAGGGTTGAAGAATGGAAAGCCCCATGGCCATTCGCCCCTCCTGCAACAACTGTACAACACATGCCGCACCAAGTGACGGTCGGTAGTATGGCTAGATCGGGAACCGGCATCACGTGCCAATGCTTGGACAATCGTTACATCTGCGTCAACCAATGCACCACCACCTTCGCGATGGGCGCAATGACGATGGCAGGCAGCAAGTTCGGCACTGCGATCCGGCGAAGCCCCGCCAATTGCGTGCCAATGGCGACAATAAGGAGACCGCCGACGGCGGTGATGGGTTCAATGACCAGCGGTGTGTCCAGGAAACTGCCGAACAAGTGTGAGAGAAGCGCGATTGCGCCCTGATACACCAAAACGGGAAGAGCGGACAAGCCCACTCCTGGACCCAGCGTGGAAGTGAGAACGACGGCCGAGAACCCATCGAGCACGGACTTGGCAAACAGGGTTTTATGATCATTCTGCAAGCCATCCTGAACGGCGCCTACGATCGACATCGAACCCACGCAGAAGAGAAGCGTGGCAGAAATAAAGCCCTGGGCGATGGGGCCGCGATACAGGCGGCGGAATCGCTCCTCCAGTCGGTGTGCGGCGCGTTCAAACGCGTCCTCGATTTTCAAAAGCTCGCCTACGACGGCGCCCATCACGACCGAGAAGATGATGAGTACAATGTCGTTCATGTCACTGAGTGTCATGCTGAGACCGATGGCGATGACGCAGAGCGCCACGCCCACGGTGACGGTCTCGCGCATCCGGTCTGGAATGCGCGGCAGGATGTAGCCAATTGCCGTGCCCAACAGGATGGCGAGCACGTCCACAACAGTACCGAGCAGAAACATGCGGTCACCTCGCGGCACAACGTTGATCAAACGTTCCTCATGGAGCGTGCGCCAACATGAGGTCCATGATGCGCCGGAGGTCGTCCTCCGAGTAATAATCGATCTCGATCTTTCCGCGCTTTTTGCCCGGCTGGATCCGAACGGAGGTGCCAAGGTAAGCCTGGACCTGCTCTTGATACCGGCGGTATTCCGTCGGCAGCGTGCGCGTTTCGGTTTCACGTGAAACCTTCTTCGGTTGGTAGATCACCATCTCCAGCTTTCGAACGCTCCAGGCTTCCTTCACGGCCTGCTCGGCCAGACGAAGCTGCTCCTCTGCGTCCTCGACCGACAGCAGCGCGCGCGCGTGCCCCATCGTCAGTGTTCCACGTGAAACCATGTCCTGAATTTGAACCGGCAGCTGCAAGAGCCGAAGCATGTTCGTGATGTGGCTCCGGCTTTGCCCCACGCGCTTCGCCAACTCGTCCTGTGTCAAATGGCAGGTCTCAATTAATTTCGCGTACGCATCCGCCACTTCCATGGGGTTCAAATCCTCGCGCTGCAGGTTTTCAATCAGCGCAATCTCCATCAGCAACACATCGCTCAAGTCGCGAACCACCGCCGGGACCACCTGCAACCCTGCCATCTTCGCGGCGCGATACCGCCTTTCTCCGGCGACGATATCAAAACCTTTGACCTGGCTTCGGCGGACGATGAGCGGCTGAAGAATTCCGTGCTCGCGAATCGAATCGCACAGCTCTTGCAACTTCTCTTCATTGAATGTGCGCCGCGGTTGATACGGATTCGGACGCAAATCTCGAATATCGATTTGGACGATCTGATCCTCTTCCGACACATTCAGCTGCGGGATCAGCGCGTCCAACCCACGACCCAGACCTCGCTTAGCCACGCGCGATCACTTCCTTCGCGAGTTCCATATATGACTCGGCGCCGCGCGACTTCGGATCATAGTGAATGATGGGCCTGCCGTGACTCGGCGCCTCGCTCAAGCGAACGTTGCGCGGAATAATGGTCTTGTACACCTTGTCCCGAAAGAACTTCTTCACGTCCTCGATGACCTGCAAACCTAGGTTGGTGCGCGCATCTAACATCGTCAGCACCACTCCCTCTACTTCGAGTGACGTGTTCAGGTGTTTTTGAACCAGCCTGACCGTATTCAACAGCTGGCTCAGCCCTTCCAGTGCGTAATACTCGCACTGAATCGGGATCATCACCGAATCGGCCGCAGTCAGAGCATTGACCGTCAACAGTCCGAGGGACGGCGGACAATCAATGACGATGTAGTCGTATCGATTGCGCATCCCCTGAATAGCCCGTCGGAGTCTCACTTCACGCGAGATGGTCGGAACCAACTCAATCTCGGCACCCGCCAACTGAATGGTGGCTGGAAGCACGTCCAAATTGTCGAGGCCTGATGGCATGATGGCATCCGCAATATTCACGTCGTTGATGATCACGTCGTACACGCAATACTTCACGTCGGCCTTGTTGATGCCGACCCCGGACGTGGTATTGCCCTGCGGATCGATGTCGATCAGCAGCACGCGTTTGCCTAACGTCGCCAAGCAAGCCCCGAGATTGACCGCGGTTGTCGTCTTCCCCACGCCACCTTTTTGATTGGCAATGGCGATCACGCGGGCGCTGGACACGACAAGTCCTCCTTCAAACTCGAACAAAATTTCCTAGATACCGTAGTTCATTTCTCGACTCCTCTCATTCTACTGCAAAACCTCAGGGATTTCCGCTTCAACCTTGTGCGGATTCCTTCACCTCCGGAAAAAACGCGAAAGCGGCCCACCGGCCGCCTCATTCGTCCCTGAACACTCGCAACCTCGCGTCACTCCGCGACGGGATGACCGCCTGCGCGGTGGCCCACCGCCCGTGGTTCCGGTGAACCGCGCACGTGTATGCATGGCATCTTCGCCTACAGCCGCGCCATTCCGGCTTGCGCCGCACGGGTCACAGGATGGCGCCTCCCGCTCACGGGTGCTGCCCCACCCGTCCTTCGCGCACGCCGCGGAGGCGTGGAACACCACCGACCCTGAACCACACGAGGTCAGCGATGAGCCGCAGGCCTTTACGACGACTTCGCTTCCCTCGCGGCTTCGGACGCAAGCTTCTCTCCAGGCACCTTCTTCGGCACGCGAATGGTGAACTGGTAATACGCTTCTTCGTCGACCTCTTCGCAGACCACTTCGAGGCCCGTCTGTTCAATCATCTGAAGCGACTGGCGAATGGTGTTGACCGCCAAGCGCACGTCCTTCGACAGTCCGCGCTTCCGAGGTTTTCTTCGCCTCTCCGCAGAGGAACCCAGAGACTCGAGCTTCGCCTTCACCTTGTCTTCCATCTGCTTCACATTCCAGCCCTTTTCAATGCACTCGTTCAGCAGCTCCACCTGAAGCTCCTCGGAGGGCAAAGCCAAAAGGGCACGGGCGTGGCGCTCGGTGATCTGTCGGGTCAACAGCGCATCCTGCACAACCTGGGGCAAGTGAAGCAGGCGCAACTTGTTGGCAATCGTGGACTGTCCCTTGCCCAGGCGCTGCGCCAGGCTCTCCTGCGTCAGACCGTGCAATTCCATCAGCTGCTGATAGGCCACGGCCTCCTCGATGGGCGTCAAACCCTCGCGCTGCAGGTTCTCAATGAGCGCGGCGGACGCGGTCTGTGCATCGTTTAAATCCCGCACGATGGCGGGAATGGTGGGCCAACCCAAGTAGCGCACGGCGCGCAGTCTCCGCTCACCCGCGATCAATTCGTACACATCGCCCTTTTTGCGAACGACGACGGGCTGAATGACGCCATGGGTATGAATCGTCTTCGCCAATTCCTCGATGGACTCTTGCTGAAAAATGGCTCGGGGTTGATATGGATTCGGGACAATGCGTTCGACTGGAATGTCCACGACCTGCGTCTGCGCATTCGATGTGTCGCGGAAGCTGATGAATCGTCCCCACGTTTCCCTCATCTTAGACCCCTCAATTCATGAACACACGAGGTTCGACACACAATGTCGAATTCACCAAGGCGTGCCCGTATTCCTTCTCTTCGACAAAACTTCTCATGAATTTACAAAGATCGTATCTGGAAGACCGCATTCGATCCGATTCGACACCGCCGTCCCATTACAGCGGTTGGCGCGCAGGTGTGCCCGCCTTCCTCGGATACCGCTTCGGGGCCGGCGTTTCCTGTTGAAAGGACGCAATGACGCGATCGCCCTGGCCGTCCAGAAGCGCATACGCCGTCACGCTTCCCGGGCGCGCGCCAAGCACCTTGGCCGCCCTCGCGGCATCCTCCGCCTCTTCTCCGCGATACGACGGTCCCTTGTACAGAAACGCCCACCCGCCGGGCGCGAGCACAGGCGCCGCGTACTCCAGCAGGACGTTCGATCGCGCCACCGCACGTGCGACCGCCGCGTCGAAGGAGCTGCGCGCATCCGCCTGCCGACCCAAGTCCTCCATGCGCGCGTGAACGGCTTTCACGTGGTTCAGGCCGAGATCGGCCGTCACGTGCTCGACAAATTGCACGCGCTTCCGCGAAGCGTCACACAGCACAAACTGCGCGTTCGTCCACAAAATTGCCAGGGGAATACCCGGAATGCCGGCGCCGGTGCCGATGTCGATCACGCGGCCGCCCCGCTCCGCGATGTCCCGCCAGCTCGCCACTTGCGCGATGGCGGCGCTGTCCAGGAAGTGTTTGATCCAGATCTCGCGCGTTTCGACAATGGCGGTGAGGTTGAGGCGCTCGTTCCACTCGACGAGGAGCTCCGCATAGCGATGCAGGGCTCGCTCGGCCGCGTCGTCCACAGGCACGCCCCAAGCGCGCATCTGCTCCACCACGTCACGCATGGGCCGCGCGCCTCTCCTGGGCATCCAGATAGACGAGCAGAATGGAGATGTCCGCGGGCGTCACGCCGGGAATCCGCGCCGCCTGCCCGACGGTGCGCGGGCGAACCCGCGACAGCTTCTCTCTCGCTTCCATGGCCAGTCCCTTCAGCTGCATGTAATCGAGGTCCTCGGGCAGCTTGCGCCCCTCCAGCCGCTTCTGCCGCTCGATGAGCTCGTTCTGTTTGCGAATGTAACCGGCGTACTTGATTTCGATCTCGACCTGTTCGCGCACCTCCGGGTCGATGTCCACTCCACCGGTCGGATCGAGGTGAGACAACTCCTCGTACGTCAATTCGGGCCGCTTGAGCAGCTGTGCGAGGCTCATCCCCGAGTCGATCGGCTGCGAACCCAGTTCGACCAGGCGCGCGTTGACGTCCTGTGGCTTGACCTTCACGCGCGACAGCCGAGCCAGCTCCGCCTGGATGCCTTCCTTCTTGCGCATCACACGGCTATACGCCTCGTCCGTCACAAGACCCACGCGATAGCCGATCTCCGTCAGGCGCAGATCCGCGTTGTCGTGGCGCAGAAGAAGCCGGTGCTCCGCGCGGGAAGTGAGAAGCCGATACGGCTCATTCGTCCCCTTCGTGACGAGATCGTCGATCATCACGCCGATGTACGCGTCCGATCGCGACAGGACCACGGGCTCCTCGCCTTTGACCTTCTGCGCGGCGTTGATGCCGGCCATGATGCCCTGGCCCGCCGCCTCCTCGTATCCGGACGTCCCGTTCAGCTGCCCGGCGGTAAACAACCCCTCCACGAGCTTCGTCTCCAGCGTGGGCCAAAGCTGCGTGGGCACGACCGCGTCATACTCGATGGCATAGCCGGGGCGGAGCATTTCCGCGCGCTCGAGCCCGGGAATCGAGTGAAGCATCTTCAGCTGGACATCCTCCGGCATGCTTGTCGACAGCCCCTGCACGTACCATTCACACGTGTGCGGGCCCTCGGGCTCGAGGAAGATTTGGTGGGTGTCGCGATCGCGAAAACGCACCACCTTGTCCTCGATGGACGGGCAGTAGCGCGGCCCGGTGCCCTTGATCTCGCCGCTGTACATTGGCGAACGGTGCAGATTCTCCAGGATGATGCGATGGGTCTCCTCCGTCGTACCGGTGAGCCAGCACGGGATCTGTTCGCGCACGGGCGTGTCGGGATCGAAGGAGAAGTGGCGCGGCACGGGATCGCCGGGCTGCGCAATCAGCTTGCTGAAGTCGATGGAATTCTTGTTGATGCGCGGCGGTGTCCCGGTCTTGAAGCGGACCAAGCGAAAGCCGAGATCGACAAGGCAGTCGGACAGGCGAAGCGCCGGCATTTGCCCGTTAGGCCCGCTTTCGTACGACACCTCGCCGATGTGAATGCGGCCGCGGAGGTAGGTGCCGGTGGTCAAGACGACGGCCTGTGCGTGATACTCCTGACCGCTCTTCGTGACGACGCCGTAAATTCGGCCGGCGCGCACCAGGAGCTCTTCAACGAGCCCCTGTTTCACGTGCAGGTTCTCCGTCCGTTCGAGCGTCCACTTCATGTTGAGCGCGTAGTAGGCCTTGTCCGCCTGCGCGCGCAGGGCCTGGACAGCCGGGCCCTTACCGGTGTTCAGCATCCGCATTTGGATGTAGGTCGCGTCCGTATTCTTGCCCATCTGCCCGCCGAGCGCGTCCACCTCGCGGACCACGATGCCCTTCGCGGGCCCGCCGATGGACGGGTTGCACGGCATGTACGCGATGGTATCCAGGTTGATGGTCAAAAGCAGGGTCTGGCAGCCCATGCGAGCCGCCGCCAGCGCCGCTTCACACCCCGCGTGCCCCCCGCCGATGACGATCACGTCGTATGAGCCGGCGAAAAACCGCATCCTCGTGCACCTCCTATCATTTGCCGAGACAGAACCGCGAAAAAATCTCGTTCAACAGGTCTTCTCCTGCCTCTTCGCCGATGGTCTCCCCGAGTTTCTCGTAGGCCGACTGGAGCGCCACGGCCACCAGGTCCAGCGTCGCCCCCGCCGCCGCGGCATCCCTCGCCGTGCGGAGATCGTCCTTCGCCTCTTCAAGCAGCCGCCTCTGCCGCTGGTTCGCCATGTAACTCACGTCGAGATCGACCGCCAGATCCCGCTGGATGGTCTGTACCATGGCGTCCCGAAGGGCGTCGAGGCCCGTGCCTTCGCGCGCGGACACGCGGACGATCCGCCCTGGCGCCATCTCGTCCACCAAGCGAAGCGCTTCCGGATGCAGGCCGCGATCGACCTTGTTGAGCACCACGATCCTCCGGGCCTGCGCCGACTCGCGCGCAATCACCTCGTCCTCGGGCGTGGGCGGTTCGCTCGCATCCACGACCCACAGCACAAGCTCCGCATCCTGCATCGAAGCGCGCGATCGCGCCACGCCAATGCGCTCCACGACGTCGTCCGTCTCGCGGATGCCCGCCGTATCGATGAGGCGCAGCGGGATCCCGCGCAAATTGATGTACTCCTCCAGTACGTCGCGCGTCGTGCCCGGCAAGTCCGTGACAATCGCGCGATCCCGCTCCAACAGCGCGTTCAAGAGCGACGACTTGCCTACGTTCGGGCGTCCCACGATGGCCGTCGCGATCCCGTCCCGCAGCACGCGGCCAAGCTCGGCCGAACGGATCAGGCGGTCCACGTCTTGCATCATGTCGTCACAGACCCGCACGACGTGATCGCACGCGACGTCTTCCACATCGTGCTCCGGATAGTCGATGGTCACCTCGACATGCGCCTCGAGCTCGATGAGCCGCCGCCTGAGCGCCCGCACGGCGTCTCCAAACCGCCCCCGCACCTGGCGCTCCGCGAGCTTGCCTGCGAACGACGTCTTGGCGCGGATCAGATCGATCACGGCCTCCGCCTGCGACAGATCCATCCGGCCGTTCAAGAACGCCCGCTTCGTAAATTCGCCTGGCTCCGCCAGCCGCGCGCCTGCATCAAGACAAGCCGCCAACACAGCCTCCACCGCATACGAGCCCCCGTGCACCTGGAGTTCGAGCACGTCTTCGCCCGTGTAGCTGTGCGGCCCGGGCATCCACAGGATAATCGCTTCGTCGATGACCTCGCCCGTTTTGGGATCCACGACCTGCCCATAGCGCATGCCGCGCGCCTCCAACTTGACGGGCCTGCCCCGCTTGGAGCGCACGAGTCCTTCGCCGACCGCGCGCGCCCCCTTTCCGCTCACGCGGACGATGGCCACGCTCGCCTCTCCGACTGCCGTCGCAATGGCCGCGATGGTGTCCTCCTGCACAATCGCCTGTGCCATGTCTCGTCACCCTCCCTTCTACACAAAAACCCCACTGCTTTGAGCGGGGTCTCAGCCGTTTCGTTTATCCACCACGTGCCACGAGCGTCCCATCTCGGCGAGCGCCCGGTATCATGTCCAATCGTGCCGCTTTGGCACAATCTTCACCCGGCGATGCGGTTCCTGTCCTTCGCTCATCGTCAGCACGTCGCCGCGCTGCTGCAGATGAGCGTGCACCCACTTGCGTTCCTTGCGGGGCATCGGATCGAGCGTGACGGGGCGCCCAAGCCGCACCGCCTTGTCGGCCGCTTCGTCCGCGAGCCGCCTCAGGGACTCCAGTCGCCTGTCCCGATATCCGGCGGCATCGAGCGTGAAACGCATTCTCTCCTCAGCATCGCGATTGGCGACGATGTTTACCAGGTACTGCAACGCGTCGAGCGTCGCGCCGCGCCGGCCGATGAGAATGGGCAGGACATCCTCGTCCGCCGAGATCGACAGGCGCACCTGACCTTCCTCGTCCACATCATCGGCCACAATGACAGGCTGACCCAGCCCCATCTTCACAATGGCGGTTCGCAAAAACTCCTTGGCGGCGTCGAGCGGCGTCTCCACGACGCTCACCTCGACTTCCGCTTCGCGACCGCTCAACCATCCGAGAAAACCACGGCTCGGCTCTCGGATGACCCGTATCTGCGCCTGCGATCTCGGCACGCCGAGCCGCACGAGCGCCGACATCACCGCTTCCTCGATGGACTTTCCCGTGGCCACCACTTTTCGCATTTCGCCCAAGCCCTCCGACCCTTTTCACCATGGGCCTCGTGAAACTCCGGCTCACGCCTCACATGCCTCTACGGCTCCTGCGGGCTGTTGCCTTCGGGCGGCACGCCTTCCTGATTCACCGAGCTTCCGCCGTCCGGCTTTGTCGCCTTCTTCTTCTGCGAAGCCTTCCCGCTCTGTTTCCCTTTTGCAGAACCGCCTGTCTTTGCGCCCGCGTTCCCGCGCGCACCAGCCTCCGCCTTCCCAGAGGACAGCTGGTTTGCCGCGGGCTTCGCTGCGCGCTTTGGCTTCGGTTGCCCAGACGGCGCCTGTTTGGCGTCTTTCGTCCCCGAGGTCTTCAGCGTTGCCGTGCCGCCTCCGGCGAGCGCCAATTCACGCTGTTCTCGGCGATTGGGAAGTGTAATGAACAAATAGACCTGGATGGCGACGAGCAGGTTGGTGTAAATCCAGTACAAGATGAGCCCGCCCGGCGCGCGAAAAGCAAAGAAGAAAATCATCACGGGGTACACAAACAGCATCGACTTCTGCTGGACCGGCTGGCTCTGCATCGACAACCAGGACGACAAAAGCGTCGACAGAGCCGCAAGGACCGGCAGAATGTAGTGCGTGTCCCAGTGTCCAAGCGGGAAGATGCCCAAAAACGTGCTGTGTCTCATGCCGACGTTGCCGATGATGGCGCCGTAAAACGCCCAAAGAAACGGGAGCTGAATCAGCATCGGGAAACAGCCGGCGAGCGGGTTCATGCCCGCTTCCTGATACAGCTTCATGAGCTCTTCCTGCATCTTCTGATTGTCGAACTTGTATTTCGCCCGGATCTTCTGCATCTCCGGCTGCAGTTTCACCATCGCCCGCTGGAAGCGGATCTGGCGGAGAAACAGCGGCAACACGACCAAACGCACGAGAATGGCCATGAACAAAATGGAAATGCCGTAATCGTTGCCGAACAGATGGGCGAAGTAATCCATCAGATCGGAAATGCCGTGCAACACGACGCCCCACCAGTTGTTCGGCCAATGACCCGGCTTGGTGGGGTACAGGCCACACCCCGTCAGCGCCACCACGGCCGCGAGGCTGAGGGCGATGGTCCATCTCTTGCTGGCTCTATGCTTTTCGTTCAAGCGCGCATCCCCCTACCTGACTCCGGCACCTCGTCCACACCGCCAGGATGCCACGGTCCACACTTGACCAACCGCCGGACGGCGAGCCAGCCGCCGTACAGCACACCGAAGCGCGCGATGGCCTGGACCGCATATTCCGAACAAGTCGGCGTGAACCGACATGTGGGCAATTTGGCTGGCGAGATGTATCGCTGATAAAATCGAATAAGCAAAATCAGAAGCCGCCTCACGGTCGTTCATCTCCCGTCGGCTGCGGTAACAGCTTCGCCTTCGTCAACAGCTTCTCGACTTCGCGCTCCAGATCCTGAAACGGCGCGTCCGCTGCACTCGCGCGGCAGACCACGACCACATCCACCGGCTTGTCGCGAAGCTCGTCCAAGTGTCGCTGAAAGATGGCGCGTAACACGCGCTTCAAGCGGTTGCGCACAACCGCCTTCCCAACTTTCCGGCTGATGGAAAACCCGACGCGAAGTCGAGCCTCCCGATTGTCGCAATAATACAACACGAGCCTGCCGCTCGCAAACGACTTGCCTCTGCGAAACACGCGCCGAAAGTCGCGGCTGTCCTTGAGCCGATGCTCACTCTGCAAGGTCCGCTCCTCCAGTTCCTCGATGGCCTCCCCGCATCAACCCGCCCTTCACAAAAAAAGGCCACTTCCGTGGCCCTTCTCACGCGGACAGCACCTTCCGGCCCTTCGCGCGGCGGCGCGCCAACACCCGTCGACCGCCCTTGGTCGCCATGCGCTTCCGGAAACCGTGGTTCTTCTTCCGCTTACGAACGTTCGGTTGATAGGTCGGTTTCATCGAGACACCTCCCCCGTGCGGACACACGTAGCTACGATACAGAAAGATCCTGACCGTGTCAATGTTCTATTCTCCACTATCCACATGTGGACAACACGTCCGCCCAGCCGCGCTTTTCTCGCAGGCGAAGCCCACTCATCCACATCTCATCCACACGTCAACACCCTGTGGATTCCTCGGCATGTCCATGAGTGGATCCTGTGGAAAGACGTTTTTCGACATTGCTCGACGCGCCGGATCCTGTTATGATCTGCGCTATCCGTTATCCACAATCGCGCTTGTGGAATTCATTCATCCACAACCTTATCCACACCCTGTGGACAACGTTTCCCACAGCTTCTGCACATGTGGATTCTAGATGTACACAAGTCCACAGGTGATATCGGCGATTACCCGGACTTCCTATCGCTCGTCATACTCCCGCGTGCTGTGGACAAGTTCTTTCAACACTAGGGGGAACCTTTCGTGATGAGTACCAAACTCGATCCGACTTACGATTCCCTGTGGAATCAAGTCCTCAAACTCGTCCAGGACAGAGTGTCTGGCCCCACGTACAGCACGTGGTTCGAGGACACCCACATCGTCCGAATCGATGAGTCGGACCAAACGGTCATCATCTCCGCGCCCTCCGGATTTGTACGCAACTGGCTGTCTGAGCATTACACTTCCCTCGTCGAAACGCTCATCATGAACCTTCTCGACCGGGAATACCGCGTGCACTTCGTCACGGAGGACGATGTGCAGCCGCAGGCCCCCGCTGTTCTCATCCGGCGGGCGCAGGAGACCGGTGCGGCGGAAGAGGAGAGTGAGACCAATCTCAACCCTCGTTACACCTTTGAGTCATTTGTCATCGGGGCGGGCAACCGGTTTGCCCACGCCGCCTGCCTGGCCGTTGCGGAGCGGCCCGCCAACGCGTACAACCCATTGTTCATCTACGGGGGCGTCGGACTCGGCAAAACGCACCTCATGCACGCGATTGGCCACTACGTGCGCCAACACTATCCGAATTTCAAAGTGAGTTACATATCGTCCGAGCGATTCACCAATGAATTCATCGCGGCCATCCGAGATAAGAACCCGGACTCGTTCAGGGCGCGCTATCGCACGGTCGACGTGCTCTTGATTGACGACATCCAATTCATCGCCAACAAGGAGCAAACGCAGGAAGAATTCTTTCACACCTTCAACAGTCTGCACGAGGTCGGAAAGCAAATCGTCATCTCGAGCGACCGGCCGCCTCGGGAGATCCCGACCCTCGAGGACCGGTTGCGCTCCAGGTTCGAGTGGGGACTGATCACCGATATTCAACCCCCCGACCTCGAAACGCGCATCGCCATTCTTCAGCGCAAAGCCAAAGCCGACGGCCTGGATGTGCCCGTCGACGTGCTCGCCTTCATTGCCGATCAGATCGACTCGAATATCCGAGAGCTCGAAGGCGCGCTGACAAGGGTGATCGCCTATTCGTCCCTCGTGCGCGACGATCTCAGCGTCGCCTTGGCGCAGGAGGCACTGAAGGACCTCATCCATCCCAACCGGCCGCGCGCCGTGACGGTGAGCCACGTGCAAAAAGTCGTCGCGGATCACTACGGACTCAAGGTCGACGATTTGAAGGGGAAAAAGCGCACGCGCAACATCGCCTTTCCCCGCCAGATCGCCATGTACCTCACGCGCGAGTTGACCGATCTCTCACTGCCCAGAATTGGGGACGCGTTTGGCGGCCGCGATCACACGACGGTCATGCATGCCTGCGAGCGCGTGCACGAGGAAATGATGAGAGATGACGAACTCCGCGCGACGATCGAACGGCTCAGTCAAGCGATTCGAACGCTAACATAAACAGGTTGTCCACAGGTGGACAGCGCGAAACACCGGACTTATCCACAAAGTTGTCAACAGGCTGTGCATGAATGTTTCGGCGCGATCGGCGGGTTGTCCACAAATCCACTGCCCTGATCATGATCACGACGATGATCATGATCCATCCTTCTTCTTCTCCTGAACCTGACGGGACGCCTGGCGCAACGTATGCCCACATGCACAGGGAAGGGAGTCGACGCATGGAACTTCTGATGAACAAACAGGCGCTCGCCAACGCGTTGCAGCTGGTGTCCAAGGCGGTCGCGGTGCGCACGCCGAAGCAGGTCCTCATGGGCATTTTGCTCGAGGTCCATCCAGACGAGCTCGTCGCGACCGCCTACAACCTGGAACTCGCCATTCAGACGCGCGTCCCGGCCGACGAGGAGACCGGCCTTCAGGTGCGTCAGACCGGCGCGATTGTCCTGCCCGCCCGGTACTTCGGCGAGATCGTCCGCAAACTTCCGGACACGCAGATTCATATGCGCGTCGACGCCAACTATATGACCGAGATCTCGGCGGAGAGCGTCGAATTTCACCTGCACGGGATCGATGCGGAGGAGTTCCCAGAGCTGCCGAACTTCATAGGCTATGAGAGCATGCACATTCCGGCCCATACGCTCGGCAGGCTGATTGAGTCCACCGTCTTCGCCGCGGCCACCTCGGAGGTGCGCCCCGCGCTGACCGGTGTCTCCATCACGTCCGACGCCACGCAGCTCACGTTCGTCGCAACCGACGGCCTGCGGCTCGCCCAGCACCGGGTGGCCCATCCCGATCTGCCGGAGCGCCACGTGGTCATCCCAGCGAAGTCGCTGTCCGAGCTGTCGAAAATCCTGCCCGAGGACGATTCGCCCGTCGAGATGGTCCTCACGCCGAGCCATGGCCTGTTTGTCCTCGGTTCGACGCGGTTTTACACGCGGCTTCTCGAGGGCAGTTATCCCGACACCTCGCGCCTCATCCCGCGCTCGGCGCGCACCCAGGTTGTCCTGCCCGGCGACGCGTTTTTGCAAGCCATCGATCGCGCCGCGCTCATCGCGAGGGACAAGGACAACCACATGGTCCGCCTCGAGGTGGAGGGCGATACGCTGACCGTCACGTCGCATTCCCCGGAAGTGGGAAACGTGTCGGAGACGCTGCACGCGCTGCGCAAAGAGGGAGAAGACCTGCAGATTGCCTTCAACGGGCGGTACGTGATCGAGGCGGTGCGCGCGCTCGACGCGGCCGAGATCGCCATCCGGTTCAACGGCGCCAATCAGGCCTTTGTCATCGAGCGCAGCGGCGATCCGTCCATGCTGCAGCTCATCTCGCCCATTCTCTGGAGGTCATGATGGACGTACGCATCGTGGGGGATTACATCACGCTCGGACAGCTGCTGAAAAAGGTCCAGGTCGTGGCCTCGGGCGGGGAGGTCAAGTCGCTGCTCGGCGAGGGCCGGGTGCGCGTGAACGGCGAGGCGGAGACGCGCCGCGGCAGGAAGCTGCGCCATGGCGACGAGGTCGAGATCGAAGGCGAATCGTATCGCGTGGTGAGCCACTCGGATGGACATTCGCCGCGTTGAGCTGATCGACTTTCGCAATTACCGGGAGGCTTGCCTGGAGCTGTCGCCCGGCGTCAACGTGCTCGTCGGCGAAAACGGGCAGGGGAAGACGAACGCCCTCGAGGCAATGCTCATCATCGCCGTGGGCAAATCGCACCGGGCCCATCGCGATCGCGACCTGATTCGCTGGGACAGCGAGCGATCGCGCATCAGCCTGGAGGCGTCCACGCAGTACGGCGATCGGCGCCTCGCCCTGGAGCTCGGGCCCGAGGGCCGCAGGGCGTACGCGAACGGGGTTCAGGTGGGCCGCATGACGGAATTTGTGGGCCAGGTCAAGGTGGTGTTGTTTGCGCCGGAGGACTTGGATTTGGTCAAAGGCAGCCCTCGGGTTCGCCGCCGCTTTCTCGACACGGAGCTCGGACAGCTGGAGCCTCTGTACCTCCACCACCTGAGCCTGTACAACCGGGCGCTTGTGCAGCGAAATCGCTGGCTGAAGTCCTCGGCTGGGGGCGCGCAGGACGACGTCCTCGCGGCGTTTGATGAGCAGCTCGCGCTTCACGGGGCGCACGTGATCCAGCGGCGCCTGCGGTTTCTCGCGCGGCTGAGGGCCTACGCGGCGAGGATTTACGGCGACATCGCGAACGGCCGGGAGTCGTTTGCGCTCTCCTACCGCAGCTCCATCGTCGGCGTGGAGGAAGGCATGAGCGCGGATGATCTGGGGCCCATTCTTGTGCGTGCGCTCGCTCAGAACCGCGCTCAAGATCTGCGCCTTGGCACGACGAACCTGGGGCCGCATCGGGATGATATTTTGCTCTTTCTCGACGGGCGCGAGGTGCACACCTCCGCCAGCCAGGGCCAACAAAGGACCATTGCGCTCTCCCTTCGGCTCGCCGAGATCGACTTCATGCACGAGGAGCTCGGCGAATACCCCGTCCTTTTGCTCGACGACGTGTTGTCTGAACTCGACGATCTCCGCCAGCGCAATCTCGTCCTGAGCATGAGCAGGAAGGTGCAGACGGTCATCACCACCACAAGCCTCAACCGGCTCGGCCAGGAGCTCGCGGGGGACTACCGCCTGTTCCGAGTGCGTTCTGGTATAATAGCCGAAGAACGCGTCTGAAGCCCGGAAAACTCGGCGATCCTAAGGAGATGGACGCCGAGCGGCTTTTTGTTGTCTTGAGGCGGAGGGAACTTCTTTGGCGGATAGAATTCCGGAACAGGTGTATGACGAATCGCAGATTGAGGTTCTGGAAGGCCTCCAAGCCGTGCGCAAGCGGCCTGGAATGTACATCGGTTCAACGAGTGTAAAGGGATTGCATCACCTCGTCTGGGAGATTGTCGACAACGCCGTCGACGAGGCCCTTGCGGGGCGATGCACGCGCATTGTCGTGCAGGTTCACCCGGACAACAGCGTGACCGTCATAGACAACGGGGCCGGGTTTCCTGTGGGCATCCATCCGAAGACCGGCCGGCCTGCGGTTGAGACGGTGCTGACCACGCTGCACGCGGGCGGCAAATTCGGCGGCAAGGGCTACAAGGTCTCCGGGGGCCTGCACGGCGTGGGCGCTTCCGTGGTGAACGCGCTGTCCTCGTGGATGCGCGTCGAGGTCCACCGCGACGGCCACATCTACGTGCAGGAGTACGAGCGCGGTACGCCGCTTTACGACTTGAAAATCATCGGGACAACGGACAAGACGGGCACGAAGGTCTCGTTCAAGCCGGATCCCGAAATCTTTACCGAAACCACCGTCTTCTCCGCCGACACGTTGATCAATCGGCTGAGGGAGCTCGCGTTTTTGAACGCGGGCCTCGAGATTGTATTCGAGGACGAGCGCGAAGGTGGAAAACGGGCCGTCTTCAAGTACGACGGCGGCGTGGCGGAGTTCGTGCGGTGGCTGAATCAGTCAAAAGAGGTCCTGTTTGACGATCCGATTTACGTCTCGGCGCTCAAGGACGATGTGGCCGTCGAGATCGCGCTCCAGTACAACGACGGTTATGCCGCGACAGTGTACTCGTTTGCCAACAACATCAACACGGCGGAGGGCGGCACGCACGAGGCCGGCTTCAAGAGCGCGCTGACGCGGGTGATCAACGACTACGCGCGCCGGTACGGCATGTTGAAGTCGAACGACAACAGCATGACGGGCGACGACGTGCGCGAGGGATTGACCGCGGTCGTCAGCGTCAAGGTGCCCGAGCCGCAGTTCGAGGGGCAGACGAAGACGAAGCTCGGCAACAGCGAGGTGCGGGGCATCGTCGAGACGCTGTTTGGCGAGCGGATGCAGATCTTCCTGGAGGAAAATCCGTCCGTCGCGCGCAAGATTGTCGACAAGTGCATTCTCGCGGCGCGTGCGCGCGAGGCGGCAAGGCGCGCGAGAGAGTTGACGCGAAGCAAGAAGATGGACGTGACGAGCCTGCCGGGGAAGCTGACCGACTGCAGCTCCAAGGATCCGGAGCGGTCGGAGCTGTTCCTCGTCGAGGGCGACTCTGCGGGCGGATCGGCCAAGATGGGGCGAGACCCGCAGACGCAGGCCATCCTTCCGCTGCGCGGCAAAATCATCAACGTGGAGAAGGCCAGGCTCGACAAGGTGCTCGCGAATGAAGAGATTCGCGCCATCATCACGGCGTGCGGCACGGGCATCGGCGACGACTTCGACCTGTCGAAGGCGCGCTATCAAAAGATCGTAATCATGACCGATGCCGATCACGACGGGAGTCACATCCGCATTCTGCTGTTGACGCTGTTTTACCGGTTTATGCGGCCGCTCATTGACGCGGGTTACATCTACATCGCCCAGCCGCCGCTTTACAAGATCGAAAAGGGCAAAGTGGTGCGCTACGCGTACTCGGATGCGGAGCTCGAGCGGATCCTGCAGGAGATGGGCCGCGACGGCGTGCGGCTGCAGCGGTACAAGGGACTTGGCGAGATGAACGCCGACCAGCTGTGGGAGACGACGATGGACCCCGAGTCGCGCACGTTGCTCCGCGTCACGATGGAGGATGCCATGGATGCGGACATGATTTTCAGCATCCTGATGGGCGACAAGGTGGAACCTCGGCGAGATTTCATCGCGGAGCATGCGCGATTTGTCCGCAACTTGGACGTGTGACAAGGGCACGCGGGCGCCTTGGCCCGGGTGGCACGAGATGAGAGGTGGCATGCATGGCAGACGAGAGCAGCTCTCGCGGCATCTTGCCGGTGGATATCAGCCAGGAGCTGCGCAGTTCATTTCTGGATTACGCGATGAGCGTCATCGTCGCCCGGGCCATTCCGGACGTGCGCGACGGCCTGAAGCCTGTGCATCGGCGGATCTTGTATGCGATGTACGAGGCCGGGATGACGCCGGACAAGCCGTACAAAAAGTCGTCGCGCATCGTCGGCGACGTGCTGGGTAAGTTCCACCCACACGGCGATGCCGCTGTCTATGAGGCCTTGGTGCGCCTCGCCCAGGACTTTTCGACGCGGTATCCGCTCATCGACGGGCACGGGAACTTCGGCTCCATTGACGGCGACGCCGCGGCGGCGATGCGCTACACCGAATCGCGGATGTCCGCCATCGCGCTCGAACTTCTGCGCGACATCAACAAGGAGACGGTCGATTTTACGCCGAACTACGACGAGCAAGAAGAGGAGCCCGTCGTGCTCCCGTCCCGCTTTCCCAACCTCTTGGTCAACGGATCGAGCGGCATCGCCGTCGGCATGGCGACCAACATCCCGCCGCACAACCTGCGCGAGGTGATCGACGGCGTCGTCATGCTCATTGACCATCCGGACGCGACGCTCGAGGACCTGATGACCGTCATCAAGGGCCCTGACTTCCCGACCGGGGGCGTCATCTTGGGCCGGGAGGGCATCCGCAAGGCGTACGAGACGGGGCGCGGTTCCATCACGGTGCGCGCGGTGACGCACTTCGAGGAGCTGTCGGGCGGCAAGACCCGCATCGTCGTCACGGAAATCCCGTATCAGCAAAACAAGGCGCGCATCGTCGAAAAAATCGCCGAGCTCGCGCGCGAGAAAAAGATCGACGGCATCACGGACCTCCGCGATGAGAGCGATCGCCGCGGCATGCGCGTCGTGATCGAGCTGCGCCGCGACGTGCGCCCGCAGGTGGTTCTGAACAACCTGTTCAAACACACGGCGCTCCAGACGAGCTTCGGCGTCATCAACCTGGCGCTCGTGAACGGGGAGCCCAAGGTGCTGACGCTGCGCGAGACGCTCGAGCACTACCTGAACCACCAGCGCGACGTCGTGCGGCGCAGGACGCAGTACGATCTCGCCAAGGCCGAGGCGCGCGCCCACATCCTCGAGGGCTTGCGCATCGCGCTCGATCACCTGGACGAGGTCATCGCCCTCATCCGCAGCTCCCGCACCGTCGACGAGGCGCGCCAAGGCCTCATCTCGACGTTTGGGCTGTCGGAGGAGCAGGCCCAGGCCATCCTCGACATGCGCCTGCAGCGGCTCACCGGTCTCGAGCGGGAGAAAATTGAGGCCGAGTATCAGGAGCTTCTGCAGCGCATCGCGGAGTTGAAGGCCATCCTGGCGGATCCGAAGCTCTTGGACGGCGTCATCCGTCAGGAGATCCTCGAAATCCGGGACCGGTTCGGCGACGATCGCCGCACGCGCATCCTCAACGCCGAGGGCGAGATCAGCGAAGAAGATCTCATCCCCGTGCATGACGTCGTGATCGCCATGACGCATCGCGGCTACATCAAGCGGCTGCCGTTGTCGACGTACCACAGCCAGCGGCGCGGCGGGCGCGGCATGACGCTCATCAACGCGCACGAGGAGGACTTCGTGACCGGCCTCCACGTGACGTCGACGCACGATTACCTCCTCTTCTTCACGAGCCGCGGCCGCATGTATGCCATCAAGGCGTACGACGTGCCCGAGTTCAGCCGGCAGGCGCGCGGGACACCCATCGTCAATCTGCTCAACATCGAGCAGGGCGAGAAGGTCACCGCGATGATTCCCGTGAAGTCGCTCGATCCGGCCGAAGTCAAAGACACGTACCTGTTCTTCGCCACGCGCCAAGGGATCGTGAAGAAGACGCCGCTCGCCGAGTACGCGAACGTGCGCAAGAACGGGCTCATCGCCATCAACCTGCGCGACGACGACGATCTCGTCGGCGTCAAGCTGACGGATGGCTCGAAGGAAATCATGATGGTCACGCGCCACGGGCTCGCCATTCGCTTCCCGGAAACCGACGTCCGGCCCATGGGCCGCGCGGCCACCGGCGTCAAGGGCATCTCCCTGACCGACGGCGACGAAGTCATCGCCATGGACGTGGCCGAGGACGATCACGACGTGCTCGTCGTCACCTCGCGCGGCTACGGCAAGCGCACGCCCGTCAGCGAGTACCGCGCCCAATCGCGCGGGGGCAAGGGCATCAAGACGCTCAACTGCACGCCGAAAAACGGGCACGCCATCGAGATGTGCATGGTGACGGAGGACGACGACGTGATGATCGTCACCCAGGCCGGCGTGGCCATTCGCATCCATGTGCGCGACGTGTCCACGCTGAGCCGCAATACGCAGGGCGTCCGGCTGATTAACGTCGATGAAGGCGTCGAAGTCGCCTCGGTCAGCCGCGTCGTCAAGGACGAGGACGACGAGGCGGAGGCGTGATCGACCAGGGCGCGCTGGATTGCGGCGCGCCCGTCTGCTACCATCCGACTTGAGGGGGCGGTCTCCATGCAGAACGGGTTTTGGGACTTTCTTGTGCACACGAGCGCGATGTTTCTCGCCTTCGCGACCTTCGTGGGGCTCTGCTTCATCGTGGTCAATGCCATCGTCAAAGAGAAATGAGGCTTGGAGGCGCTGGTCGAGGCGAGGAGAGTGACCGCATGTTCCGAAGGCTGACAGCGTCCGATCACGACCGGGTCGTCGCCTATCTGGCAAAACGGCCGGCGCTTCACACGTTTCTTACCGGCGACATCGAGCGGTATGGCTATGACGCGCCGTTTCAGGAGGTGTATGGTCATCTCTCGAACGGGCATGTCACAGCCGTGCTGCTGCGTTTCTACGGGAGCTATATCTTTTCCACCGAGGGCCCCGACGGGGTGGAAGAGGTCGTCCGCCTGCTGCAGTCCAACACCGCGTGGACGCTCATCCAAGGGGATTCGGTATCGCTCAGCCTCCTGCAGGACATTGGCGGCTTTGAGCCGAGGCAGGTCCGCGAGTTTGCCTTTGCCGAACGGCCTGTGCGCGCCCCGCGCATTCCCGTCGACACGTCCGGTGTCTTCCAGGCTACGGTCGATCACGTCGGCCAACTGTGGCAACTGCGGAAAAGCATCGCGGAGTTTGCCAACAGCAGCACGACGGAGTTGTCCTTGCGCCAGTCGTTTGAGTCTGGGGATACGCTTTGTTTCTACATCCCCGGCGAGCGCGGCGAGATGGCTGCGTCCGCAAGCGTGGTGGCGGAAAACCAGTGGACCGCCATGGTGGTGGGCGTCTGCACCCGGCCCTTGTACCGCGGACACGGCTATGCTACGCGGTGTGTGGCGAAGCTCTGCGATGTGTTTGACGAGCGCGGCAAGACCCTGTGTTTGTACTACGACAATCCGAATGCTGGAGGCATCTATCGGCGACTCGGATTCGCCGTCATCAGCGGATGGACACAGTTTTTTAGGTGACGCGCCCGTGGATGGGCGCACAAAGCGCTGGCCGGGCGCACCGGATGGGCGGGGGAAGGCGAGTCGCCCAGAAGCGCCGTTCGGCGCCCCGAAAACGCATACAGGTCGGGATTCGCCCCTGGCGGCACCCCTGGCGGCAGATGATGCTGACCGCAGATGGAGGGGCAGGTGGAGGGGTGCTTGTGACGTTTGAGGAGCTCATCGAAAAGGCTCGATCGGTGCACGGGTTTCGCCAACTCTCGCCCGAGGCGACGGCTGGTTCTGTGTCCGCAGCGTTGGAAACGGCTCAAGGCCACGTCTACATCGGTGTGTGTATAGACACCGCGTGTTCGCTCGGCTTTTGCGCAGAACACGCCGCTGCGGCCGCCATGGTCACCGCCGGGGAACATCGCGTGGTCCGCATGGTGGCGGTGGGCGCGAACGGGGCCGTTCTGCCACCTTGCGGGCGGTGCCGTGAACTGATTCGTCTGCTTCATCCTGGAAATCTCGAAACCGAGGTCATGGTCGCGCCAGGCGCAGTGGTGAAGCTCGCCGAATTGCTCCCGTTCGATTGGCGCTCGTGAGGAGTAAGAGCAAGACCTTCCGAAAGGCATTCCTATGAGGGCCTGCAGAAGACCTGTGCAAAGACAGCTATTGAGGCCGCCTTGCACCGCCCGGGAACGAAAGGGCCTTGGCGGCGTGGAATCCATCCGCCGACATCGTCTGGCACATGCGCTCAGAGCCGAGGCCGAGTTCATGGTGACATGGTTATCCTGATTTTTCCTCGGATTTTTCTTCGCGATCCGCCTTGACACAGGGCGCCCGAGGGTGATAGTATCATTCTCGCCGCCCGCGAGGCGGCGCGAAAGACCGCGCGAGCGCGCGGGAACGCTCCTTGAAAACTAAACACACGAGACCACCAAACCCACAAGTCCATGCGACCCCAAATGGAGTACAGGATAGACGCTTGGATTGAGAGTTTGATCCTGGCTCAGGACGAACGCTGGCGGCGTGCCTAATACAT